>DATBSL010000176.1:0-10060 GCA_036559805.1 Vicinamibacteria bacterium
GATCGAGAGGCCCGCTGCGACGAGCCGCAGACCCTGCTTCAGGACCATGCCTTGCACCGAGCGGGCGCCGGCTCCGAGCGCCATGCGCAACCCGATCTCGCGCGTGCGCTGCGCGACGCCGAAGCTCACGACACCGTAGACGCCGATCGCGGCAAGCAGCAGCGCGAGGCCCGCGAACGCGCCCAACAAGATCGCTCCCATCCGCGCGATCCAGAGCGAGCTCGCGACCGTGTCGCGCACCGTGCGCAGCTCGGGCAGCGGCAGGTTGGGATCGAGCGCCTGCACCTCGCGCCGCACGGTTGCGAGGAGGCCCGCCGGGTCTCCCGAAGCACGCACGTAAAGGGTCATCCCAGTCTCGTGGCGCTGCGCCAGGGGGACATAGAGGACCGGCACGCGGTCCTCGGTCAGCGAGCCGTACTTGGCGTCCGCCACGACGCCGACGATCGCGCGCCACGGGCCCTCCGGGCCGTTGACGCTCACGCGCTGGCCCAGCACACCCGCCGCCTGACGGTCCGCGAAGTGCAGCCGCCAGAACGACTCGTTGACCAGGGCGACGACGGGCGCCTGCTCCGTGTCCGCGGGCTCGAAGTCGCGCCCGGCCAGGAGCGCCAGGCCGAGGGTCCGGAAGTAGCCCGGGCCGATCACGTTGGAGTTGACCGCGTCGAGCCGAGACGTGGCGACGCCCCCGCCCTCGCTCTGGAAGCGGTCCTGGCTGCCCTCGCGGCCCTCGATGTGGAGGCTGCTGACCCGGCCGCTGCCAGCCAGCACCGGGACGCGGGCGACGGCGGCACTCTCGACGCCGGGCAGCGACTCGACGCGCTCGACGACGTCGCGGTAGAAAGCCGCCCCCTGGGCCTGGGTGTAGCGCAGCAGGTTGATCGGGAGCTGCGCCTGTAGCAGTCGCTCGACGTCGAAGCCGGGCCTCACCGCCTGCAGCTCGCGCAAGTTGCGCAGGAAGAGGCCCGCCGCGACCAGCAGCATCACGGACAGCGCGAGCTGAGAGACGACGAGCGCGCTCCGGAGGTTGAAGTGCCGCGCGCGCTCGTCTGGCACGAACGACTCGTCCTTGAGCGCGGCGACGAGGCCGGCGCGCGTGGCGACGAGCCCGGGCGCCAGGCCGAACGCGAGGCCCGCCAGGAGGGCGAGCGCGCCCGTGAACAGCAGGACGCGCGTGTCGATCGCGACGCGGACGGCGATCGGCAGCGCGCCCTGCGGCACCGCTCCGGCGGCCGCCGAGGTGGCCCAGTACGCGAGCAGCAGGCCGAGGGCGCTGCCGATGGCGGCGAGAAGCACACTCTCGGTGACTAGCTGGCGCACGAGACGGAAGCGGCTCGCCCCGAGCGCGAGGCGCACGGCGATCTCGCGCCGGCGCGCGGCTGCCTTCGAGAGCAGCAGGTTGGCCACGTTCGCGCACGCGAGCAGCAGCACCGCCCCAACGACCGCCATCAGCAGGCTGGCGACGGCGCGGAGCTGGGCTCGCTCTTCCGGGTCGCCGATGTCCACCGGCACGGCGACGACGCGCCTCGGCTGCACGCCCGCCGGCCGCGGCTCCGAGCCGGCCTCGGCGATCGCGGCAAGGCTCGACGCGACCTGCTCGGGGCTAGCGCCCTCGGCGAGGCGGCCGACCAGGAACAGCCAGCGGTTGGTGCGCCTCTTGAGCAGGTCGGGGTCCATGTCGCCCGAGTAGCCCGCGCGCGGCGGGCGCACGACGGCCTGCATCATCATCGGGATGAACATCCCGCGCTCGCCTCCGAGCTCAGAGCCGTGGAAGCCCGGAGCCGAGACGCCGATCACGGTGAAGCGATGCCCGTTGATCAGCAGCTCGCGGCCCACGAGGGCGGGATCGGCGCCGAAGCGAGCGCGCCAGAAGTCGTGGGCCAGCACCACGACCGGGTGCGCACCCGGGGTGACGTCGTCGTTCGGCCCGATCAGGCGGCCAAGGGCCGGGCGCACGCCGAGCGTGTCGAAGTAGTTCCCCGTGACGATCAAGCCGTTCGCCAGCTCGGCCGTGCCGCCGCGGTTCAGCGAGACGACGATCCCCCCGAACGCGGCCAGCGACGCGAAGCCGTGGCCGTGGTCGCGCATGTCGGCGTACTCGGGGTACGACATCACGCCCCCGCCCTCGAAGCTCGCGTGGACGAGCTGCCTCGAGTCGCGCACCGGCAGGCGCTGGAGCAGCACGGCGTTCACCAGGCTGAAGATCGCGGTGTTGGCCCCGACACCGAGCGCGAGCGTCAGCACCGCGGCAGCGGCGAACCCCGGGCTCTTGCGCAGCGTTCGCAGCCCGAAGCGCACGTCGTTCCAGGCACCCCGCAGCCAGCCGCCGCCAGGCTCTCCGATCACGAGCGGCTGCGGCGCGTGCGCGCGGCGGAGGCTCCCCAGGCCCTTGCGCAGCCCGCCGCTCGCGTCCAGCTCGCTGAGCACGGCTCGCTCGGCGGCGTCTCCGGGCATCCCCGCCGCGATGAGCTCGGCGCAGCGGTCGTCGAGGTGCTGCGCCAGCTCGTCGGCGATCTCCTCGGCGCGCGTGGGCTCGAAGCCGAGGCCCGCGATGCGGCGGCGCGCCTCAGCCTTCCAGTCAGGCATAGTCCGGACCCAGGATTCCGCGAACACCAGCGACGAACGCGGCGAAGCTGCGGCGGCGGGCTGCGAGCGTCCTACGGCCCTCGGCGGTGAGCCGGTAGTAGCGGCGACGGCGCTGCCCGGCCTTCTCCACCCAGCGGCCCTGCACGAGACCACGCTCCTCGAGCCTGTAGAGCAGCGGGTAGAGCGAGGCGACGTTGAAGCGCAACGCCCCGCGCGAGCGCGACTCGATCAGCTTGCTGAGGTCGTAGCCGTGCCGCTGCCGCGTCCCGACGAGCGACAGGATCAGCAGCTCGGCGCTGCCCTTCTTCAAGTCGGTGTCGTGCGTTGGCGCCATATATTGTCAGACAATATATGGCGCCTCGATCCGTTGTCAAGGCTGGCGCGGGCTCGACGTCGTTCAGCGCAACGCGGCCGTGCGATGACCTCGGGCCAGGTCGCTCGCCACCCACGCCGCGATCGCGTCGACCGCCTCCTGGTCGCGCACCACGCTTCCTAGCGGCGGCATCTGGCTCGTCGGGCGGCGCGAGCGCATCCGCGCGAGCACGGCGCTCGCGTCCGGGTGCTCCGGGTCGACGGCGACGCTCTCGCCCTCACGGACGCCGGGGACCTGAAACCGCGTCGCGCGCCCCACCAGGCTCTGCGCCACGGCGTCGGGGTCCAGGACGACGTCGGCGTAGCCGAGCGGGGGCAGGTTGGCCGTGATCGCGGACTGGCGGTTGTGGCAGGCGCCACAGTTGGCCGCCAGGTAGCCGAGCGCCGTGCGCGTGCGCGGATTCTCCGTCCGGATCCGGGGCGGCGAGGAAACGAGCTCCGGGCGCGCCGGGAGCAACAGGCCCTCAGCCACGAGCGTCGCGACCGTGAGCATGCCGGGCGCCAGGTTTTCGCCGTGGATCGCGTTCGGGTCGCGGTCGGTGCTGAGCTGAAGAGCCCCGAACCCCAGCGGCGCGTGCGGCGTGCCATGGCACGCGGCGCAGTCCGCCCGGCTGGGGACGGAGTGACGGCGACCCGGAGCCACCTCCGCGATGCCCGGGACGCCGCCCTCGCGTGCGAGCGCCGCGTCCGTCTGCTCTTCGTTCCAGACGTAGCTCGCGGCGATCCAGTGCTCGGGCGTGGCCTTCCAGAGCAGGCGCGTCTCCACCTTGCGGCCACCGAACGCGAACTCCTTCCAGAAGCGCGTCCCCACCGGGTAGCGCCACGCGTGGACGTCGCTCGCGTCGATCGTGGTGCCCGGCGGCAGGTAGACCCAGCGCAGCTTGCTGGCCCCGTCCGTCCAGAGCGGGTACTGAGGAGAGAAGGCTCGATTGGCCGCGGCCACGACACCCGGCCGGCCGGCCTCGTAGAGCCCCGTCTCCGAGAGCCGCAGCGGCGGCCGCGGCTCCTCCTCCGCTCGCAGCCCCGGCGCGCGGCGCGACACCCCCCAGGCCGTCGCGAGCGACAGCAGGGCGAGCGTCACGGCGGGCGCACGGAGCTGCCGGGTGCTCACCGCACCGCCTCCGGGGGATCGATCGGCGCCGGCACGCGGTTCTTGATGGCGGGCAACGACTGGAGGTAGGCGAACAGGTCGCGGATGTCCGAGTCGCTGAGCGCGGCGAGGTTTTCGACGGGCATCGGCGGGAGGATCGGGCGGCCCTTGCCCTCGTGACGCCCCGACTTCATCGTCGCGATGAAGGTCTCGGCGCTCCAGCGGCCGAGGCCCGTCTCCGGGTCGGGCGTGAGGTTCGCGGTGAAGCTCGTACCCCAGGGGCCCGAGAACGCGGTGTTGGTCGCGGCGCCGAGCCAGGTCCACTTCCCGTCCAGGGCGGGCGGCGCGGGCAAGGCGAAGTCGGCCGGGTGCCCGGAGAGCGCTCGAACCATGTCCGGCTCGGGGCCGGCCGGGCCGAGCTTGTAGGGCGTGTGGCAGTGGTTGCACCCCATGATCCGCACGAGGTAGGCGCCGCGCTCCACGCTAGGCGTGCGGCCCTCGGGGGCCGGTGCGGCCTTCGTCACGGCCGTGGTGGCGAGATACACGAGCGCCGCGACCACTATCGCCAGCGCCGTCCTTGGGGTCCGTACCATTCGAGCCCTCCTTAACTGTTCCCACCTGTAAGCACGCAAGACAGGCCTCCGGCCCGCCAAAAGCGTTCCTGGGGGGACCCTTACAGGACCCTGAGCGACCTCAAGACGTTCCTAAAGGCATGAACGCCGAGGCTTTGATGATCGGCCGGGGCGCGCCGCGCCAGCTCAGCGGCTTTCGAGTGTGGCCTTGGTCACGAGTTCGATCCGCACCTTGCGGTCGGCGGGAGGCTTGCCGCCGCGGATGAGCGCCACGGCATCCTCGACGGCGAGCCGCCCCATCTCGGAAGGGAACTGCGCCACCGAGGCGAGCACCGTGCCCGCCAGGATCGCCTTGCGCGCGTCGTCCACGGCGTCGAAGCCGATGACGCGGATCTTGCCTGTCCTGCCGGCCGCGGCGATCGCCTCGACCGCGCCGAGCGCCATCATGTCGCTGCAGGCGAAGAGCGCGTCGATTTCGGGGTGGGCCTGCAGCATGTTCTGGAACACGCTGAAGCCCTGGTCGCGCTCCCAGTTCGCGGTCTGCGAGGCGACCACCTTCACGCCGGGCGCGCCCTTCAGCGCGTCGTGGAAACCCTTGAGCCGCGAGTCGCCGGTCTCGTGCCCGGGGATGCCCTCGAGCAGCCCCACGTTGGCCTTGCCGCCCGTCACCTGGACGAGGTGCTCCCCCGCCACCTTGCCGCCCTCGTAGTTGTCGGAGCCGACGAAACCGTCGAGCTTGATCCCGGCCTCCGCGGCCGCTTTCGGGTCGACGCGCGTGTCCACGATCACGACCGGGATCTTCGCGGCGTTCGCCTTCGCGATTGCGGGCACCACCTCGCGCGAGCCGCTGGGCGTGATGCAGAGCGCCCCAACCCCCGTCTGGATCAGGTTCTCGATGATCTGCATCTGCTTGTCGACGTCCACCTCGCGCTCGGCCGCCTGGACGACCAGCTCGACGCCGAGCTTTTCGGCCGCCTCCTTGGCCCCCTTCTGCATGTCGATGAAGAAGGGGTTGTTGAGCGTCTTGAGCACGAGCGCCACGCGCGGCTTCGCGGCGGCCCCCGGCTCGGACGCGGGCTTCGTACAGCCCGAGAGCGCGAGAGCGGCGACGAGCGCGACCTTGGCGTCGAGTCGCTGGATCTTCATGGGTTCATCTCCCCGGTCGCTTGAGCATCGAGTCCACCAGCACGGCCACGATGATGACGACGCCGATCACGATCTGCTGCAGGAACGACGATACACCGAGCAGGTTCAGACCGTTGCGCAAGACGCCCATGATCAAAGCACCCACGAGCGTTCCGCCGAGCGAGCCCGAGCCGCCGAGCAGGCTGGTGCCGCCGATCACGGTGGCCGCGATCGCGTCCAGCTCGTACATGATCCCCGCGATCGGCTGCGCGGAGTTGAGCCGGGCGGTCAGCAGCACGGCCGCGATCGCGCTGGTCGCGCCGCAAAGGACGTAGACCATGGTCTTGTGGAATCGCACGGCGACGCCCGACAGCCGCGTCGCCTCCTCGTTGCCGCCGATCGCGTACACGTAGCGCCCGAAGCGCGTGCGCGTGAGCAGCAGGTGCGCGGCCACGTAGACGAGCGCCGCCGCGAGCACGGGGGTCGGGACTCCGAGCACGCGGCCCGTGGCGAGCGAGCGGAAGCCCGCCTCGAAGCCCGAGACCGGCCGCCCCTCGGTGAAGACGAGCGCCATGCCGCGGGCGACGCTCATCATCCCGAGCGTCGCGATGAACGGCGGCAGCCGGCCGCGCGTCACGAGCAGGCCGTTCAGCAGGCCGCAGAGCGCACCCGCCGCGAGGCCGGCGGCGACCGCGAGCGGGACCGGCAGCCCCGCCTGGAGCGCGCTCGCGAGCAGCACGCCGGAGAACGCGACGATCGAGCCGACCGACAGGTCGATGCCGCCCGAGACGATCACGAACGTCATCCCGACCGCGATCACGGCGTTGATCGCCGTCTGCTCGAGCACGTTGAGCAGGTTGGAGACGCTCAGGAAATGAGGGCTCAGGATCGAGAGCAGGCCCGAGAGCAGCACGAGCCCCGCGAGCGTCCCGACCTGGCGGCCCTGGTGGGCGAGCCAGCGAGCGGCGCTCACGCGGCCTGCCCCAGCGCCGCGCGCAGCACCTGCTCCTGCGTCGCGCCGCGCGCGTCGAGCTCGGCCACGATCCGGCCCTGGCGCATCACCAGGATCCGGTCGCTCATGCCCAGCACCTCGAGCAGCTCCGACGAGACCATCAGGATGCCCGCGCCCTTCGCGGTGAGCCGGTTCATCTCCTCGTAGATCTCGACCTTGGCCGCGACGTCGATGCCGCGCGTGGGCTCGTCGATCACCAGCAGGTCCACGTCGGCCGCCAGCCACTTCCCGAGCACCACCTTCTGCTGGTTGCCCCCGGAGAGCAGCACGACCTTCTGCTCCAGGCTGGGCGTCTTGATGCGCAGGTCGGCGACGGCGGCCGCCGCCAGTGCCCGCTCCGCCGCCCGCTTCATCCAGCCGAAGCGGGAGAGCCGCGGCGCGCTCGGCAGCGCCAGGTTCTCCGCCACCGAGCGCTCCAGCACCAGGCCCTGGGTCTTGCGGTCCTCGGGCAGGAAGCCCATGCCGCGGCGGATCGCGTCGCGCGGCGCGCGCAGCGCGAGCTCGCGGCCGTGGACGCTCACGCGTCCGGCCTGCGGCGGGTCGGCTCCGGTGATGGCGCGGGCCACCTCGGTGCGACCCGCCCCGAGCAGCCCCGCGAGCGCCACCACCTCGCCCCGGTGCACGGAGAAGGCGACGTCCTGCAGGATCCCGCCGCGCAGGCCCTCGACGCGCAAGAGCTCCTCGCCCCGCGCTACGCGCCGCTTCGGGAAGTGCTCCTTGAGCTCGCGGTTGGCCATGAGCCGCACGAGCTCGGCGAGCGAGAGCTCGCCCACGCGGTGCGTCGCGACGTGCCGGCCGTCGCGCAGGACACTCACGCGCGTCCCAATCCGCTCGACCTCCTCGAGCCGGTGCGAGATGTAGACGATGGCGACGCCTCGTGCCGTGAGCGACTGGATCGCGGCGAACAGCACCTCGATCTCGCTCTCGGTGAGGGCGCTCGTCGGCTCGTCCATGATCAGCACGCGCGCTTCGCCGTGGAGGGCCTTCGCGACCTCGACCATCTGCTGCTGGGCGATGCCCAGCTCCTGCACGGGGCGTACGGGATCGACGCGCACGCCGAGCGCGGCCAGCTTCTCACCTGCCTCGCGCTCGAGCCGCGCGCGGTCGACGACGCCGAAGCCGCGCGTGGGCTCGCAGCCGAGGAAGATGTTCTCGGCCGCGCTCAGCTGCGGCACCAGGTTGAGCTCCTGGTAGATGATGCGGATCCCCAGCGCCTGGGCGTGCGCGGGGCCCGCGATCGCCACGCCGCGCCCGGCGAGCTCGATCGTTCCGCTGTCGCTGCGGAGCGCCCCGCTCAGGATCTTCATGAGCGTCGACTTGCCGGCCCCGTTCTCGCCGAGCAGCACGTGCACTTCGCCCGCCCGCACTTCGAGGTCCACGCCGTCGAGCGCCAGCACGCCGGGAAAGGACTTCCGGATGCCCCGCATGCGCAGGGCCGGGGGCGCTTCGCCGCCTGTCTGGCTCGGCTCCACTCGTCCTCTCCTCAGCTGGGGGAATCGCGCCCGATCATATCCCGCGCGGGACCAAGCCCACGGAGGGGTCAGGTCTTGAATTTTGACGTCGGCGCGCGCATAGAATCCCGGTCCATGACGACTCGCCGGAGGTTCTTGACGGCGGGAGCGGGCGGCGCGGCTCTAGCGTTCGCTCCGCGAGCGCTCGCTCAGTGGCAGCCCAGCCAGCGCTATCCCGATCCCGCCGTGAAGCTGCTCGACCCGAGCTTCGCGAAGTACCGGATCAATCTCGCGAAGGTCGAGCGCCTCGCGACCGGCTTCCGCTGGTGCGAGGGGCCGGTCTGGTTCGGCGACGGGCGCTACCTGCTGTGGAGCGACATCCCGAACGACCGCATCATGCGCTGGGACGAGGAGACGGGTGCCGTCAGCATCTTCCGCAAGCCGTCGCACAACGCCAACGGCAACACCCGTGACCGCCAGGGCCGGCTCGTCACCTGCGAGCACGACACACGGCGGGTGACGCGCACCGAGTACGACGGAGGGGTCACCGTCATCGCGGAGCGCTTCGAGGGCAAGCCCCTCAACTCGCCGAACGACGTCGTGTGCCGCTCCGACGGGTCGATCTGGTTCACCGACCCGCCGTTCGGGATTCTCGGCTATTACGAGGGCCACAAGGCGACGCCCGAGCTGCCGACGAACGTGTATCGCCTGGACCCGGCGAGCGGCAGCCTCACGGTCGTGACCGGCGACGTCGAGCGGCCCAACGGCCTCGCGTTCTCGCCCGACGAGTCGAAGCTCTACGTCGTCGAAGCCAGCGGTGCCCAGCGCTCGATCTACTCTTTCGATGTCGTGGGCGGCACGCGCCTCACCAACAAGTCGCGCTTCGCCCAGGCCGGCCCCGGGACGCCGGACGGCCTGCGCGTGGACGTGGACGGCAACTTGTGGGTGGGCTGGGGCATGGGCGAGGACGGCCTCGACGGCGTCGAGGTCTTCAACCCCGCGGGCCTGCGCATCGGAAGGATCGACCTGCCCGAGCGCTGCGCCAACCTCTGCTTCGGCGGCCGCTACCGGAACCGGCTGTTCATGTGCGGATCGACGTCGCTCTACTCGCTGTACGTGAACACCCAAGGCGCGGTGTAGGCGCGAAACGGACCAGGCACACGCAAGAAGGGACGGTGAGGCGACTCCAGACTCGAGGTTGACAGCATCGGACTCAACTCGGGGCGCCCCGAGTTGCAGCTCCTGATCTCGCGATGGGACATCCCGGAGACCGCTTCAACAAGGCAAAGCGGGAGAACGGACACACGAAACGGACAGAAGGGTGACGCGGGCTCTCTGGACGGCTCGGGGGGCTGATCGCCCCCCCGAACCCCCGATGACCTAGAACCTGAGCCTGGCCGAGAACTGCATCAGCCGCGGGTCTCCCGCGAGCTGGCTGATCGTGCCGACGGTCGCGCTCGAGATGTCGGCGTTGGGCAGGCCGAGGTTGACCGTGTTGAACACGTTGAACACGTCCCAGCGCAGGTTGAGGTTCATGCGGCCCAGGTTGAAGTCCTTGGCGAGGCTCATGTCGAGCTCCTGCCAGCCGGGTCCGCGCAGGTCGTTGCGCCTGGCGTTGCCGAAAGTGCCCGAAGTCACCGCCGGGAAGTCGGCGGGCTCGAACCACTTGTCCACGGTCTCCGGACCGTCGCCACTGCCCGTCTGGTTCGGGAGCCCGTTGTGGTACGGGCCCACGTTGTTGCTGCCCTGGGTCACGGTGAAGGGCCGCCCCGAGCGCGCCGCGTAGATCCCGGAGATCATCCAGTCGCCGAGGAGCGCCCGCTTGGCGCCGGTGGCGCCCTTGGCGAACGGCAGC
>DATBSL010000177.1:0-10257 GCA_036559805.1 Vicinamibacteria bacterium
TCATCGCCCGCTCCAGAGCCGAAGGCGGGAACAGCATCGGCACCTCCACGGTGCCTTCTAGCTCTCCCCGCACCCAGCCAGAAAAGCGGACACTTCATTTGCTCAAAAGCAGCGGTCAGATCATCTGCTCTCTACATCCGAGCCGTCAGAAGAGGTCGAGCGCACAGAGGTGGTGGAAGACGCTGTCCCGGGTCGCAGTGGGCCATCCGGGGTAGCGGGCCTGCATGCGCGACCATGCGGCGATCAGCCGGGACGACGCCTGCCGACCCTCGCCGATCCGGTAGGCCGCGTCCATGCCGCCGCCCGCCGCGCGCAGCGGCGCGGCCTTCGAGAAGAAGGCCTGCTGCAAGGCGAGCGCCGACAGCACGTCCTGCTGGAAGGGCTCGAGCCCGGTGGGGACGCCGTCGTCGCGCTGGCGCTGCACCAGGGGCTCCAGCGCCGACAGGTAGCGCCCGAGCCGCACGTCGAGATCCTGCCGCTCCTCGAGCGCCTTCAGCAGGACGAGCTTCGCCTGCGTCGCCCGCAGGATGCGGGCGTAGGTCCGGTTGACGTACTCGCGGTCCGCCTCCGGGATCCCGGGCAGCCCGCGCGGCAGCGCGGTGAGAGCGCACGGGTATTGCGTGCCTGCGGGCGGCGTGATGTCCGACGGATAGGCGTCCTGGGCCGACGCGCGAATCGCGGCGAGCAGGAGGAGCCCCAGGATCGCGGCGCCGCGCGCGCGTCTCTCACTCAACGCAGGCGGCCGTAGTAGTGCTCGCGGAGCGACCGCTCGCGCTCGGTGTCGCCCGCGAGGTACGCGAGGTCGGCGAGCTTCAGGTAGATCTCGCGCAGCGCGCCCCAGTCTTTCTCCTCCGCGAGCGCTCCCTCGTAGAGCTCGCGCGCTTCGGCGAGGTCCTTCCTGAAGAACGACGCGTCCGCGGCGCGGGCGCTCCAGGCGGCGCCGGGCGCGCCTGCGCGCGCGGCGCGCTCGGCCATTCGCAGCGCGTAGTCGCGCGCGTCGTCCCACTCCGCCTTCCAGAGCAGCCCGTAGTAGTACTGCTCGGTCACCCGGCCCGTCACCGGCTCCTCGCCGCCGGGCGGCGCGTCGCGGTCGAGCGCCGCGGCCGCCGGGTCGCGCAGCCACGCGAGCGCGTCCGCGAGGTCCTTGCGCGCGAGGCCGACGTAGGCCGACGCGACGGCGTAGCGCGCGTCGTGCCGCCACTCGGAGACGAGCGACAGCCGCTCGTCCGCGGCTGCGGCACGACCCTGCGCGGTGAGCGCGAGCGCCTGGGAGAGGACGAGGATGCGGGCCTTAGGCGCCGCCTGTCGAGCCGCCGCGAAGCGTTCGAGCGCTCCGGCCGCGTCGCCCGCGTCGAGCGAGGCGCAGCCCGAGCTCCACGCGGCCGCTGCACGCAGCAAGCCCTGCCAGCGCTCGGGCCCGTGCTCCGCGGGCATCGCGACGGGCGGCGCGCCGGGAGCCGCCAGCAGCCGCTGCAGCGATTCGCTGTAGCCCGCGGCCGCGAGCGCCGCGACGTCGTCCGGCTCGAAGCCGAAGTCCTCGGGGTCCGTGGCCGGCAGGCAGCGCGGCCGCTCGCGCAGCAGCCGCTGGTATTCGGTGAAGGAGTCGACGAACAGCCGGCGCCGCCCCGGCGCCACGAAGGGAAGCGCGGCGACGCTCGCGTCGCCGCCGATGACGACGTCGTCGACGTAGTAGACGACGCGCGAGTCGTCCGTGTGGGGCGATCCCACGAACGAGAACTTGTCGATCGCGGAGCCGGGCTGGCTCGGCGTGTTGGCCTGGGCGCGCAGCGACACGAGCGGCTCGTCGCGGCCCTCGGCGTGGATCGCGAGGTCGTAGCGGCCGGAGTCGACGTCGTAGGCCACGTCGACCGCGTACCAGACGAACGCCCGCGGCACGAAGAGACGCTTGGGGATGCTGTCGGAGTAGTGGACGAGGAGCCCGTCCTTCGTGCCGAGCCAGAACCCGATGCCGTCCTTGCCCATCTGGAAGCAGCGCGGGCCCGCGAGCGCCACGTTCAGCTCCTGCTTCGGATCGGTGGTGAGGAACGCGAAGTGGAAGTAGAGCCGGCCCGTGCCGCGCACCGGGAAGTAGCCCTGCAGCTCCGGGAAGTCGCCGTCGCCAGGCACGTCGCGCAGCTCGACCGAGCGGTGGCCGCTCACGTGGAAGGCGCTCGAGTAGCCGACGCGGCCGCGCCCGCCCTTCGCGTGGCGCGCCCCCTGCCAGACGGCGAACGTGTCGGGCCCCGTCGCGACGTCGGCGTCGAAGGAGTAGCTGACGAGCGGCGCGGGTCGGACGAGCGCGCGCGCCTCGCTCGCCGCGGGCAGGGCCCATGCGAGCGACGCGGCGGCGACGGCGGCCGCCCTTCCGCTCGCGCGGAGCGCCGTCACCGGCTCGCCGTGCGCGGGGATACGTTCGTCCGGTACTCGGCGAGCCAGCGCCGCCAGGCCTCGACCGAAGCGCGACGCTCCTCCGGCCCGGCCAGGGACTGGTAGCCCTTCGTCTGGCTGGTGAGGATGGCGAGCGCCTGGATCGCCACCTGCCGCACCTGCGGCTCGCCGTCGTCGAGCGCGCCGATCAGGCCCTCGAAGAGGCGCAGCTTCTGCGCCGGGGCGAGGTGGATCTGGTCGTACGCGAGCGCGCAGGCCGCCTTGTCGCGGAAGAGCGGCTGCGGGTCGTGGCGCATGTTGTCGAGCAGCACGTCCACGACGGCGGGATCGTCGCTCACGCGCCCGAGCGCCCACTGCACCTGGAGCCGCAGGTCGGTGTCGCTCGTGTGCACGTCCTGCAGCAGGGCCCGCTTCGCCTCCTCGGACTTCCAGCCGAGGCCGTAGAAGAGGCGCGCGATCTGCGCCCGCTCGCTCGTCGTCGATTCGCGGTAGAGACGCACGAGCTCGGGCAGGGCCCCGGGGCCGATGGCGCGCATGGCCTCGACGTTTCCGTTGCGCGCCGCTTCGAGCACCCGCGCCGAGTCGACTCCGGGCGCCGCGAGCGACGCCTCCGCGAACGCCGACAGCACCACTACCGCCATCGCTCCCGCACCGTGCGTCCGCATCGTCGGCCTCCAGTCCCCAGGGATACCGGCCCCGAACAGGCAAGATTCCACCGGGTCTGGCCTGCCCGCCAGTGATCTCGGACACCTTGGCCTAACGGTTGGTTCCGTGTATCCGCTATCCGTGCCGGGTGTGCTCTCGGATGCGATAGGCTTGGGCCCGTTCAAAGGCTGCGAGCGGGATTCACTCCCGTGAGCGAGCGAGGGGGTACGGGGGGTGCGGCGCAGCACCCCCTGTATCAGGAGCCCAGGAGGGTCGGCATGAGCGCGTCCGGAATCACACGTCGCGAGCTCGTTCAACGGGGAGGGTTCTTGTCGCTGCTGCCGGCGCTCCTGCGCGGCGGCACGGTATCGGCCGAGCCGGTCGCGGCCCCCGCGGCCGCCGCCGGCGCGGGGCTGCGCCTCGGCCCCGAGATCTACCAGTCGATCGGCGTGCGGCCGTTCGTCAACGCTCGGGGCACGTTCACCATCATCACCGGCTCGACGCTGCTGCCGGAGGTGCGCGCGGCGATGGCGGACGCCTCGAAGCACTACGTGCACCTCGACGAGCTGGCCGAGGCCTTGGGCCAGCGCCTCGCGGAGCTCACGAAGGCCGAGTGGGGAATGGTCACGACCGGCTGCTCGGCCGCGCTCACGCACGCGACGGCCGCTTGTGTTACCGGCGGCAATCCCGATCTCCACGTCCGGCTGCCCGACCTGCGCGGCTTCCCGCGCGACGAGTGCGTCATCCCGAGGCACTCGCGCAACGTCTACGACGCCGCGGTGCGCGCGGTAGGCGTGCGCGTGGTCGAGGTCTCGACCGCCGAGGAGCTCGCGGCCGCGTTCGGGCCGCGTACCGCGCTCGCCTACATCCTCGCCGGGCCGAACGCGGACGAGGGTCCGTGCAGCACGAAGGCTGTCTGCGAGCAGGCGAAGAAGCACGGCGTGCCGGTGCTGGTCGACGCCGCCGCCGAGATCATGACCGTGCCCAACGTGCACCTGCAGCTCGGCGCCGACCTCGTCGGCTACAGCGGCGGCAAGTGCCTGCGCGGGCCGCAGGCCGCGGGGCTCCTGCTGGGGCGCAAGGACCTGATCAAGGCGGCGTGGGTGGGCAGCGCGCCGCACCATGGCTTCGGCCGCGGCTTCAAGGTCGGCAAGGAGGAAGCGATCGGGATGCTGATGGCCGTCGAGATGTGGTTCAAGCGCGACCACGACGCCGAGTGGAAGCAGTGGCAAGCCTGGCTCGACCACATCGCGAAGAAGCTGACGGCGATCGACGGCGTCACGACCTCGGTCACGCAGCCGCAGGGGCTCTCGAACAGGATGCCGACGCTGCAGATCCGCTGGGACGCCGCGAAGCTCGGCGTGGCGGGCGACGTCGTGGCGCGGCAGCTCTTCGCGGAGACGCCGCGGGTGTCGCTCTTCCCGGCGCGCGGCCGGCTCCAGCCGGGCGAGACCGGCCTCTCGATCGGGCCCTACATGATGGCCCCGGGCGACGAGCAGGTCGTCGCCGACCGCATCGTCGCGGTGCTGAAGAGCGCGAAGCGCAGCGAGGAGAAGCCGAAGGCGCCGCCCACGGCCGACCTCACCGGAGTCTGGGACATTCGCATCCAATATGCCGCGTCGAGCTCGACGCACGCGCTGCACCTGCGCCAGCGCGGCTCCGAGATCGACGGGCTGCACCAGGGGGACTTCGTCACGCGCGACGCGCGCGGCACGATCGACGGGGACGCCGTCAGGATCCGCAGCGAGTACCCCGAGTCCCTCGGCGACGCGATCAACTGCACCTTCACCGGCACTCTCGCCGGCGACGAGATGGGAGGCGAGCTCGACATGGGTGAGTACTTGAAGGCGCGCTGGACGGCGAAGCGCCGCGCCGGGGAGCGTGCGTGATGGCCACGAGCTCCCTGGACGCGAGCCCGCTGGGCGTCGCCGTCTCGCTGCTGCTCGTCGCCGCGGTGGCGGGCGCGGCCGAGCCGAAGTACGACCTGCTGCTGCGCGGCGGCCACGTGATCGACCCGAAGAGCCGCACGAGCGCCGTGCGCGACGTGGCGATCGCCGGCGGCAAGATCGCGGAGGTGGCCGCGGGGATCGACCCCGCGCTGGCCTTCAAGGTCGTCGATGCGTCCGGGCTCTACGTGACGCCCGGGCTCATCGACCTGCACGTGCACGTCTTCACTGGCACAGGGGAGAAGAGCTCCTACGCCGGCGACAACAGCGTGTACCCCGACGGCTTCACGCTGCGTAGCGGCGTCACGACGGTCGTCGACGCGGGCTGCGCGGGCTGGCGCAACCTCGACGACTTCAAGGACCGCGTGATCGACCGCTCGCGCACGCGCGTGCTGGCGCTCGTGAACATCGTGGGCAACGGCATGCGCGGCGGGAAGTTCGAGCAGGACCTCGCCGACATGGAGGCGAAGCCCACGGCCGAGGCCGCGCTCAAGCACAAGGCGATCGTCGTCGGGGTCAAGACGGCGCACTACGAAGGGGCCGACTGGCAGCCCGTCGAGCGCGCGGTCGAGGCCGGGACGCTCGCGGGAATTCCGGTGATGGTCGACTTCGGCGCCAACAAGCCCGAGCGGCCGCTCGCCGAGCTCGTCACGAAGAAGCTGCGGCCGGGCGACATCTACACCCACTGCTACTCCGGCCTGCGGCGAGAGCTCACCGAGGAAGGAAAGGTCAATCCCGGCATGTTCGAGGGACGCAAGCGCGGCGTGCTCTTCGACGTCGGCCACGGCGGCGGCAGCTTCTCCTGGGGCATCGCGATCCCCGCGATCAAGGAGGGCTTCCTGCCCGACACGATCTCGACCGACCTCCACATCGGCAGCATGAACACCGGGATGAAGGACCAGATCAACGTGATGAGCAAGTTCCTGGCGCTGGGCGTGTCGCTCGAGGACGTGATCGCGAAGTCCACCTGGAACTCGGCGAAGAGCATCAAGCGCGAGGAGCTCGGCCACTTGTCGGTGGGCGCGCCCGCCGACATCACGGTGATGAGCCTGCAGACCGGCCGCTTCGGCTTCATCGACTCCTTCGGCGGGCGGCTGCGCTCGGACAAGAAGCTCGTGTGCGAGATGACGCTCCGCGACGGCAAGGTTCTCTACGACCTGAACGGCCTCGCGCGCCCCGACTGGCAGACGCTTCCCGCCGGCTACCGTTCCACGGGCGACGCCCGCTGGGACGCCTACAAGAGGTAGACATGACGAAGAACAAGCGCAGGGCATTCCTGACGGGCGCCGCCGCGGTGGGCGCCGCCGCCGCCGCGAAGACGGTGAAGGCCCATGACGAGAAGCCGGCGAAGAAGGTGCATTGGAAGGACGGCAAGCGCCCGGAGAAGACGCCGCTCTTCAGCGGCATCACCTCCTACGGCGGGCTCGTCTTCATCGCCGGCATCGGAGCCCACTTCGAGGGCGACATCAAAGCCCACACCAAGCACGTGCTGGACGAGATCCAGCAGAGGCTCGAGTCCGTCGGCTCCTCGATGGAGAAGGTCGTGAAGGTGAACGTGTACCTGAACGACCTCAAGGACTACGCGGCGATGAACGAGACCTTCATCGGCCGCTTCGGTCCGGAGCCGCCCGTCCGCACGACGATCGCCGCGGCCGGAGGGATCCCGGGGAACTCGCTGGTCGAGATCGACTGCATCGCGACGCTATAGGGGCGTTGCTCTTCAAGGGGGATCCTCGTAGGGGGACGGCTCGCCTGCGTTCCTTGGTCCTGGGGGGACTTCGTCCCCCCAAACCCCCCGTGAGGGTTGAGAGCATACGCGGCATGTGGCCACTTGCGCCGGCCCTGGGTTTGTTTCTTTTGCTCGCGTCTGTTGCGTCCTCTGCGCGGGCCGTCCCTCCCGTCCCGCGCCCCAACGTCATCTTCATCCTGGCCGACGATCTTGGGTGGGGCGAGCTCGGCAGCTACGGGCAGCAGAAGATCCGCACGCCTGCGCTCGACCGGCTCGCTGCCGAGGGGATGCGCTTCACGCAGCACTACGCGGGGAACGCGGTGTGCGCGCCCTCGCGCGCCGTCTTGATGACCGGCCGCCATCCCGGGCGCTCGCCGATCCGCGACAACCGCGCGGTCGAGCCCGAGGGCCAGTGGCCGCTGCCGCTGCCGGAGCTGACGCTCGCCGAGATCCTGAAGCGGCTCGACTACGCGACTGGCGCGACGGGGAAGTGGGGTCTCGGGCCTCGAGGCAGCGAAGGCGATGCGCTGCGTCAGGGCTTCGATCACTTCTTCGGGTACTACTGCCAGAGCAAGGCGCACGACCACTACCCGGCCTATCTCTGGGACGACGGCAGCCGCGTCGCGACCGGCAACCCCGAGCGCTCGGCGCACCAGAAGCTCCCCGCGGACGCCGACCCGGCGGACTCCCGCAGCTACGCCGCCTACTCCGGCACGGCCTACGCGCCCGATCTCGTGTGGGAGAAGGCGCACGGATTCGTGCGCGAGAACCGAGGGCGCCCGTTCTTCCTCTACCTGCCGGTCACCGTGCCGCACCTCGGGCTGCAGGTGCCCGAGGACTCGCTCGCCGAGTACCGCGGGCTCTGGCCCGACCCGCCCTACGACGGCGCGAAGAGCTACCTTCCGCAAGCGACGCCGCGTGCAGCCTACGCGGCGATGGTGACGCGCATGGACCGCGAGGTGGGACGGATGCTCGAGCTCGTGCGCGAGCTGGAGCTCGCGGAGCGGACGATCGTGGTTTTCACCTCCGACAACGGGCCGAGCTTCCCCGCGGGCGGAGCCGACTCCGAGTTCTTCCGCTCGGCGGGCGGGCTGCGCGGCCTCAAGGGCTCGCTCTACGAGGGCGGCGTGCGCGTGCCCGCGATCGTGCGCTTTCCGGGCCGCGTCGCGAAGGGCGCCGTGAGCGACCGCGTCACGGGCTTCGAGGACTGGCTGCCGACGCTCGTGGCGCTCGTCGGGGCTTCCGAAGCGACGCCGCCCGCGATCGACGGCGTGAGCTTCGCGCCCACGCTGCTCGGCGAGCGGCAAGAGCCGCGGCCGTTCCTCTACCGCGAGTTCACCGGCTACGGTGGCCAGCAGATGGTCCGCGTCGGCGACTGGAAGGGCGTTCGCCAGGGCCTGGCCAAGGCCGACGCGGCGCCGGTGCTCGAGCTCTACGACCTGCGAGCCGACCCGGCGGAGTCGCGCGACGTCGCCGCGCGCCATCCCGACGTCGTGGCGAGGCTCGAGGCCGTGCTCGCGCGCGAGCACGTGCCCTCGCCCGTGTTCCCGATTCCCGCGATCGATCCCCCGGCCGCGCGCTACGCGGCCGAGCGCACCAGCCAGCCGCTCGCGGCGCTGCTCGACGCGGCCGAGACGGCCTGGGCCGGCGCGCAGCGCGTCGCGTGGGGGCCGGAAGCGATCGCGACGAGCTTCCGCGCGCTCTGGAGCGACGCGGGCCTCGCCGTCCGCTTCGACGTGACCGACGCCTCGCCCTGGCACACGCTCACCGCGCGCGACGAGCGGCTGTGGACCGAGGAGGTGGTCGAGCTGTTCCTCGACGTGGGCGCCACGGGCCGCGAGTACGCCGAGGTCGAGTGGAACCCCGTGAACGCCGTCGTGGACCTGTGGGTGGACCGTCCCGCGAACCGCTACGACCGCGACTGGAACGCCGCCGGCCTCGAGAGCCGCGTGGTGCCGCGCACCGAGGGCGGCCGCGCGATCGGCTGGACGGCGACATCGTTCCTGCCGTGGGCCGCGCTCGCGGCGAAAGCCCCGAAAGGCACGGCGCTGCCGCCGCGCGCGGGCGAGCGCTGGCGCTTCAACGTCTACCGCATCGAGCGCCCGAACGGGCCGGGCGATCCCGATCGCGACGCGCAGTACGTCGCCTGGTCGCCGACCGGCGAGCGGACCTTTCACGTCCCCGCCGCGTTTCGCGAGCTCGAGTTCCGCTGATGCGCGCGGCCGCGCGGGCGACACTGGTGCTGCTCGCGCTCGCCGCCGCCGACAGGCGCGCGGCTTCGGCCGATGCGAAGGCGGTTGGAGCCGCCGACGCATGCCACGAGGAAGCCCGGGTCGTGATGGGCACGACCGCGAGCGTGCGCGCGTGCGGGGACGCCGGGCCGGCGCTGCGTGCGGCAGTGGGCGAGGCGCTCGACGAGATCGACCGCATCGACCGGCTGATGAGCCACTACCGCCCCGACAGCCCGCTCTCGCGCGTCAACCGGGAGGCCGCGCGCGGGCCCGTCCCCGTCGAGCCGGAGCTGTTCGCCTTCCTCGAGCTGTGCCTGCGCTGGAGCCGCGACTCGGAGGGCGCATTCGACGTGACCGTCGGCCCGCTCATGAAGGCCTGGGGCTTCTTCCGCGACGAGGGCCGGGTGCCCGTCGAGCCGGAGCTGGCCGCGGCGCGCGCGCGGGTCGGCCATGGCCACGTGTTCCTGGACCGGGCGCGCGGCACGGTGCGCTTCGACCGCGAGGGCGTCGAGATCGACCTGGGCGGCATCGGCAAGGGGTACGCGGTCGACCGCGCTGTCGCCGTGCTCCGCGCGCGCGGCGTCTCGTCCGCGCTCGTCAGCCTCGGGGGCAGCAGCGTCTACGGACTCGGGGGGCCTCCCGGAGGCGAGGCCTGGCCGATGGCGATCGCGGACCCGACGAATCCCGAGCGCGAGGCCCTGAGCGTGCCGCTCCGCGACCGGGCGCTGAGCGTCTCGGGCGGCTACGCGCGCGCGTTCGTGAAGGACGGCGTGACGTACTCCCACATCATGGACCCTCGGACCGGCCGACCGGTGAGCGGCGTCCTGAGCGTCGCGGTGCTGAGCGCGAGCGCCACCGACGGCGACGCACTCGACAACGTGCTCTTCGTCCAGGGGCTCGCGCGCGGGCGGGCCTTCGTGTCCAGGCGCGCGTCCTCGGCGGCCACCGAGGTCCTGTTTTTCGAGCCCGCGCCGCAGGGCTACCGGCTGGAGCGCTTCGGCGCGCCGCCCTCCGCCGCGCCTCTCGTTACTTCGCGGCCGTGAGGTCGACGACCGCGTAGGGTCCGAGCACCGGCAGCGAGAACTCGGTGGCGCCGCCCTCGACGACGAGCGCGTCGACGGCGACCTTTCCGGCTTCGAGCACCTGGGCCTCGCCCGGCTGCCACGCCCCGAGCAGCCGCACGCGCAGCCCGTCGATGCGCCGGCCGCCGTAGTTCAGGAGCTGCACGCGCCTTCGGCCCTTGTCGCCGGTCAGCCGCGCGATCACGACCTCGCTGCCGAAGAGGCGCAGCGAGCGCTTCTCGTCGCCGAGCTTCGTG
>DATBSL010000178.1:0-17855 GCA_036559805.1 Vicinamibacteria bacterium
GCGCCGGGGCCCTGCGCCGGCACTTCGAACAGGAAGGGCGAGGCCTCGCCGCCGACGAGGAAGGAGCGCAGGTCGCGCTCGGCGATGTCGCTGCGCCGTATGATGTGCGGCGTCAGCGTCATCACGATGTCGGTCTGCTGAGACTCGTCCTTGTTCCGGGCGAACAGCCGGCCCAGGAACGGGATGCTTGCGATCCCCGGCAGGCCGGTGAGCCCGCGGCGCTCGTTGTCGAGGATCAGGCCGGCGAGCAGGTTGGTCTCGCCGTCGCGCAGGCGGATCGTCGAGTTGACGGTGCGGCTGTTGAAGGTGGGCAGCCCCTGGTAGCCGGGCGCGCCCACCGCCGAGATGTCGAGCTTGAGCTGCAGCGTCACGTCGCCGTCGTGGTGGACGCGCGGCGTGATGTCGATGTTCACGCCGACGTTCTTGTACTCGAACGAGGTGATCGGCTGCTGCGGCAGGCCGCCGGTCGCGATCGCGCTGAAGGTGGTGACCGGCACCGGAACCTGGTCGCCGAAGCGCGCCTGGGCGATCTGGCCTTCCGAGGTGCGCAGCTGCGGGTTGGCCAGGAGCCGGGTCGAGGAGTCGGTCTCCAGCAGGCGCAGCACCGCGCCCGGCAGCGAGGTCACGACCAGATTGTCCTTGTCGTAGGGCCCGTCGCTCGGGTTGGTGATCCTCGGGTCGGGGAAGATCCCCGAGGCGATGCCTTCGATGCCCTGCGCGTCGAGACCCGAGGTGAGGTAGATCCCGTACTCCTTGAGCTTGTTCCGCGCGACCTCGAGGATCTGGACCTCGACCACGATCTCGGCCCGGCGCTTGTCGACGATCTCGATGATGCGCTCGGCCGCTGCGACCTTGTCCGGCGTGTCGTTGATCGTGAGGGCGTTGCTGCCGGGCACCGGGGCGATCCGGCGCGCTCCGAGCACGACGCGCAGCAGGTCGATCGTCTCCTTGAGGTCGGCGTTCGACAGGAACAGCGTCTTCACCACCTGCTGTTCGAACTCGCGCCGCTTCGCGGGCGTGTCGGGCACGACGTTCAGCACCTTGGCATCGACCACGCGGTGGAAGGTGCGGCCCGCGGCCGCGAGCGCCGTGAGCGCCTGGTCGAAGCCGATGTTCTGCAGGTCGAGCGTGACCGTCGCGTCCTGGAAGGAAGAATCGAAAGTCACGTTGACCCCGGCCGCCCGCCCGAGCGCGAGGTAGGCCTCGCGCAGGCTGGCGCCGCGGAACACCAGGCCGAGCGGCTGCTGCGCGTCGGCGCCGAGGTCGAGCCCCGGCAGCGCCCGCTCGCGGGCGCGCTCGCGCACCTCGTCGAACGAGACGCGGCCGCGCTCGCGCATCACCTCGGCGTCCTTCATCTCGGAGGCAACGCCCGGCGCCTCGGGGTCGAGCTCGAGCGCGAGCCGGTACTCGACGAGCGCCTCGTCGTAGGCGCCGCGTCCCGCGAGCCGTCGCGCGCGGTTCGTGTGGTCGAGCGCGGCGCGCAGCCGCGCCCGCTCGAGCGAGCGCTTGTACTGCACGTTGTCGGGGTCGGCGGTGAATGCGCGCTGGTACTCCACGACGGCGCGGTCGTAGTCCTGCAGGCGCTCTGCGCTCTCGCCGGCGCGGAACGCGGCGGAGGTCGCGCAGCCCCAGGCCAGCGACAGCACGCACGCGAGCGGCGCCGCGAGACTCCGGAGCGGGAGCCTCATCCGCGGACGACCTCGACGCCCTTCGGCGGCTCGAAGCGGAACAGGCGCTCTTCGAGGCCCGTGTTCTCGCGCACGCCCTCGAAGCGGAAGCGCGTGCGGTTGCCCTGCGGGTCCTCGAGCAGGATCGAGCGGATGCGGCCCGAAGGCTCGGCGTCGATCGTGGCCCGCTCGACGTCGGCCTGCGGCTGGCGCGGCACGAGCCGCAGCCGCAGCACGCCGTCCTCGAGCGGCTCCTCGAGCGAGGCGTCGAACTCGTCGAGGATCCCGCCGGCGCCCGAGAGCAGGCGCGCCGCGAGCGAGTGCTTCGGGTCCTGCTCGCTCACCACGACCTGCTTGTCGGCCGGCACGTAGAAGTAGAAGGTGCGGCCGTCCGAGAGGAACAGCTTGGGCTCGGGGTCCTTGTACTCCCAGCGCATCCGCCCCGGGCGCTTGAGCGACACGACACCGCGCTCCACGATCTCGCGGCCCAGCATGCCCGAGCGGTAGCTCTGCGAGAAGCGCGCGACCATGTCCGACAGGCGCGCATGGTGCTCCTCTATCGCGCGCACGAGACCGCGCGCCAAGTCCGAGGCCTCGGCCAGCGGGGCGGCGAAAACGAGGCACGCGACGAGGGCGGCGCGCATATGTCGCTGCCGAGATGATAGCGCAAATCGTTGGGGCACGGGAAGTTGGGCTTGTCGAACGCGGGCGCGCCTTGCTATCATGACGCGTGATTCGACGGGCCCTGGTCGTGCCCTCGCTTGCTCTCGGTCTGGGGTTCGTCGGCTCCCAGTCGAGCGCCGCTCCCACCGCCGAGGTGCGCGGCCTGTGGGTGGTCCGGACCGCGCTCGTCTCGCCCGAGTCGGTGGACCGGGTCGTCGACGACGCCGCCAGCGCCGGACTGAACACGCTCTTCGTCCAGGTGCGGGGCCGGGGGGATGCCTTCTACCGCTCGGAGCTGGCGCCGCGCAGCCCCCTGCTCGAACGGCAGCCGCGCGACTTCGACCCGCTCCGGCGGCTGCTGGAGCGCGCTCGGCTCCGAGGCCTGTCGGTCCACGCCTGGATCAACGTGCTGCTGACCGCGCACTTCGGCCAGCCGCTGCCGCGCGGGCACGTGCTGGAGAAGCACCCCGAGTGGGCCATGGTCCCGAAGTCGGTCTCGACGGCGGGGCTCGTCGCGGCGGGGGCGCGCCGGCTCGAGCTGATCGCGGCCGCCGGCCGCAGCGAGGGGGACGTCGAAGGCTACTATCTGTCTCCCTCGATCCCCGCCGTTGCCGACCATCTCGAGCGCGTCGTTCGCGAGCTGGTGCGCGCGTACACCGTCGACGGGCTGCACCTCGACTTCATCCGCTATCCCGGGCAGTCGTTCGACTACTCGCGCGCCGCTCTCGACGGCTTCCGCCGCAGCACGGGGGGGAGCGAGCTCATCGCGGGCCCGAGCCAGGAGCCGGCGGCCTGGGACGGCTACCGGCGCGAGGTGCTGACCGCGCTCACGAAGCGGCTGGCGGGGGCCGCGCGCGACGAGCGGCCGCGCCTCGTGCTGTCCGCCGCGGTGGCGCCCGACGAGGCGCAGGCCGTCAATCACAAGTTCCAGGACTGGCCGCGCTGGGCGCGCGAGGGCGTGGTTGCCGCGCTGTGCCCCATGACCTACACGGCCGACAGCCGGCTCTTCACGCAGCAGCTCGAGGCGATGCGGGAGCGCGCCGGCGCGAGCCGCCCGATGTGGGCGGGGATCGGCGCCTACCGGCTCGACGTGCCGGGCGTCGTCGAGAAGGTGACGCTGGCTCGCCGCGTCGGCGCGCAGGGCGTCGTGCTGTTCTCGCACGAGTCGTTCGCGCCTGCGGACCTGCGCCAGCTCGGGCAGCAGGTGTTCGGGTCCAGGCTGGCCGGAGCCGCGCCCGCCGGTGCCGCCCTCACAGAAGCGCGATGACGCGGGCGCCGACGCTCTCGCGGCGGCGGCTGCTGGGCGGCGGAGTGGCGGCCGCGGCCGCGCTCTTCCGCTATCCTGAGGCGGTGTCAGCCGCCGCCGCGCCGGAAGGGCAGCCGCCCGAAGGGTTCCGCGCCGGGGGACTCGAGGCCGTGGATGCGATCGTGCGGGACGCGATCGCGGCGCGGGCGTTCCCGGGGGGCGTGGTCGCGATCGGCCGCCGCGGCTCGCTCGCGCACCTGCGCGCGTTCGGGAAGCTCAGCTACGACGCCGAGGCCGCGGCGGTCCAGCCCGACACCATCTACGACCTCGCCAGCCTGACCAAGGTCGTCGCCACGACGACGCTCGCGATGATCCTGGTCGACGAGGCGAAGCTCGACATCGACGACCGCGTGAGCGACTTCTTCCCTGCCTTCACCGGCTCCGGCAAGGAGCGCGTCCGGCTGCGCGACCTCATGACGCACTCGGGCGGCCTCGAGTGGTGGGCGCCGCTCTACAAGGACCTGAAGGGGAAGGCCGCGTACGTCGATCGCATCGTCGCCATGCCCCTGGCCTACGAGCCGGGATCGAAGGCCGTCTACAGCGATCTCGGCATAATCCTGCTGGGCGCCGTGATCGAGCGGTTGGAGGGCGCGCCGCTCGACGAGCTCTGCCGGCGTCGCGTGACGGGCCCGCTCGGGATGAAGGACACGATGTACGTGCCGGACGCCGGGCTCGTCGCACGCATCGCGCCGACGGAGAACGACCCCTGGCGCGGCCGGTTGCTGCGCGGCGAGGTTCACGACGAGAATTGCGCCGCGCTCGGCGGCGTCTCGGGGCACGCGGGCCTCTTCGGCACGGCCCCCGACCTGGCGCGGCTCGCCACGGTGCTGCTCGACGAGGGACGCTGGGAAGGAAAGCGGATCGTGACGCGCGCGACGATCGAGCTCTTCACCAAGCGAGCCGGCGTACCGCTCGCGTCGCGCGCGCTCGACTGGGACACGCCGGCGAACGAGAAAAGCGAACGCAGCTCCACGCCCGGCGCGCCCGGCTACACGGCCGCGGGGTCGCTGCTGTCCGCGCGATCGTTCGGCCACACCGGCTTTACCGGCACGTCGATGTGGATGGACCCCGAGCGCGAGCTCTACGTGATCCTGCTGACCAACCGCGTCCACCCGACTCGGGAGAACAACGCCATCCGCGCCGTGCGCGCCCAGGTCGCCGACGCCGCGGTGCGGGCGCTCGCGCCGGCATGAGGCGGCGCGCGTTCCTGGGGGCAGCCGGGGCCGGGCTGCTGGTGCCGCGCGGGCCGGCCGGCTCGGCGACCGCCGTGAGGGTCGGCCTCGAGCGGCTCGCGTTCGACACGCGTCAGCCGCTCAAGGGGCGCCGCGTAGGGCTGGTTTGCCATGCAGCCTCCGTGACCGCGGACGGGCGACATGCGATCGACGTGTTGCAGGGCGCGGGCGCCCGGCTCGTGCGCCTCTTCGGGCCCGAGCACGGGCTGCGCGGCGCGGCCGCCGCGGGCGAGAAGGTCGCGGGCGGCGTCGACGAGCGGAGCGGCCTGCCCGTGGTCAGCCTCTACGGCGAGCGAAGCAAGCCGTCGCGCGAGGACCTCGCCGGGCTCGAGGCGCTGATCGTGGACCTGCAGGACGCGGGCGTGCGCTTCTACACCTACTCCAGCACGATGCTGCTGTGCCTCGAGGCCGCCGCCGAGGCCGGGATCGAGGCGGTCGTGCTCGACCGCCCCAACCCGCTCGGGGGCCTGCGCGTCGAAGGCCCGGAGATCGACCCGTCGCTTCCGGCGCGGCTCGTCTCGATGGCGCCGGGACCGCTCGTACACGGCCTCACGCTCGGGGAGATGGCGCGCCACGCGACCGACCAGGGCCGCAAGCCGGGTACTGTCAGCGTGGTCACGATGTCCGACTGGACGCGCGGCATGACGTGGGCCGACACCGGCAGGCGCTGGGTCAGGCCGTCCCCGAACCTGCGCAGCGCTGAGGCCGCCCTCGCGTACCCGGGAACCTGTCTCGTCGAGGCCACGAACGCCAGCGAGGGGCGCGGGACGGAGTCGCCGTTCCTCCTCGTGGGGGCCCCGTGGGTGAAGCCGGACGAGCTCGCGCGCCAGGCCGCGACGCCGGGCTTCGCTCTCGAGCCCACGACCTTCACACCCGCGGCTTCGCCGGCCGCGCCCGCGCCGAAGCTCCTCGGCGTCGCCTGCAAGGGCGTGCGCGTGCGCGTGACGAACCCCGTCGAGGCACGGCCGTTCGCGCTCGGACTCAGGCTCCTGCTCGCGCTGCGCCGGCGCCCCGAGTTTGCGTGGCTGCGCGAGGGCGCCGGGCTCGACTCCCTGCTGCGGACGAGAGCGCTGCGTCTCGCGATCGAGCGTGGAGACACGGTCGACACGATCCTCGGCGCGCAGGCGTCCGCGATCGAGCGTTGGCGCGACGAGCGCAAGCCGTCGCTGCTCTATTCGCCGGACGTGATCACGTCCTAGACGATCACTCCGAGGCGCCGCTCGCTCGCGGGGTGCCGGCACGCCTGCCAGGCTCGCGCGAGCCGCGCAATGCCCTCGCTCATCGGGCCCTCGTCCAGCACGTACGGCAGGCGCAGACGATCCGGGAACGAGTGCGAGGGCGAGTGCACCGGCCCCGGCACGATCGAGACGCCGTGATGCAGCGCCGTGCGCGCGAGCTCCTCGGCGCTCGGCGACGGCAGGCGCACCCACAGCGTGAGGCCGCCCGCGGGCTCGGTCCAGGACCACTCGGGCAGGGTCTCGCGCAGCAGGCGCGTGAGCGTCTCGAAGCGGCGGCGTGACTCGCGGCGCCGCCTGCGGGCGATCTCCTCGCGGCGCGCCATGAGCCGCGTCGCGAGTACCTGGCCGAGGAGCGAGCCGCTCAGGTCGGCCGCCACCTTGAAGCGCGTCAGCCGCGCCACGAGCGGCCGCGGCCCGCGCAGCCAGCCGACGCGCAAGCCGCCCCAGAAGGGCTTGCTGAGCGACCCGACCGTCAGGACCGGCGCCCGCGGAGAGAAGGCCGCTATGGGCGGAGGAGGCTCCGGGCCGAAGCTCAGGTCGGCGAGGCTCTCGTCCTCGACGACCACGACGCCGTGCGCCTCGGCGAGCGCCGCCACGTCGCGCCGCGCGCCCTCGGGCATCAGCGTGCCCGTCGGGTTGTGGAAGCTCGGGACCAGGTAGACGAGAGCGGGTGTTGCCTGCGCAATCGAGCGCTGCAGGACGGCGACGCCCGAAGCACCCAGCGGGGGAACCGGCACGAGCCGCGCGCCCGCCAGCGAGAAGGCGTCGATCGCGCCCAGGTAGGTCGGGTCCTCGAGCACGACGCTGTCGCCGCGGCCGATCAGCAGCCGACCGACGAGGTCGATCGCCTGCTGCGCGCCCGTGGTGACCAGGATCTCGTCGGGAGAGGTGGCGAGGCCGCGCTCCTCGAAGCGTGCGGCGATCGCGCGGCGCAGCGCGGGCCATCCGTGCGGGGAGTAGCCGGTGCCGGCCGCGAGCTCGGCGAGGTCGGCCTCGGCTGCGCGCCACTCCTCGTCGAGCGCCAGGCCGGAGCCCGGGAGGCAGGCGCCCATGAAGCCGATCGTGTCGTCGGGCTCGTCGGCCGCGGCCCGTGTCAGCGAGTCGACCAGGAACGAGCGGCCGCGCTCGTCGCGCAGCGCGAGTCGCGAGGTCGTCGTGCGCCCGACCCAGGTGCCGCTGCCTTGCCGGCTCTCGAGCAGCCCCTGCTCCCGCAAGCGGCCGTAGGCGAGCACGACCGTCGTCCGACTGACGTCGAGCGCCTCGGCAAGAGGGCGCTCGGGCGGGAGCCGAGTGCCCGCAGCGACGTCGCCGCCCTCGATCGCGGACTGGATCGCGCCCGCGAGCCTCGCGTAGAGTGGGCCTTCTCCCGCGGACCAGGAGCCCAGCAGGGGGACCAGATCCAACGCCGAGGCAGTCCATTTTGGCATAACCGGCTATTGATATTAGTGCAGGTGAGACGTAGGTTACAAGGCATGCCGACACAGTGGACTGAGAAAGAAGGCATCGATCGTGCGGTGCCCCACACTCCCCCGAAGCCCGCGCTGCCGGAGAAGGCGTATTTCCGCGGACGCGTGGTGCCCTACGGAGAGGTGCAGTTCGGGCTGCTGACCCACGCCCTCAACTACGGCACGGGCGCTTTCGGCGGCCTGCGCGGGCACTGGAACGAGGACGAGCAGGAGCTCTTCGTGTTCCGGCCGCTCGACCACTTCCGCCGCTTCTGCGACTCCGCGCGGCTGCTGCGGATGGACATCCAGCAGTCGCCGAGCGACCTCTGGGCGGGGCTCAAGGCGCTGCTGCGCGCCCAGAACACGCGCACCAACTGCTACATCCGCGCGCTCGCCTTCTATGGAGACGAGACGCTGGGCGTCAGGCTTCACGGCCTGACGCCGGAGGTGGGCATCGTCGCGCTGCCGTTCGACCACTTCGTAGCCAACGACGACAACGCGCACGCCTGCATCTCGTCCTGGCGGCGCATCTCCGACAACGTGATCCCGGCGCGCGGCAAGGTCGCCGGCGGTTACGTGAACTCGGCGCTGGCCAAGTCCGACGCCCAGCTCGCGGGCTTCGACGAGGCGCTGATGATGAACGACGACGGCCACGTCTGCGAAGGATCCGTCGAGAACCTGTTCATCGTGCGCAACGGGGTCGTGTTCACGCCGGGCGTGACGCAGGACATCCTCGAGGGCGTCACGCGCCGCTCGGTGATCGAGATCCTGCGCGAGGACCAGAAGCTCGAGGTCGTGGAGCGTCCGATCGACCGCACCGAGGTGTATCTCGCCGACGAGGTCCTGCTCACCGGCACGGGCGTGCAGGTCGTGGCGGTGACGCGCGTCGACCACCGGGCGATCGGCACGGGCCGCATGGGCGAGGTCACCCGCCAGCTGCGGACCCGCATGGCCGACGTGGTGCGCGGCAAGGACGCGCGGCGCCGCGAGTGGTGCGCAGCCGTCTTCAAGGACGGGAAGTAGCACGAGCGGCGCGATGCGGCCCTGGTTCGAGCGCCGCTTCAGCTTCGACCACCTGGGCGCGGCCGACTTTCCGTACCTGCTGGAGCGTCTCGCTGGAGTGCCCGGGCGCGTCGAGGAGAAGACGCGCGAGCTCGCGAGCGACGTGCTGACGCGGCGCGCCGGCGAGGCGTGGTCGATCCAGGAGCACGTCGGCCACCTGCTGGACCTCGACGGCCTCCACGACGCCCGGCTCGAGGACTACCGCTCGGGCGCGAGCGTCCTGCGCCCTGCGGACCTCAAGAACACGAAGACTCGCGAGGCGCGGTACAACGAGCGCCCGCTCGTCGAGCTGACGCGGGCGTTCCGCGGCGAGAGGAGCCGTTTCCTGGGCCGGCTCGAGGCCTGGGATCCGCGCGGGGTGCTCGCCTCGGCCCTGCACCCGCGCCTGCAGCAGTCGATGCGCCTCGTGGACATGGTCTACTTCGTGGCCGAGCACGACGATCACCACCTGCGCACGATGACGGAGCTCGCGCGCACGGCCTGAGCGGATCGTCACAGCGCCCGCGCAGATTCGATCGCGGCTACAATCCTCCGCAGCTTCCATGACGGTTCCGTCCGCCGGTCGCTACGAGATCCTCGACAAGCTCGGCGAGGGCGGCATGGGTGTGCTCTACCGGGCGCGAGACACGCGCCTGTCGCGCACGGTCGCGCTCAAGCTGCTGAACGGGGAAGCGCTTCAGGATCCGGACCGGAGAGCACGCTTCGTGCGCGAGGCCCGCGCGGCCTCGGCTCTCAATCACCCCAACATCGTCACGGTATACGACATCGACCAGACGCCCGAAGGCGCCGACTGCATCGCGATGGAGTACGTGGACGGGCGCTCGCTCGACGCGCGCCTCGGCGAGGGCCCGCTGCCGGTAGAGGAGGCGCTACGCTACGGCGTGGACGTGGCGCGGGCGCTCGGCGCGGCCCACGCCGCCGGGATCGTTCACCGCGACGTGAAGCCCGCGAACGTGATGGTGACGCGCTCGGGCCAGGTCAAGGTGCTGGACTTCGGCCTCGCCAAGGTCGTGCCGGTCGCGGGGGGCTCCGGCCTGGCGACCGAGGCCACGGTCACGCGCGACGCGAAGACTCGCGCCGGCATCGTGCTCGGGACGCCCGCGTACATGTCGCCCGAGCAGGCGCGCGGCGAGGCCGTGGACGCGCGCTCGGACGTCTTCTCGTGCGGCGCGATGCTGTACGAGATGCTCGCGGGCCGCCGGCCGTTCCACGGCGACTCGGTGACGGAGCTCTTGTCGTCGATCCTGCGGGACGACCCGCCTCCGCTCGCCGGCGTCCGGCCGGGCGTGCCGCCCGACCTCGACGCCGTGGTGATGCGTTGCCTCGCGCGCGATAGGGACGCCCGCTATGCGTCGGGTGGTGAGCTCGCAGACGCGCTCGTGCGGTGCCAGGTGCGGCTCTCGGGCGCGGTTGAGCGCCCGAGAGCGCCGGGGCGCCGCCTCGTCTGGATTGGCGTGGCCCTGGCAGGTGTCGTGGCGGCGGCGTTTCTCGGGCGCGCGGGGTTGCGCGCCTCCCGGGAGCGCGAGGCTCGGCGGGTGACGCTGCCGCAGATCGAGCGGCTGGTCCAGTCGGACCAGGGCTACGCGGCGTACACGCTAGCGCGCCGGTCGGAGGCGCTGCTCGCGGGAGACCCGGCGTTCGACAGGCTGTGGCGCGAGCTGGCCATCTTCGCGGAGATCAACACGGAGCCCTCGGGTGCGTCGATCGAGATCAAGCCGTACCTGCAGCCCGACGTGGAATGGGAGCCCCTCGGCCAGTCGCCCCTGCAGCGCGCGCGACTGCCCTTCGCCTACGTGCGCGTTCGCGTGAGCAAGCCCGGCTATCAGACGTTCGAGGGAGCCGTCATGGCGCCGGCGATGCAGGTCGGGGCCGTCCGGCTCGAGGCGGAGGGCATAGCGCCCGCAGGAACAGTCCGGGTGCCACCCGGCACCTTTCAGTACGGCGCCATGGACACGGTCCAGCTCGACGGCTTCTGGATGGACCGCTTCGAGGTCACGAACCGGCAGTTCAAGGAGTTCGTCGACCAGGGCGGGTACCGCGAGCGCCGCTTCTGGAAGCAGCCGTTCGTCCGCGACGGCCGCACGCTCGGCTGGGAGGACGCGATGGCGCTCCTCCGCGACACGACCGGCCGACCGGGCCCGGCGGGGTGGGAGCTCGGAAGCTACCCCGCAGGCCAGGAGGACTACCCGGTGGCTGGCGTGAGCTGGTACGAGGCGGCCGCCTACGCCGAGTTCGCCGGCAAGAGCCTGCCGACCTTCTACCACTGGTTTAGAGCGGCGGAGCTCGGGATCGTTTCCGAGATCCTCCTGCTCAGCAATTTCGGCGGCGAGGGCCCGGCGCCCGTGGGCCGCCACCAGGGAATCGGCCCCTTCGGCACTTTCGACCAGGCGGGCAACGTGCGCGAGTGGGTGTGGAACGCCAGGGAGGACCGGCGCTACACGCTCGGCGGCGCCTGGGGAGACCCCACGTACCTCTACAGCGGGCCCGAGAGCGCCGGGCCGTGGGATCGCCTGCCGACCGTGGGGTTCCGCGGCGTGCGCTACGAGAAGGCGCCTCCAGCGGCGTTGCTCGAGCCGGTCGAGACCTGGGCCTTCACGCGCGACTACGCGCGCGAGCGGCCGGTGGGCGACGACGTGTTCGAGGCGTACCGCGTGCTCTACGCGTACGAGAAGACGCCGCTCGAGGCGCGCGTCGAGTCGGTCGACGATAGTTCGCCCTACTGGCGCAAGGAGACGGTGAGCCTCGCGGCGGCGTACGGCGGCGAGCGGTTGAGCGCGCACCTGTACCTGCCCAAGGAGTCGCGCGGGCCGCACCGCGTGGTCGTCTACTTCCCGCCCTCGTCGGCGCTCGTGATCCGCTCGAGCGCGAGCGTCAACGAGCGCGAGTTCTCGTTCCTGATGCGCAGCGGACGCGCCGTGCTGCTGCCCGTGTACAAGGGGACGTTCGAGCGGCGGCTGCCGGAGGGCGCGAGCTACCGTGGCATCGCGACGCAGTGGTCGAAGGACCTGGGCCGCTCGCTCGACTACCTCGAGACCCGTTCGGACGTCCGCACGGACGGCATCGGCTTCCACGGCCTGAGCCTGGGCGCCTACGCGGGGCTGCTGTTGGCGGCGGTCGAGCCGCGCCTCACGGTGGTCGTGCTGGTGGCGGGCGGCCTGTCCGTCGACAAGGACCCCGGCGACGCCGATGCGCTCAACTTCGCCCCGCGCATCAAGGCGCCCGTGCTGCTGGTCGCGGGCCGCGACGACTTCCGGAACCCGCTCGAGCTGTCGCAGAAGCCGCTGATGCGCCTGCTGGGTTCCCGCGAGAAGAAGCACTACATCTTCGAGGGCGGGCACGTACCACCTCGGCAGCACGAGATGATCCGCGTCGTGCTCGAGTGGTTCGACAAGTACCTGGGGCCGGTGTGAGCGCGACCGGTACTCCGGCCGGAACCCCGAGTTACGGCTGCAGGTCTGCCTGATAGGCCAGGACGAAGGCGAGGAAGCGGCTCGCCTCGGGCATGTCCTTCACGGTGTAGCGCACGGCGTGGGCGTCGGCTCGCTCGGCGCCGGGGAGCCAGCTCAGGGCCTCGGCCGGCCGGTAGCTCTTGAAGCGGATCTCGAGCCGGATCGGGGAAGCGGCGCGCGGCAGGTCGGTGCTGCCGCGGCGGGCCATTCCCTTGCGGACCGCTTCCCCGATCACGGCGCGAGCCGCCGTGGGCGAGAGCGTGCGCGCCGCGTGGAAGGCGTAGGGCCACTTCACGACGGCGCCCACGACGCCCGGCACCCGCGCCTGCACTTCCGCGACGGCGGCCTCGTCGCCCGTGACGGCCAGCACCGGGACGCCGTAGTGCGCCGCGATCGCGGCGTTCCACGAACCCTCCGTCACGGAGACGCCGTTCACCCGCACGTCGGCCAGGTTCGCGCTCGAGAAGCTGTGCGCACGCACGCCCGCCGGGTTGACGGTGCTCGCGTGATAGCCGACGAAGATCACGCCGTCGAAGCTCGCGTCGAGGCCCTGCAGCATGCCCTGCGGGCGCGGCCCGCCGCGGACGAGCTCCACGTCCGGCGGGAGCTTGTCCGGGAGCAGGTTCTGGAAGTTGCCGTGGGAGTCGGCCACCACGAACTCGCTCGCGCCCGCCTCGCGCGCCGCCGCGATCGCGGCATTGGCCTCCTGGGTCATCAGCTCGCGGAAGGCCGCGTAGTCGAAGGCCTGCGGTGCGAGCTGCTCGCCGCTCACGACGCCGGCGATGCCCTCCATGTCGACCGAGACGAAGATCCGCCGGCCTTCGCGAGCCAACGCCGGCCCCGGGGCGGGGGGAAACGCGGCGAGCGTGACGAGGATCGTCGCCCTGGCCGAGAAACGCATCGTGTCAACCTCCGATCGAGCGCCCGCACGCTATCATGCAGCGTGCCGAAGCAGGCGAAGCCCGCCACGGGAGTGACGCGCGTGCTGTTCGTGTGCACGGGCAACATCTGCCGCTCGCCGCTGGCCGAGGCGATCTTCCTCCACCAGGCGCGCGAGGCCGGCCGCTCGGGCGAGTTCGAGGTGGACTCCGCCGGCACGCACGACTATCACGAGGGAGAGCGCGCCGACGCGCGCGCCCGGCGCGTCGGCGCGGCCCGCGGAGTGGACGTGGCTTCGATCGCACGCGAGGTGCGCTCCTCCGACTTCGAGCGGTTCGACCTGATCCTGGCGCTCGACCGCGGGCACCTGCGCGACCTGCGCAGGCGCTGCCCCGAACCGCTGCGCGAGCGGATCCGGCTGCTGGGCGATTTTGCGGGGCCGGGGGGCGGCGACGTCCCCGATCCCTACTACCGGGAGCAGCAGGCGTTCGAAGACGTGTTCGACCTCCTCGACGGCTACTGCCGGCGGCTGCTCGCCCAGATCTAGCCGTGAGCGCCCGGGACCCGCGCCAGGCCAGGGGCGGCTTCCTGGAGGACGAGCTGCGCCGCGCGCTCGGCGATGCCGAGCTCGGCGTTCGCGCGCTGGAGCCGGTTTCCGGCGGCTGCATCCACGACGCCGTCCGCGTCCGCACCACGCGCGGCGACTGGTTCGCGAAGTGGAACGACGCCTGCGGGCCGGACCTGTTCCTGGGAGAGGCGGAGGGGCTTCGCGCGCTGCGCGCCGCGGGCTCGGGGCTCGCGATCCCCGAGGTGCTGCTGGCGCGCGGACCGGGCGACGGGCACCCGGCCTTCATCGTCATGGAGTACCTGGCGCCGTCCGCGCGTGGCGACGACGAGGCGCTCGGGCGCGGGCTCGCCTCGATCCACGCCGTAAAGCGCGAGGCGTTCGGCTTCCCGGTCACGACCTACTGCGGCCCCACGCCCCAGGACAACCGGGCCTGCCCGACCTGGGCCGATTTCTACGCGGAGCGCCGCTTGCGCCCCCTCGTACGGCGGCTCGCCGACGCGCGCGGAACCTCCGCGGACGCGCTTCGAGTCGTCGAGCGGGTGATCGTCCGCCTGCCGGAGCTTCTGGCGCACCCGGCAGGTCCGTCCCTGATCCACGGCGATCTCTGGTCGGGCAACGTGCTCGCGACGGCTCGCGGGCCGGGCCTGGTGGACCCGGCGTGCGCCGCCTGCGACCGCGAGCTGGAGTTCGGGATCACGACGCTCTTCGGCGGCTTCTCGGAGCGCTTCTTCGCCGCCTACCACGAGGCGCTGCCGCTCCCGCCCGAGTGGCGCGAGCGCAACGCGCTCTACCAGCTCTACCACCTGCTCAATCACCAGCTGATCTTCGGCGGGCACTACGGGGCCGCGGCTCTGGCGATCGCGCGGCGCCTCGCCTGAGCCGAAGGCGGTGCTGCATCCCGAGCACGACCCGTTCGACGTCGTGTCGCCGCCTCAGAACTGCAGGAGTACACGGAAGCCGTAGTCCGAGTATCGGAACTCCGGGGGCAGGCTGCTGCGGGCGGATGGCCTCGACCAGCGCACGTGGTGTCGCCACGAGCCGCCGCGGCTCGCGCGCCGCGTCTGCGCCTCGGGGTCGTGCCAGTCGAGGCACCACTCGTGGACGATCGTTCCCATGTCGAAGAGGCCGAATCGGTTCGCCGTCCCGCGCCCCACGGCCCACGGTCCCGCGAGCGGCCCTTCGGGCACCTCGCCGGGCGGCAGCGCGTCGCCCCATGCCGTCGCCGCGTCCACCAGGCCCCCGTTCGCCGCGCGCTCCCATTCCGCTTCGGTGGGGAGCCTGAAGCGCGCGCCGGTCTGCTCGCCGAGCCAGGCGGCGAAATCGCGGGCCTCGAACCACGTCACGCCGACCACGGGCTGGCCGGGCAAGGAGTAGGCCGCGTCTTGCCACCAGGGCGGCGGCTTGGCGCCTCCGTCGGCGAGAAAAGGGGTGTACTCGGCGTTCGTCACGGGTGTGAGGCCGAGGCGAAAATCCGCGTCCACACCGGCCTGCCCCCCGGGAACCAGGGCCGTCGCCGGCACGACCGTGTTCATGTCAGGCCCCCCTAGCCGAAGACCCTGTGCGCCGCGCGCTTCAGCTTGTCGGTGTCGGTGACACGAAAGATCAAGGAAAGCTTGACGATCCACTGCGTGTTCGTGCGCTCGCCCACGGCGGCCGGCAGCAGCGGCGACGACTCGCCGAGCCCGACGTCGGCTCCGGTCATGAAGCTCGTCCAGCGGTACTGGAACGCTGCGTCGAACTTCAGGCTGTTGGTGTTGTACCCGGTGCCCACGGAGAGCAGGGCGAAGCCGATCGGATCGCGCGTGTGCGGGTCGCGCGCCCCCTGCGGCTCCCAGGCGGCGCCGAAGCGCAGGGGCACCACGAAGCCCTCTCCCGTGAAGAGCCGCTCGACCCCCGCGTTGAGCGAGATCGTGTCGCGCGTGCTCGAGCTCTCGGGCGGAAGCCCATCGAAGAGGCTGAACGGGCCCGTGACCGGCGTGTCGATGGTCGTGTCGGTCCAGTCGTCCCAGGTGAGGTCGAGCGCCACGGTCCAGCGCGCGGCCGGGCGCCAGGCGCCGCCGATACCCACGGCCTGCGGGAACCTGAGCGAGCCTTCGACCGACAGGGCGGTGCTCGGCGCGTCGCTCGAGGTAACGGCCTCTGAGATGCTCAAGTAGGAGTCGAGCGGGGTCTGATAGACGAGTCCCAGGCTTAAGCGCGGGTAGTTGAGCATCAGGCCGAGCGTGAAGTTCTCGCCGCGCACCGCGTTCATCGACCTGAAGCTTTCGAACTGCGCGGCACCCGGCGGATCGAGTGGAGCCTCGCTCACCACGTGGACCTCGTCCCAGTCGCCGCGCCAGAGGTTGAAGCTCGCGCCCAGCGCCAAGCGCGAGGTGAGCTTCACGGCGACCGCAGCGGACGCGAGGTCGACGCTGCCGAGCGTGTCGCCGTTCTTGTCGATCCGCACGGCGGGCGGGCCCTCGGGTGTCAGCGGGTCGCGGGTGAAGCTCAGGATCTCCCGGAAGTCGAGGGAGTAGAGGCGTCGCCATGCCCCCTGGAAGGTCACGGGCTTGCCCCAGAGCGTGACGGGCACGGCCAGGCTCGCGAAGTCGAGGTAGGTGTTGCGATAGGTCGAGTGGGCCGTGGAGAAGGAGGCGAGGTCGTCGCGAGTCCGGAAGCCGGCGACGACCGCGGAGTCGCCCGCCGTGGTGCTGACCACGGACAGCTCCGGCTTGCGAAGCTGGGCGAGGCCGCTCGGGTTCCAGGAAGCCGCCGTCCCGTCGTCGGAGACGGCGATGAAGGCGTTCGCCATGCCCGCGGCGCGCGCCCCGGAGCCCGTGCGGTTGAAGCTCGCGCCCACCTGCGCCGTGGCGCTCGTCGCCATGGCTAGTAGGCACGCGAGCACGCCGGCCCGGAGCATGCCGACAGTATAGTCAGGCGGCGCGGTTGAGGAAGTCGCGAAGCGCGATCACGAGGGTTTCCGCGTTTGCCGGCCGCTCGGCCACGTCCTTGCGCAGCAGCCGCAGCACGATCTCGTCGAGCTCGCGCGGCAGCCCGGGCTTCAGCCGGCTCGGCGCCTGCGGCTCTTCGAGGCAGTGCTTCTTCAGGATCGCGAACGGCGTGTCGGCGTCGAATGGTCGCTGGCCGGTCAGCAGCTCGAAGAGAACGACGCCCAGCGCGTAGAGATCGCTGCGCGGCTCGGCCCCTGCGCCCTCGATCATCTCCGGAGCCACGTAGTGCGGCGTGCCCATGAAGGCCGAGGTCGCGGTGAGCGTGTCGAAGCGCTGCGCGCGGGCGATGCCGAAGTCCATAACGCGCGCGTGGCCGTCGGGGAGCAGCATGATGTTGGACGGCTTCAGGTCGCGGTGGACGACCCCTTTGTGGTGCGCGAGGTCTAGCCCCTCGGCGACCTGGGCCACGACGCGGGCTGCGAAGCGCGGCTCCGCAGAGTGCTCGCGCTTCAGGTAGGAGAGCAGCGTCTCCCCGGGCACGAGCTCCATCGTGAAGTAGGGCACCCCGAGGACCTCGCCGCGCTCGAGGATGCGGACGATGCTGGGGTGGTTGAGGGTGCGCCCGATCTCGGCCTCGCGCAGGAAGCGGTCGAGGAAGGGCTGGTCGTCCAGGAAGCTGGCGAGCGGACGCTTCAGGGCCACCAGCTCGCTGCGCCGTTCGGCACGAAACACAGAGGCCATGCCTCCGCGTCCGAGCATCTCGTGGAGGCGATAGTCCCCGAACCATTCGAGCCCCTGCTCGTCGAGCCTCGCGCCGGGATTCATGAACGTGCGCGGCGTGGCGGCTGCGTCGGGGCTCGTGGGTGTCCTGACGGACGGTGTTCGCGGCGGGGCACCCGTCGACGCTGGCTGGCGAAACGCCATCCACGCGACCACCGCGATGACGGCGACCGCCAGCACGGCGAACGCCACGAGCAGTCCACGGCCGTCCGTGCTGGCTGTAGCGACGGAGCGGAGCGTAGCGTAGAAGGTCACGGTGCCGGAGCTCACGTCCACCTCCCGGGCGGCGTCGTCGTAGCCCGCGAGCGCCACGCGCACGCGATGCTTGCCGGGCGCCAGCCCACGCTTGACGAGCCGTCCCGTCTGCGGGTCCGTGTCGCCGGCCAACTCGTCGTCGACGTAAACGGCTGCGCCTGCCGGCTGGGAGATCACCTCGATCACGCCCGTCGGCGGCTCGGCCGGCCCCGGTGCAGCTGGAGTGGTACGAGTGGAATGGATCGGGGTCCCAGCCGGCAAGGGCGTCGCCACGGGTGGAGGCGCCGGAGCGGGCTGCGCGGGTCCGCTCAGCGCGGGCGTGGGCGGGACGCTGGGCGACGGCGTCGCGACGGCCGAGGGTGCCGGCGTTGGCGCGGCCGG
>DATBSL010000179.1:0-6422 GCA_036559805.1 Vicinamibacteria bacterium
GCCCTCGAGCCGAAGCGCGCCGCCCTGCTCGTCAATCCAGGTCTGGTGCCAGGCTCGCGTGCGCCGGTCGTAGAAGTTGAGGCTGGATCCGCGCCCGCCGCCCTTGGCCGTCCACTGCTCGACGAGCACGCAGCCCTTGAGGTCCTCGGCGATGCGGTTCGTCCCCGCGGGCTGGCCTCCCACGGTGACCTCCCAGTCGCCGATCCAGAAGTCGAACTGCCGATGCTCGGGGGCCGTACAATTCTGCGGCGCTGGCGGCGTCACGGGGACCTGCGCCGCGCCCTGCGGTGCGGAGCCGGACGCAGCGAGCAGCCAGGCCAGGACCACGGCAGCGGTGACACGAAGCATCCCTCCCACCTCCGATCCCGATTGTGGCGACGCTCACCGGCGTCCGGCTATCAGGATCGTGCCCGTGAGAGGGCCGCGGTGAGCCCGGTGCTGCAGGAGGTGCCGGCTTGCGCCAGGGACGTGGATCGGCTGATCTATCGGAGCAACCTCGTCGCGATCGGCGCGTGGCGCTGCCCGACACGACATCCCCTCTTCCGCGATTCCGGCCCCATCCGCGACCACTGCCTGAGCTTCCCCCGCACGGCGGCCGTGATCGAGCCCGACAACGCCGAGCCGTTCGTGGCCGACCCGACCGTGGTCGAGCTGTACAACGCAGGGCAGGAATACAGGCGGCGGCCCGTGAGCCCGCAGGGCGCCGAGAGCGACTACTTCGCCTTCTCGCCGGCGGTCCTGGACGGGGCGCTACCCTTCGGCGCTTCCCATCTGTGTGCGGGCGCGCCGCTCTATCTGCGTCAGAGGCGCCTCGTGAACGCCGTCCGCTCGGGCGAGCTCGACGACCCGCTCGAGATCGAGGAGTCCGTGCTCGGCGTGCTCGGCCAGGTCCTGCGCCTGGCGCGGGCCGAGCCGCGCTGCGCGACGACACGCGAGTCGGGTCGGCGTCGCGCCGCCCTTGCCGACGCCGCCGCTCGCGAGCTGGCCGCCGATCTCGCCCTGCCGTTGCCGCTCGGTCTTCTGGCCCGCAGGCTGCGCGCGTCGCCCTTTCATCTGTGCCGGGTGTTCCGCGAGCGCACCGGCCGCTCGCTGCACCGCCATCGCACGGAGCTGCGCCTGCGCGGGGCTCTCGAACGGATCGAGCAGGGCGCGGATCTCACGAGCGTGGCCCTGGATTTCGGCTTCTCGAGCCACAGCCATTTCACGGCGTCGTTTCGGACGTCGTTCGGCATTCCCCCGAGCCGCCTGCGTCGCTTTCGAAGCCGAACGCGATAGGATCGGGGTCATGCCGACACAACCGATCCGTTCGTATGGCACGAGCTCAGCGAACGCGCCGCTCGCCCCGTTCGAGATCCAGCGCCGGGAGCCGGGCGCGCCGGACGTGGAGATCGAGATCCTCTTCTGCGGTGTCTGTCACTCCGACCTGCACCAGGCCCGGAACGAGTGGCACAACACGGTCTATCCCTGCGTCCCCGGGCACGAGATCGTCGGCCGCGTCACCCGCATCGGCAGCGGCGTCACGGCCTTCAAGCCAGGCGACGTCGCCGCGGTCGGGTGCATGGTCGACTCCTGCCGCAACTGCGTGAACTGCAAGGCGGGGAACGAGGTCTATTGCCTCTCGTTCCCGGTCCTCACGTACAACGGGCCCGACAAGGCCCTCGGCGGCATGACGTACGGCGGCTACTCCACCAGCATCGTCGTGGACCAGGCGTTCGTGCTGCGCGTGCCGAAGGGCCTCGACCTGGCCGCGGCCGCGCCTTTGCTCTGCGCCGGGATCACCACCTACTCGCCGCTGCGCCACTGGAAGGTGGGCCCCGGCCAGAAGGTCGGCGTCGTCGGCCTCGGCGGCCTGGGCCACATGGGGGTCAAGCTGGCGCGCGCGATGGGCGCGCACGTCGTGCTCTTCACCACCTCGCCCGGGAAGGTCGCCGACGGCCTGCGGCTCGGCGCCCACGAGGTCGTCGTCTCGAAGAACGAGAACGAGATGAAGCAGCATGCCGGCAGCCTCGACTTCGTCCTCGACGCGGTGTCGGCCCAGCACGACATCAACGCACTGCTGGCGCTGCTCAAGCTGGACGGGACGCTGTGCCTGGTGGGCGCGCCTGAGCACCCGCTGCCGGTCTCGGCGTTCCAGCTGATCCTGCCGCGCCGCAACTTCGCGGGCTCCGCGATCGGCGGCATCCGCGAGACGCAGGAGATGCTCGACTTCTGTGCCCACCACGACATCGTCTCCGACATCGAGACGATCCCGATCCAGAAGGTGAACGAAGCCTACGAGCGCCTGCTGAAGCAGGACGTCCGCTACCGCTTCGTGATCGACATGGCCTCGCTCAAGGGCGGGGCGGCCTGAGCGGCGCGACCGCGGAGCGATACGCCGCGGCCTGGATCCGGTAGAGCTCCGCGTACGGGCCGCCCGCCGCCATGAGCGCGTCGTGGCTGCCGACCTGGGCCACGCGCGCGCCGTCGAGCACGACGATCAGGTCGGCCATTCGCACCGTGCTGAATCGGTGCGAGACGAGGATCGTGATGCCGTTGCCGCGGCCCGCTCCTCCGCCCCCGCGCGCCGCCGCCGCGTAGCGTTCGAACAGCGCGTGCTCGGTCTCGGCGTCGAGCGCGGCCGTCGGCTCGTCGAGCACGAGCAGGACCGGCGCGTCGCGCATGAAGCCGCGGGCGAGCGCGAGCTTCTGCCACTGGCCGAACGACACCTCGACGCCTCCCGGCCACGTCGGCCCGAGCTGGCTGTCGAGCCCGGCCGGAAGGCGTGACACTACGTCCTCGGCCCCGGCTCGGCCGACGGCCGCCTGCACGGCCGCGGAGTCGTCCACGCGAACGACGTCGCCGACGCCCACGGACTGGCGTGCCGGAAGCTCGAAGCGGAAGAAGTCCTGGAAGGCACCGGCGAGCCGGCCGCGCCACTCTACCGCGCGCATCCGGCCCAGCTCGGCGCCGTCGACCAGGATGCGTCCGGCGCTCGGCTCGTAGAGCTTGCACAGCAGCTTGACGAGCGTCGTCTTGCCCGCGCCGTTCTCGCCGACGAGCGCCACCACCGAGCCCGCGGGCAGCGAGAGCGACACCGAGTCGAGCACCAGCCGCTCGGTCCCCGGATAGGCGAACGAGACGCCTTCGAGCCGGATCCCCTCGCGAAGCGTCGCGGGCGCGGGCTGGTCGGCCGATGCCGCGAGCGAGCGCGCGTAATCCTCGAGCCAGGCGAGCCGCTGCGAGCCGTCCATCCAGATGCCGCGCAGGAAGCCGATCTCGCCCACGGTCGCTCCGACGTAGGCGGCCAGCCGTCCGCCGGCGGCGAGCACGAGCAGCACGTCCCCCGCCGGCGCGCGCAGGTATGCCGAGACGAAGGCGATCGCCCCGACGTACGCGGAGCCGAAGATCGCCCAGGCGAGCGCGTGCCAGCGCGCGCTCGACCAGCGGGCCGCCGCGACCGGCTGGTACCACCACTCCCACGCCCGTCGCCGGTCCCCCACGAGCCGCCGCCCGATGCCCGTGACGCGCACCTCCTTGCCCGGCGCCGCGGTGGTCGCCGTGGTGAAGAGGTGCATGGCGAGGCGCTGCGAGGAGGCGCGGCGCTCCTCGGCCGCGCGCTCGATCGCCGGCCGCCAGGTCGAGGTGAAGAGCGTGGGCAGCGCGAAGACCGCCAGCAGCACGAGCGCGGGCTCGATCGACATCAGCAGCCCGACGGCGACGCCCAGCCGCAGGATCCAGCCGCAGGTCGAGAACACCGACATGTACATGTGGTCCAGCACGAACACCTGGTTGCGCAGCACCGAGAGCCGGTCGAGGTACGCGGGCTTCTCCTGGTGGGCGATCGTGACGATCGAGGCCAAGAGCCGCGCCACGTGCGCCTCGAGCGCGATCGTCACCTTGTCGCGGAAGCGGCGTTGAGCGCGCGTGCTGAGGGTGGTCAGGAACCAGGTGAGGGTCGCCGACACGCCGAGCGCCACGGCCGATGCCAGCAGCAGGCGCCGGTCGGCTCGCATCACGCCCTCGCCCAGGAACTTGATCCACAGCGGCAGCAGCGCGTCGGGCAGCGCGGCGAGCTGCGACAGCGCGAACGAACCGAGCATCAGGCGCGGCTCGTGGCGGTAGCCGAGCTTCAGCAGCCGCCACATCGACGGCAGCGCCTTCGGGAGCGGCTCAGGCGAGGACTTCATACGCGGTCCCCTCCTCGTCCGCCTCGGCCGCGAAGCGCTTCGCCTGCAGCTCGAACATCGTCCGGTAGCGCCCGCCCAGGGCCACGAGCTCGTCGTGCGTGCCGAGTTCGACCACGCGCCCGTGCTCCAGCACGCAGATGCGGTCGGCGTGCCGCACCGTCGAGAAGCGGTGCGAGATCAGGATCGTGGTGACGTTGCGCGTGGCGGCAAGGATGCGGTCGAAGATCTCGGCCTCGCCGCGCACGTCGAGCTGGGCCGTGGGCTCGTCGAGCAGCACGAGCCCCGCGCCCATCCGGACGGCGCTGAGCGCCCGCGCCAGCGCCACGCGCTGCCACTGCCCGCCCGACAGCTCCGTCCCGTCGTCGTAGCCGCGCGCGAGCGGCGTGTCGAGCTTCGCGAGGCCGCCCGCTCCGGCCTCGGCGAGTGCTTTCCGGACGACGTCGTCGGGCGCCCCGGCCGGCGCGACGTTGTCCCGCAGCGGCAGCTCGAAGCGTATGAAGTCCTGGAACACGGCGGCGAGACGCGAGCGCCACGCGGCCACGTCCAGCGCGCGCAGGTCCACACCGTCGATCTCGATCGCCCCGCCCTGGGGATCGTAGAGGCGGCACAGGAGCTTCGCGAGCGTCGTCTTGCCCGCGCCGTTCTGCCCCACGATCGCGAGCGACGACCCCGCGCAGAGCGTGAGGTCGAACCCGTCCAGCACCGGCTTCGCGCTCCCCGGGTAGGCGAAGCTGACGTTCCGGAAACGGATCTCCCGCGCCGGCATCCCCGAAGCGCCGCGCGCTTCGGAGCACACGTAGAGCGCGCCCAGCTTTCTCATCGCCGACTCGAGCCGCAGCACCGCCGCAACCGGCGCGGCCGCCCCGTCGAGGGCCCAGCTCAATCCCCCAAAGGCGATGGCGCTCACGCCCACCGCCAGCTGCGCGTAGACGACGGCCTGCCCCAGGTCGATCCGGCCCGCGAGCGCCGCCGACCCGAGCGCCCAGAACACGATCGCGTTGGCGGCGAGCACGGCCAGCAGGCTCCAGGCGAGCGGCTTCTCCCGCAGCCGCGTCGCCCGATACTGCAGCTCGTGCAGTGTCGTCCGCCGCGACACGAACCGCTGCATCACCCAGTCCTGGAGGCCGAAGAGCCGCAGCTCCTTGGCTGCTGGCGGATCGACCGCCAGCCGATAGGAATACTCCGCGTGCCGCTGCGCCTCGCGGACCTCGGGGGTGTTGCGATCCATCCAGACGGCGCTCTCGCGCAGCAGCCAGTGCGTGAGCCCCCAGGCCCCGCCGAGCACGAGCGGGGCCCACCACGAGAAGCCGAACAGCACGATCGCGGACACGACACCGCTCACGCTCGTGACCAGCCCGCCCGCGATGAAGTCGAGGTTGATGTACATCGGCGGCCCGGTCATCCCCGCGTCGAACTCGCGCGCCACCGTCAGGTCCGAGGCCAGCTCCGGATCCTCGAGATGCCCCATTCCCGGCGGCTTCACGCACGCCTCCGTCAGCCGGTCGTAGAGCCACGCCGCGACGCGACTGCCCAGGTTCGCGCTCAAGGCTTGATGCGCCGGCGCCAGCACCTGCAGCAGCACGAAGGCGACGCCTGTCACGGCCAGGGGCACGGCCAGGCTCTCCCCGCGCTGCACGGCCCCGACGAGCGCACCCATCGCGATCGCGAAAGCCACCGGCAGCAGGCCGCGCACAAGCAGTACGAGCCACCAGGCGAACGCCAGCCCGCGATCCGCCCTCGGCAAGGCCGCGAAGAACTTCCATTCCGGCCGCTCGCGCAGTCGACCCCGCATCTGAGGCGAGTCTATGACGAGTCGTTCGCGCCGGGTGCTCACCCTGGCAGCCGCGGTGAGCCGGTTCGAGCCGTCCGAGGAATTGAACGCTGCCCGCTGCTAGCGGCCCCGGGCCGAGCCACGAGGCGGCGCGCCGGCCTAGAATCCCCGCGGAGGTGTGGATGCTCAGAGCGCGCTCGTTCCTGGTTGGAGTCGTCGCTGCGGCTGCGTCGCTCGCCGAGGCGGCCCCGCCGCCGCGCTACGACGTCGTGCTGGCCGGAGGCCGCGTGGTGGACGGCACGGGGGCGCCGTGGTTCCGGGCGGACGTGGGAGTGATCGGAGACCGGATCGCCGCGATCGGCGACCTGGCCGGGGCGAGCGCCGCGCGGCGGATCGACGCACGCGGGCTCGTGGTGGCCCCCGGCTTCATCGACATGATGGGCCAGTCCGAGTACAACGTGCTCGTCGACGGGCGCGCCGCGAGC
>DATBSL010000180.1:0-4361 GCA_036559805.1 Vicinamibacteria bacterium
TACCAGGACTGGGACACGCCGACCTTCAAGATGCTGCGCAACCCCGAGGTGACGGTGCGCTCGCGCGGCGTGATGGAGAAGTGCACCTACTGCGTGCAGCGCATCAGCCGCGCCCGCATCGACGCCAAGAATGAGGGGCGAGAGATGCGCGACGGCGACGTGGTGACCGCGTGCGAGGCGGCCTGCCCGGCGCAGGCGATCGTGTTCGGGGACGTGAACGACCCCGGGAGCCGCGTGTCGAAGCTCAAGGCAGGGGAGCGGAACTACGGGCTCCTGACGGAGCTGCAGACGAAGCCGCGGACCACGTACCTCGCGGCGGTGCGCAATCCGAACCCTGAGCTGGCCGCGGCGACGGACCTGGAGCCACGTCATGGCTAGCGGCGTGCGGCATCCGGTCATTGGCCCCGGGCACACGTTTGCCAGTGTCACCGACAAGATCGCCAGCCTCGTTCTCACGAAGAAGACGCCGATCGGCTGGTTCTTCGGGTTCGGGATCGCGTTTTCGCTGCTGATGATGTTGCTGGCGACCATCAGCTATCTGTTGCTCAAGGGGGTCGGGATCTGGGGTGTCAACGTCCCCGTTGGTTGGGGGTTCGACATCATCAACTTCGTGTGGTGGATCGGGATCGGGCACGCCGGGACGCTGATCTCGGCGATCCTCTTGCTGCTGCGCCAGCAGTGGCGCACCTCGATCAACCGCTTTGCCGAGGCGATGACGCTCTTCGCGGTCGCGTGCGCCGGGCTGTACCCGATCCTGCACATGGGGCGGCCGTGGGTCGGGGCCTACTGGCTGATGCCGTACCCGAACACGATGGGGCTGTGGCCGAACTTCAAGAGCCCTCTCATCTGGGACGTGTTCGCGGTCTCAACCTACGCGACGGTGTCGCTGCTGTTCTGGTATGTGGGGCTGATCCCCGACCTCGCGACGCTGCGCGACCGCGCGACCCACAGGGTCGTCAAAATCGTCTACGGTTTCTTCGCGGTCGGCTGGCGCGGCTCGGCCCGCCACTGGGCCAACTACGAGATGGCCTACCTGATCCTGGCGGGGCTCTCGACGCCGCTCGTGCTCTCGGTCCACACCGTGGTGAGCTTCGATTTCGCCGTGGGGGTGATCCCGGGCTGGCACGCGACGATCTTCCCGCCGTACTTCGTGGCAGGAGCGATCTACGCGGGCTTCGCGATGGTGCTCACGCTCGCGATCCCGCTGCGCAAGGCCTACGGGCTCGAGGATTTCATCACGCTCGGGCATCTCGAGAACATGGCGAAGGTGATGCTCGCGACCTCGCTGATCGTGGCCTACGGCTACATGATGGAAGCCTTCATGGCGTGGTACAGCGGCAACGTCTACGAGCGCTTCATGCTGTGGAACCGCATGGCCGGGCCCTACGCCTGGAGCTACTGGGCGCTCATCTTCTGCAACGTGATCGTGATCAACACGCTCTGGTGGAAGCGCCTGCGCACGAACGTCGCGTATCTGTTCTTCATCTCGCTGGTCGTGAGCGTCGGCATGTGGCTCGAGCGCTTCGTGATCATCGTCACCAGCCTGCACCGCGACTTCCTGCCGTCGTCGTGGGGCAACTACCGCGGGACGATCTTCGACTGGTCGATGTTCATCGGCACCATGGGCCTGTTCCTGACGCTGTTCTTCCTGTTCATCCGCTTCCTGCCGACGATTTCGATCTTCGAGATGCGCACGCTCGTGCCCGCCGCCAAGGGCGCCGAGGAGAAGCCGTGAGCCGGACCGAGCTCTACGGCCTGCTGGCCGAGTTCCACTCGCCGGAGGAGATCGTGAAGGCCGCGGAGGGCGTCCACGCCGCCGGCTACCGCGCCGTGGACGCCTACACGCCCTACCCGATGGAAGAGGTGCTCGACGCGCTGCACCTGCACGAGACCCACGTGCCCAAGCTCGCGCTCGCCGGCGGCCTGCTGGGCCTCGTCGGCGGCTGGAGCCTGCAGTACTGGGCGTCGGTCATCGAGTACCCGATGAACGTCGGCGGCCGCCCGTTCAACTCCTGGCCGGCCTTCTTCGTGCCGGCCTTCGAGACCACGGTATTGGGCGCCGCCTTCGCGACTGTCTTCGGGATGCTGCTGCTGAACGGCTTCCCGCAGCCCTATCACCCGGTGTTCAACGTCAAGAGCTTCGCGACGGCGAGCCGCGATCGCTTCTTCCTGTGCATCGAGTCGCGCGACCCGCAGTTCGACGCGCAGAAGACGCGCGAGCTCCTGCGCCGGCTGGGGGCCCACGAGGTCTCCGAGGTGCAGCCGTGACGCGTTCCGCGAGCGCGACGCGGGTCTTACGGGCGTCGGCCAGGCTGGCTCTCGTGCTTTCGGGCGTCGTGCTCGCGGGGGCATGTCGCCAGGACATGCACGACCAGCCGAAGTACCGGCCGCTGCGGGGCAGCGAGCTGTTCGCCGACAAGCGCTCCGCGCGTCCGCTCGTCGAGGGCACCGTTGCCCGCGGCACGCTGCGCGAGGACACGGCCTTCTTCACCGGCAAGACCGCGGCCGGCTTCGTGAGCGAGCTGCCCGTGCCGCTCACTCCCGAGCTGCTGGCCCGCGGCCGCTCGCAGTTCCAGGTGTTCTGCTCGCCGTGCCACGGCCGCACCGGCCGCGGCGACGGCATGATCGTGCAGCGCGGCTTCAAGGCGCCGAGCTCCTACCACGTCGACCGCCTGCGCCAGATGCCGGTGGGCTACTTCTACGACGTGATCACGATCGGCTTCGGCGCGATGGCGGACTACGCGGCCCAGGTCCCGCCGAAGGACCGCTGGGCGATTGCCGCCTACGTCAAGACGCTGCAGCTCAGCCAGTACGCCGCGGCCTCGGACGTGCCCGAGGCCAAGCGCGCCGAGCTCGAGCAAAGCCTGTCCGCGAGCCCCGCGGCCCCGGAGCGCCACCCATGAGCGAGCGCAGCGCCGCGCTGGGGCGCCTCGAGCGCGCGGGCCTGGGCCTCGCGGTCGTGTTCCTGCTGGCGCTCGCGGCGGGCTTCTTCCTGAACCGCCCGCAGTTCTACCGCTCGTACCTCTTCGGCTACCTGTTCTCGGTGCTGCTCGCGCTCGGCAGCCTCGGCCTCGCGATGCTCAGCCACCTGACGGGCGGCCTGTGGGGCGTCGTCCCGCGCCGCCTGCACGAGGCGGCCGCGCGCACGCTGCCGGCGCTGGGACTGCTGTTCGTCCCCGTGCTCTTCGGGCTCGGGTCGCTGTACGCCTGGGCCGACCCGCAGGTCGTGGCGGGGGACGCGCTCCTGCGCGAGAAGGCCGCCTACCTGAACCCGCGCTTCTTCACGCTGCGGGCCGTGCTGTACTTCCTGGTCTGGATCGGGCTGGCGTACCGCATCAGCTCGTGGTCGCGGCAGCAGGACGCGGGCGCCTCCGACGCGCGCGCGGCGAAGCTGCGGGCCGTCTCGGCGCTCGGGATCGTGCTGCTGTTCCTGACCGTCACCTTCGCCGCGATCGACTGGGGCATGTCGCTCGCACCGCACTGGTTCTCGACGATCTACGGCGTGCTGTTCATCGTCGCCGCGGGGCTCGGGGCGCTGTCGTTCACGATCGTCGTGCTCGCGCGCTTCTCGGCCGAGGAGCCATGGAAGAGCGCGCTGCAGCCGGTGACGGTGCACGACCTCGGCAAGCTGCTGCTCGCGTTCACGATGCTCTGGGGCTACGTCAACTTCTCGCAGTTCCTGATCGTGTGGTCGGGCAACGTCAGCGAGGAGACGCCTTTCTATCTGCGCCGGCTTTCGGGAGGCTGGAACGCGATTGCCGTCGCGCTCGTCGTGTTCCATTTCGCGCTGCCCTTTGCACTGCTGCTCTCGCGGGCGCTCAAGCGCAGCGCCCGCGCGCTGTCCGTCGTCGCGGCGCTTCTGCTCGTGATGCAGCTCGTCGACCTCTACTGGCTGATCGGCCCCGACCTCGCCTCGCACGGCGAGGCGGCGCCGCCGCTGCACCCGCACGTTCTCGACCTTGCGGGGGCGCTCGGGATCTTCGGCCTCTGGCTCGTGCTGTTCGCGCGCCAGCTCAAGGGTGCTTCGCTCCTGCCCGTGGGCGAGCCGGAGCTGCGCGAGCTGGGCGCCGCGCGGGCGGAGGCGCACTGAGCGCCATGCGACACGAGCAGGACGGCTACGAGCGGACCGACGCGAACACCCGCGGCACGTTCCAGGCGGGGCTCTGGATTCTCGGCATCATGGTCGTGACGGCGGCGCTCGTCGTACCGATGTTCCGGCTGCTCGCGCGGCTCGAGAACGCGTCGCAGCCGCCCGCGGCGGAGGTGGTGAAGAGCGAGCTCAGCGAGCCGGTGCAGAGCTTCCCGAAGCTCGTCGAGTCCGAGCCGCGCGTGCTCGCCGCGTTCCGCGCGCAGGAGGACCG
>DATBSL010000181.1:0-4184 GCA_036559805.1 Vicinamibacteria bacterium
GGCGTGCCCGACCGGGCAAGGACCATGGTGGTCATACCGACGCTCTTGCCGAGCGTCGAGCGGGTGAACGAGCTCGTCGAGCATCTCGAGGTGTTGGCGCTCGGCAACCTCGACGCGCACGTCCACTTCGCGCTCCTCGGCGACTTCACGGACGCCCCCGCCCGCGAGATGCCGCGCGACGCCGCGATCCTGGATGCCGCCCGCGCGGGCATCGAGGCGCTCAACGCGCGCCACTCAGAAGGGCGCGGCGACCGCTTCTACCTCGTCCACCGCGTGCGGCAGTGGAACCCTGGCGAGGGCGTGTGGATGGGCTGGGAGCGCAAGCGCGGCAAGATCGAGGAGTGGAACCGGCTGCTGCGAGGAGCCACGGACACGAGCTTCTCGGTCCTGGCGGGCGACGCTTCGGTCTTCCCCGCCGTGCGCTACTGCATCACGCTCGACTCCGACACCCGCCTGCCGCGCGACGCCGCGAAGAAGCTGATCGGCATCGCCGCCCACCCGCTGAACCAGCCGCGCTTCGACGAGCGCCTCGGCCGGGTCAGCGAGGGCTATGGGATCCTCCAGCCCCGGGTGAGCGTCACCATGGCGAGCGCCGCCGGTTCGCTGTTCGCGCGGCTCTACGCCGGGCACACCGGCGTCGACCCGTACACGACCGCGGTGTCGGACACCTACCAGGACGTGTTCGGCGAAGGGATCTTCACCGGCAAGGGGCTCTACGACGTGGACGCCTTCGTCACGGCCCTCGAGGGCCGCGTCCCCGAGAACGCGCTTCTCTCGCACGACTTGTTCGAGGGGCTGTACGCGCGCACGGCCCTCGTGACCGACATCGAGGTCGTGGACGACTACCCCTCGAGCGTTCTCGCCCACGCGCGCCGCGAGCACCGCTGGGTGCGCGGCGACTGGCAGATCCTGTGGTGGCTGTTCCCGTTCGTCCCGACGCGCTCCGGCCTGCGCCGCAACCGCCTGCCGCTCATATCGCGCTTCAAGATTCTCGACAACCTGAGACGAAGCCTGATGGCGCCGGCGAGCCTGGGCCTGCTGCTCGCCGCCTGGACGATCCTCCCGGGCAGCCCATGGCTCTGGACGCTCGCGGTCCTGGGCGCGCTGGCCTTCAACCTCTATCCGCTGACTCTCAAGGCGATCGGCGGTCCGCCTCCGCAGCAGCCGTGGCGGGTCTTCCTGCGTGTCGTGAGCGAGGACGTGCGAACAGCGTTGGCGCAAGCGGGCCTGCAGCTCATGTTTCTCGCGAGCCGCGCCTGGGAGAGCCTGCACGCGATCGGCGTGACGCTCGTCCGGCTGGCGGCCACGAAACGCCGCATGCTGGAGTGGGAGACCGCCGCGGCGAGCGACGAGCGCGCACAGCGTCGCGACAGTGCGGGCGCCTTCGTCAAGGCGATGATTGCGAGCCCCCTGATCGCCCTCTTCGCTCTAACGCTCGTCGTCGCGCTGCGACCCGAAGCGCTCGGCGCGGCCGTACCCGTGCTTCTGCTGTGGGCCATGGCACCCCTCGTGGCACACGCCCTGAGCCGCACCGTGTCGAAGCCGCGGCTGGAGCTCGCTCCCGAGGACCGCGCTCTGCTCCTGGGGTTCGCGCGTGACACGTGGCGCTACTTCGAGGACTTCATGGGCCCCGAAGACAACCGCCTGCCGGCCGACAACTTCCAGGAGACGCCCGAGCCCCGCGTCGCCCATCGGACCTCGCCCACGAACATCGGGATGGGGCTCGTCGCGACCCTGGCCGCCCACGACCTAGGCTTCATCGACAAGGACGAGCTGGCGCTTCGCATCGACGGGACGCTCACGACGATGGAGAGCCTGGAGCGCCACGAGGGGCACCTGCTCAACTGGTACGACACGCGCAGCCTGGCGCCGCTTCTTCCCCGCTACGTCTCGACGGTCGACAGCGGGAACCTGGCGGGCGCGCTCATGACGCTCGCCGAGGGACTCCGCGAAGCGGGCCTGCCGGACCTCGCGGCGCGGGCCGCGGCCTTCGCGGAGGCGATGGGCTTCCGCTTCCTCTACGATCCGCAGCGCCGGATTCTCTCGATCGGCTTCCGGCTGGCGGATGCCGAGGGGCCGGGCCGTCTCGACAACTCGTACTACGACCTGCTCGCCTCGGAGGCGCGCCTCGCGAGCTTCATCGCCATCGCGCGCGGCGAGCTGCCCGAGACACACTGGTTCCACCTGGGGCGGCTGGTCACGAGCGTCGAGGGCACGCCGACGCTCTTGTCCTGGAGCGGCACCGTCTTCGAGTACCTGATGCCGCTGCTCCTGATGAAGAGCTACCCGGAGACGCTGCTCGACCGCAGCTGCCGCATGGCGGTCCGCCGCCAGGCCGAGTACGCGGCCGAGCGTGGCGTGCCGTGGGGCATCTCGGAGTGCGCCTACAACCTCACCGATCGCCATGGCAACTACCAGTACAAGGCGTTCGGCGTCCCCGGCCTCGGGCTGAAGCGCGGCCTGGCCGACGAGCTGGTCGTGGCGCCCTACGCGACGGCGCTCGCCGCCCTCGTCGAGCCGCAGCTCGCCGTGCGCAACCTGCGGCGTCTCCAGGCCGACGGGCGTACGGGTGCCTACGGCTTCTACGAGGCGATCGACTACACGCACGAGACGCTCGACGAGCTTGACGCGGGTGGAGGAGGCACCGCCACTTCGGGAGTGGTCGTGCGCGCCTTCATGGCACACCACCAGGGCATGTCGCTCGTCGCATTCGCGAACGTTCTACTCGGCGATCCCATGCACAGGCGCTTCCACGCCGATCCGCGCGTGCGGGCGACGGAGCTGCTGCTGCAGGAACGCGTGCCGCGGGCGGCGGCGATCACCCAGCCGCGTCCCGTGGAGGAAACGCGCGCCAAGGGTCCCGCGTCCGCGCAGGCGCTGCGCCGCTTCCGCTCCCCTCACACGCTCTGGCCCCACGCCCAGTTCCTGTCGAACGGCAGCTACACCACGGTCCTGACCAACGCCGGCGGCGGCGCCAGCTTCTGCCGGGATCGCGTCGTCACGCGCCACCGCGACGACACCACGCGCGACCCGGGAAGCCAGTTCCTCTACCTGCGGGACGTGCGCAGCGGAGCGGTGTGGTCGCCGACGCACCACCCGATGGGCGGCGAGGCGGAGGACTACCTGGTCACGTTCCTCGCCGAGAAAGCGAGCTTCAGCCGTCGCCACGACGGCATCGCGACGCTCCTCGATGTCGCCGTCTCCACCGAGGACGACGTGGAGGTCCGGCGCCTGGCAGTGACCAACCACAGCGACCGCGCGCGAGAGATCGAGATCACCAGTTACGCAGAGATCGTTCTAGCACCTGCGGCGGACGATCTGGCTCACCCCGCCTTCGGGAAGCTGTTCGTCGAGACCGAGTACCTCCCGGAGCGAACGGCGCTTCTGTGCAGTCGGCGGCCGCGGGCAGCCGACGAGCCGGGGCTTTGGGCCGTGCACGTCCTGAGCCTCGAAGGGCGCACCCAGGGGCCGCTCGAGTGGGAGACCGACCGCGCGCGCTTCCTGGGCCGCGGGCGCGGCGTGGACGACCCGCAGGCGCTCGACGGCCGGTCGCTCTCCGGCACGACCGGCGTCGTGCTCGACCCCGTCGTGAGCCTGCGCCAGCGCATCCGGCTCGCGCCCGGCGGCTTCGTGCGGCTTTCGTTCGCCACGGGCATGGCGCTGTCGCGCGACACGGCGCTGGCGCTCGCCCAGAAGTATCACGACCCGAGCTCGCCGGCGCGCACCTTCGCCCTCGCCTTCTCCCACGCGCAGAGCGCACTTCGGCACCTGGGCATCACCAGCGAGGATGCCCTGCTCTACGAGCGGCTGGCCTCGCGCGTGCTCTACTCGGACCGCTCGCTGCGAGCTTCGCCGGAGCTCCTCGGCCGCAGCGAGCTGGGGCAGGAGAGCCTCTGGCCACACGGCATCTCGGGCGATCTCCCGATCCTGCTCGTGCGCGTCGTCGAGGAAGACGACCTGCCGCTGGTGCGCGAAGTCCTGCAGGCGCAGGAGTACTGGAGGCTCAAGGGCCTGCGCGCCGACGTCGTGATCCTGAACGAGCACCCGGTCGGCTATCTCGACGAGGTTCACGGCCAGCTCAGCGCGCTCGTCGACAACGGCCCGTGGCGTGCGTGGAGCCATCAGCCCGGAGGTGCCTACCTGCTGCGCGGCGACCGCATGGGCGAGGTCGAGCGCGTCCTGCT
>DATBSL010000182.1:0-2765 GCA_036559805.1 Vicinamibacteria bacterium
CCGACGTGAACGAGCTGGCGCAGGCGAAGGGGGCCAACGCCGCGGGCGTCCGCGTGCTGGCCGAGAGCTACGGCGTGCCGCTCTCGCGCATCGAGCGGCTGTACCTCGCGGGCGGCTTCGCCCGCCACATCGACGTGGACGCCGCGCGCCGGATCGGCCTCGTGCCCGATCTGCCGCCGGAGCGCATCGTCAAGGTCGGCAACGCCGCGCTGCTCGGGGCCTCGATGGTGCTGCTGTCACGCTCGCGAAGGGCCGAGCTCGAGGCGCTGGTCAGGCGCGTCGAGCACGTGAGGCTCGAGACGCACCCGAGCTTCTTCGAGTTCTTCGTCGAAGGCTGCCAGCTCGAGCCGTTCGGCGCCGCGGCGCTTCCGGGCTGACGGGGCGCGCTCCTAGCGCGAGTCGGCCTCGACGGGATTCCGCAGCGTGCCGATTCCCTCGTACGTGCAGACGCCGACGTCGCCCGGCTTCAGGAACACGGGCGGCTTGCGGCCGGAGCCGACGCCGGCCGGCGTGCCGGTGGCGATCACGTCGCCGGGCCGCAGCGTCGTGATGTGCGAGGCGTAGGAGACGAGCTCGTAGACGTCGTGGATCATCAGCGCCGTGTTGGCGTCCTGCATCGGCTGGCCGTTGAGCGTGAAGCGCACGGCGAGCTTCTGCGGGTCGGCCACGAACTCGCTCGGCACGACGAACGGGCCCATCGGCGCGAACGTGTCGTGTGACTTGGCGATCAGCCAGTCGCTGCCGTGGCGCGGGTCGCCCCGGCCGCCGCGGTCCGAGACGTCGTTCTCGACCGTGTAGCCGAAGATGTAGTCGCGCGCTTTCGCCACTTCGACCCGGCGCGCCTCGCGGCCGATCACGATCCCGAGCTCGCACTCCCAGTCGATCTGCGTGCGGCCGGGCGGGATCCGGATCGCCTCTCCGGCCGCGATCACCGCGCTCGGCAGCTTGACGAACATGTAGGGATTCCAGCGCGCCTCGTCGGCCGCGCGCTGCCAGATGCCCGGGATGCTGGTGGTGTTCGGCGGTGGCGTCCCCGGCGCCGACGCCGCCGCACCGGCCGCGGGCGCGGCGTTCGGGTCGCGGCCGGCCATCTCCAGCCCGTGCTCGCGGTAGTTCACCGCGACGTTGAGCATGGTGGTGGGGTAGCGGATCGGCGCGAGCGTGCGCACGGCGGTGAGGTCCATCGCGTAGGCGGGCCGGCTCGCCGAAGCACTCACGTGCGCCGCGATCGCGAGGATACGCGCGCGCAGCGCCGTGTCGTAGCGAGCGATCAGCGCTTTCAGGTCGGCCGGAGGGTCGACGCGCGCGCCCTGGGCGAGCGCGCGGTCCGCGGCCACGAGGTCGATCACGAGCGAGTCGCGCAGTACGACTCCCACGAACGGCTTGCCGTCCCGCTCGAAGCTCCCGAGCTTGAATCCGGAGGCCGGCTCAGCGCCGAGCGCGAGTCCCGCAGCGGTCGACACGGTCATCAGGGCGACGAGAGCGCGCATCATGCCGCCCACGATAGCGCAACCACGACGCGGCTCGTAGCGCGCGCCGGCGATCGGCGTCTGCCTGCTGCTAGGATGGGCGGATGAGCGCGCTTCGACCACTCGGCGCGGAGCTGGCAGCGGCCGTCAGCGCGCGCGAGCTGCTGCGGCTCGTCGGCCTGCCGCGCGGCCGGGAGCTGGCAGCCGAGCTCCGCGAGCGGGCGCAAGCCGCGCGCGCCTGGTACGCCGCGCACGGACGGCCGTTCGCGGCGACGCGTCGCTGCGCCGTCGAGCGCGTCTCGGCGGGTGAGGTGCTGCTCGCAGGCGGAACGACGCTCCGGAGTGACGCGCTCGCCGAAGGCCTCCGCGCGAGCCGCGGCCACGCTGTCGTCGTGCTCGCCGTGAGCGCCGGCCCCGAGGCCGCGGTCGAGAGCCGCCGGTTGTGGCCGGACCGGCCGGACGAGGCGTACTTCCTCGATCGCTTCGCGGCGGCCGTCGCGGAGGCGCTCGTGCTTTGGGCCTCCGGCCACGAGTGCCGGGAGGCATCCGGAGCCGGCGAGACGCTGCTGCCCCCGCTCTCGCCCGGCTGTGGCCGTTTCGAGATCGGGGATCAGCAGCGGCTGATGCAGCTGCTCGGCGGAACGCCGACGTCGGCTGGACGGCTCCAGCTCGGTCCGCTCGAGCTCCTGGAGACGGGCGCCCTCGATCCGCAGCACTCGCTCCTGGCTGTGCTCGGCGTGACGCGACAGTCGGTGGCGGCTGCCGCGCCCGAGGACCTGTGCCGTGCGTGCGAGCTCGAGCCCTGCGGCTTCCGCCGTGCGCCGTTCGGCGCGAGCCTGGCGCTCGTGGCGCTAACCCGATGAGCCAGCCGTCGCTGATGCAGGCGCTGCGCGAGCGCGTGCTGCTCGCGGACGGCGCGATGGGAACCGAGATCCAGCAGGCGGGCCTCGAGTCGGGCGGCTGCGGCGAGGCGTGGAACCTCGACCATCCCGAGCGCGTGCTCGCGATCCAGCGCCGCTACGCCGAGGCCGGCTCCGACGTGCTGCTCTCGCACACCTTCGGCGCCTGCCGGATCATGCTCGACCGCCACGGCGAGGGCGCTCGCACCGTGGACATCAACCGCGCGGCCGTGGGAATCGCGAAGCAGGCGCTCGACGGCCGCGGCTACGTGCTCGGCGACATCGGCCCCTTCGGCGGCTTGATGGAGCCGTACGGCGAGATCGCCCCGTCGCAGGTGGAGCAGGCCTTCCGCGAGCAGGCGAAGGCGCTCGTCGAGGGCGGAGCCGACGGCATCAT
>DATBSL010000183.1:0-13274 GCA_036559805.1 Vicinamibacteria bacterium
CTCGTGAAGACGGTCGCCGGCAACGGGACGAAGGGCGTGCCGAAAGACGGCGGCGACGCGCTCTCCGAGCCGCTCGTGGACCCGCGCGCGATCGCGCTCGACCCCTGGGGCAACCTCTACATCTGCGAGCGCTCCGGCCACGCGCTGCGGGTCGTGGACGTGTCGGGAAAGATCCGCACGGTGGCCGGCACCGGCGAGCGCGGTTACTCGGGCGACGGCGGCAAGGCGACCCTTGCGCGGCTCGACGGGCCGAAGCACCTCTTCGCCGAGGCGAACGGCGACGTGTTGATCACGGACACGGAGAACCACGCGATCCGACGCTACTCGCCCGTCGACGGCAGCATTCGCCATGTCGCGGGGACGGGAAAGGCAGGCGTGGGCGGGGTTCCGGGGCCCGCGACCGCGAGCGAGCTCAACCGCCCGCACGGAGCGCACGTGCACCCGCGCAGCGGCGAGATCTACGTCTCGGACAGCGCGAACAACCGAATGATCCGCATCGGGCGCACGCGCCGGCTGCTCGCGATCGGCGCCGCCTCCGGCTGGGAGCACGAGTCCGTCTCGGACGCCCTGGTGGCAATCGACGCCCTGGGCCGCGAGTCGGGCCTGTGGACGACGACCGTCCGGACCGACGCGCAGCCGATCACGAAGCGACCGCTCAAGGAGAACGCCAAGAACCTCGATTACTTCGACGCGGTCTTCTTCATGACCTGCGGCGACCTGCCGCTCGACGACGAGCAGAAGCAGGCGCTTCTCAGCTTCGTCAAGGACGACGGCAAGGGCTTCGTGGGCGCCCACAGCACGACCGTCGCCGAGTGGCCCGCGTTCGTCGAGATGATCGGGGGCCGCTTCGACGGCCATCCCTGGGACCAGCTGGAAGCGGCGCTCAAGGTCGAGGATCGCGAGTTCCCGGCGACACGCCACTTCCCGGAAAAGCTTCGCCTCTTCGACGAGTTCTACCAGATCCGCGACTTCTCGCGGGCGCGCTCTCACGTCCTCTTGGGCCTCGACACGTCGAGCGTCGACAAGACGCGGCCGGGCGTCCGCCACGAGGACGTGCCGATCGCCTGGACTCACAGCTACGGCAAGGGCCGCGTGTTTTACAGCAGCCTTGGCCACCCGCCCAGCGCCTGGGCGCGCCCCGACCTGCGCCGCATGTGGCTCGAGGCCGTGAAGTGGGCGCTGCGTCTTGAGTGAGTGTGACGCGCCGCTTGATAGCGATCGCGTGAGCATGATCGTGGCACCGTGCCGGGAGGCCCCTTGATTGGCCAGACGCTGTCGCACTACCGGGTCACCGCCGCCCTCGGGGCGGGCGGCATGGGCGAGGTCTACCGCGCGACCGACACGACCCTCGGCCGCGACGTCGCGATCAAGGTGCTGCCGCTCGAGGTGGCGCAGGATCCCGAGCGCCTCGCCCGCTTCGAGCGCGAGGCGAAGCTGCTCGCGTCGCTCAACCACCCGAACATCGCCGCCATCTACGGACTCGAGCACGCGGACAGCAAGCCATTCCTGGCGCTCGAGCTCGTGGAGGGCGAGGACCTCAAGGAGCGTCTCGCGCGCGGCGCCATTCCCGTCGACGAGGCGCTCGAGATCGCGAAGCAGATCGCCGAGGCGCTGGAGGAGGCCCACACCAAGGGCATCGTCCACCGCGACCTGAAGCCCGCGAACGTGAAGCTCACGCCCGACGGCAAGGTCAAGGTGCTCGACTTCGGCCTCGCCAAGGCCTGGGGCGGCGAACTGGGCTCCGGCGGGTCGTCGATCGAGCTCTCGCAGTCCCCCACCCTGGCCCGCACCGGCACCCTGGCCGGCGTGATCCTCGGTACCGCGGCGTACATGTCTCCCGAGCAGGCGAGCGGCAAGGCCGTGGACAAGCGGGCCGACATCTGGTCCTTCGGGGTGGTCCTCTTCGAGATGCTCGCCGGCCGGTCCCTCTTCACCGGCGAGACGGCGTCCGAGGTGATGGCCTCGGTCATCAAGGAGGAGCCGGCCTGGGACAGCGTGCCGGCGAGCTGTCCGCCCGCGATCGCGAGGCTGCTCCGCCGCTGTCTCCGCAAGCGCCCGCGCGAGAGACTCCAGGACATGGGCGACGCCCGGCTGGAGATCCAGGACGTCCTGGCCGGGACCGCGGTCGAGGCCGGGGCGCCCGCGGGCGACATCGAAGCGGTGCGTCGGAGCGAGCGCCGGAGCCGGTCGCGGGAGCGCTGGATCTGGGCGGCGGCGCTCGTCGCGGCCGCCACGCTCGCGGCGTTCGCCGCCCAGCGTTACTTCAAGCCGGCGCCCGAGCCCCGGCCCCCCGCGCACGTCCTCCTCGACACGCCCGAGGACCTGGCCTTCTGGAGCTGGAGCCCGCTTGCCGTGTCACCCGACGGCCTCCATGTCGTGTTCCTCGCTTCGTCGGGCGGCGGCCGGCAGCTGTGGATCCGCCCCATGGACTCACCCGACGCACGGCCGCTTCCCGGAACGCTGGGCGCCATCGGAGGGTTCTTCTGGTCCGCCGACAGCGCATCCATCGCGTTCGCCGTCGACAGCGAGCTGCGCAAGCTCGCCCTCGCGAGCGGCACGGTGCAGCGGGTGTGCGCGCGCCCCCCGAGGCAGTACAACTCCGGCACGTGGAGCGCAGCGGGGACGATCGTATTCTCCGCAGGGTCGGCTGACGGAGTCGGCGGGCGCCTGTACTCGGTCCCCGCGGCGGGCGGAGAGGCTTCACCCCTCACGACTCTCGACGCGTCGCGCGGTGAGACGAACCACAGCTGGCCCCAGTTCCTGCCGGAGGGGCGCCACCTGCTCTTCCAGGTTCTGGGCCGGGACGCCGCGAATGCCGGCTTGCACGTGATCCCTCTCGAATCCCCCTCTGAGAGGCGACGCCTCCGGCCCGAGGGCGCCCGCTTCCAGTATGCCGCCCCCGGGTATCTTCTCTCCGTCCAGGACAGCGTCCTGCGGGCCCAGCGCTTCGATCCTCGCGAGCTCGTGACGTCGGGCGAGGCCGTTCCGATCGCCTCGTCAGTGGCAGCCTTCTCCGAGACGAGCGGTTTCGGCTGGTTCTCCGCCTCGGACACCGGCCGAGTGGCCTGGCTGTCGCGGCAGAGCGACGCCGTTCAGCTCGACTGGGTCGACCGGAAGGGGAAGGAGCTCGCGACTCTCGGGGAGCCTGGCCAGTATGGCCAGATCGCCCTCTCTCCAGACGACAGACGGGTCGTGGCGGAGATGGCCGACGCAAGCGGCCAGTTCGACCTGTGGTTGATCGACGTCGCCCGCGGCGTGCCGAGCCGCCTCACGACCGACCCCGGGGACGACCGCGACCCCGTCTGGTCCCCGGACGGCCAGGAGCTCATCTACTCGTCGAACGCGAGCGGTGACCAGAACCTGCTCCGCAAGGGGCTCTCGGGTTCCGTGCCGGCCGCGCCCCTGTCGGGCGGCATCGGCCAGACGCCCGGGGAGCGGGAAATCGCGAAGGACTGGATCCGCGAGGCGAACACGCTGCTCTACCTGACGATCGGCGCCGAGCGGACGCTCTGGGCGCTCTCGCTGGACGGAGGGGGAGCGCCCGAGCCGCTCGTGAAGGGCTTCCTGATCGACAGGCCCGACGTGTCTCCCGACGGCCAGTGGCTCGCCTACATCTCGCGGGAATCGGGGCGCTTCGAGGTCTACGTCGAGCCGTTCCGCAGGCGCGGCGAGAGGGTGCGCGTCTCCACGGGCGGCGGTGCTCAGCCCCGGTGGCGCCGCGACGGCAAGGAGCTCTTCTACCTGGCGCTCGAGGGCAGCTTGATGGCCGTCGGCATTGGGGCGGGAGCGAGCGGGCTCGAGGTCGGCTTGCCCACGACCCTCGCTCCGGCCACGGAGCTCCAGGCGATCATGCAGGGCCCGGATTACAACGACTACGCGGTGTCGGCGGACGGCCAGCGCTTCCTGGTGAGGCGACAGGCCGACGGGAGCCAGAGGCAGCGGATCCACGTCGTGCTCGACTGGCCGTCGCTGCTCAACTGACGATCGAGAGCAAATCGGCAGTCTGGCCGCGCGAGGCGGCCTCGACCGCGTCCGCGGCGCGCAGGCCGCTGCGCACCGCGCCTTCGATCGTCGCGGGCAGCCCGGTGTCGGTCCAGTCGCCCGCTAGGAACAGCCCGCGGAGCGCCGTCACCGGGCCGGGCCGAAGCGCTTCGAGCGCGGGCGTCGAGGCGAAGGTGGCTTGCGCCTCGCGCTGCACCAGCGAGCGCGTGACGGCGGCGGCCGCCATCGCCGGGAAATAACGGCGCAGCGCGGACACGGCCGCATCCACGAGCTCGGCGTTCGTCTTCGGAGCGCTGCGGTACGCCGCGCTCACGATGAACGCCAGGTGCTGCGGCGCGCCTTCGCGCCCGTGGAGCCGCCCCTTGTCGAAGACCCACTCCATCTCGGCGTCGCGCAGGCCGAGCATGACGCGATCCACGACCACGCGGTCGAGCCAGAGGTCGACCGACACGATCGGCGAGCCGCTGAAGTGCTTGAGCGCCGCGAAGGCGGGCGCCTCGCGTTCGGCAAGCAGCTCGAGCAGCGCCGGCGGAGGCACGGCACTCACGACCGCGTCGGCGCTCTCGACCTGCCACGCCGCCGGCTCGCCCGCCGCGATCGCGTCGCGAGCCTCGGGACGCTTCTGGTAGCGGACCCCCTCGACGCGGCCGTCCGTCACGAGCAGGCTCGAGGCGCGCGCCCCGCGCCGGAGGCGTCCGCCCCGGCCCTCGAAGTACGCGGCCACGCGCTCCACGAGCACGCTCCAGCCGCGGCGCGGGAACACGAGCCGCGAGGCTCGATGGTCGCGCAGGAACGCCTCCTGGTAGACGCGGTGGAAGAGCACGGCCGCCGCCCGCTCGACGGGCTCGTTCAGGATCGCGAGCGCCAGCGGATCCCAGAGCAGACGCCGCGCCGCGTCGCCCTGGCCCGTGCGGTCGAAGTACTCGGCGAGCGTGAGCCCCTCCGGCCGGCGCCCGAAGCGCACGGCCAGCCCCAGGCGAATCCCCTGGAGCTTGACGGCGAGCGGCACGCGCAGCCCCGCCAGGCCAGCGAGCAGGTGCAGCGGCGCCGCGAGCGGCGGGCAGTCGAGGGCGCTCGTGCCGCGCTCGTCCACCCACTCGAGCTTCAGCTCGTCCTGCACCTGGACCAGCTCGGCCGCTCCGGAGCGGCGCAGCAGGTCGAGCGTCGCGGAGTACGCGCCCACCATCACGTGCGTGCCGTTGTCGACGTCGTCGCCGGTGACCGCGTCGCGGGACGAGGTGGCGCGGCCGCCGAGAATGCCGCGGCGCTCGAGCAGCACGACCTCGTGGCGCCGCTCCTGGAGCGCCGTCGCGGCGGCGAAGCCCGCGAAGCCGCCGCCGATCACGACGACCTTCATGCGCCGAAGCGGACCCGCAGCAGCGTGCGCGCCGCGATCCAGAGCTTGCGTGGCCTGGAGAGTGCTATGCGTGGGCCGCCCACGGGAAAGCCGCGGCTCGCCCACGTCTCGAGCACCGCCCGGTAGATGCCGCCCATGATCTCGGCCGGCAGCATCGAGCGCCGGTCGCGCTCGGGCAGCGCGCGGGCCGCCGCCGCATAGTGCGAAAGCACCCGCTCCGCCTCGAACGCCAGCAGCTCGTGAAGCCCTGCGGGCCGCGGCCGAGTGGGATCGTGCGCGAATGCAACGAGCTCCGCTTCCCCCACCCCGAAGCGAGCGAGGTCCTCGAGCGGCAGGTACAGGCGGTCGCGGGCCGCGTCGGGGGCCACGTCGCGCAGGATGTTCGTGAGCTGGAGAGCCATCCCCAGCTCGACCGCGTACGCCCGCGTGCGCGGGTCGTCGTAGCCGAAGATCTCGATCGAGGCGAGGCCCACCGCCGAGGCGACGCGCTCGCAGTAGACGCGCAGCTCCGCGAACGTGGCGTAGCGCGTGGTGGTGAGGTCCATGCGGCAGCCGGCGACGATGTCCTCGAGCGCACCGCGCGGGATCGGGAAGCGGGTCACCGCCTCCGCCAGCTCGCGGCCGAGCTCGCTCTCGGGCCGTCCCGCGTAGGCGCGCTGCACCTCGGCGAGCCAGCGCGCGAGGCCCGCCTCGCGCTCGCCGTCGGGCTCGTCGACGCAGTCGTCGACGCTGCGGCAGAAGGCGTAGAGCGCGTAGATGGCGCGACGCTTCGTCTCGGGCAGGATGCGGAACGCGTAGTAGAAGTTGGTCCCGCTCTGCCGCGTGAGCCGAGCCGAGGCGGAGCCGCTCATGCCGCAGGCCAGCGCCAGGCGCGCCAGGCCAGCGCCGCCTTGTCGAGGGCGCCGTGCTTCGGCCGGCGCCTGAAGACGTCGCCGCCCACCGCCTCGACGCGGTCGAGGATCGACATCCCGCCGAGCCAGGTGAGCCGCATCTCGAAGCGCAGCTCGCGCCCCACGCGGTCGCAGAGCGGCCGGCCCCCCTCGAAGAGCGCCCGCGTCCGCGCGATCAGCTCGGCCATCATCCCGCGCCAGCCGTCGCTCACGCGGCCGCTCGTCCAGTCCCAGCTCGTGACGCCGTGGCGGACGAGCAGCTCCTCGGGCACGTAGATGCGCCCGCGCGCGTGGTCGATCGCCGCGTCCTGCCAGTGGTTCGCGAGCTGCAGGCCGGTGCAGATCGCGTCCGAGAGGGGCTCGAGCGCGGGCTCGCGCTCGTCGAAGACGCGCAGCACGAGCCGCCCCACGGGGTTCGCCGAGCGGCGGCAGTAGTCGAGGAGCTCGTCCCACGTCGCGTAGCGGTCCTTCACGGTGTCCTGGCGGAACGCCGAGAGCAGATCGAGCAGCAGCTCTTTCGGGATCTCGAGCCGGCGCACCGTCTCGCCGAGCGCGACGAAGATCGGCCCCTCGACCTCGCCCCGGTAGGCCGCGTGCAGCAGCGCCTCCCACTGGTCGAGCTTCTGCTGCCGCACGCCTTCGTAGATCGGCTCGTCGGCGAAGTCGTCGGCGGCGCGCGCGAAGGCGTAGATCGCGTACACGTAGGGGCGCCGCGCGCGCGGGACGAACAGGCCCACCGGGAAGTTCTCGTAGTGGGCCTTGGTGCGCGCCTCACAGTAGGCGAAGGCCTCCTCGACGCTGGCCGCGGGCATGGCCGCGATGATAGCAGCCGCCGCGAAAGGTGCCGGCCGAAGCGTCAGTGGGTCGAGGGCGAGTCCGAAGCGAGGTAGCGCCGCAGGCCCGTGCCGCCGACGGCGTTGCGGAAGGCCCAAACGCACAGCAAGGCGATGAGCGGCAGGGCGAAGAGCGTGGGGCCGGCCTTCCAGGACTGCAGGTCGGTCGTGATCGGGAACGCGTACAGGACGTCGGCGGCGAAGCTGCCGACGCACGCCGCGAGCAGGCCGAAGCGCAGCAGCAGCCCGATCCAGGTCATCAGCCAGACGGCCATCGCCGGCACCGCGTACCAGGCGCCGTCGCCGACACCCAGGGCGTACGGCACGATCATGATCGCGCCGAGCGCCGCCGTCGCGAGGACGTCGCGGCGCAGCAGGCTGCGCAGCAGCACGAATAGCAGCAGCGCGCCGAACGCGTACAGGACGCTCTCGTTCACGGCCGCGAACGTGAAGGAGACGAGCTCGGCCGGGCCGGTGAGGCCGTCGAGGTACCCGAGAGTGGGGGCAGGTGGCGGGTCCCCGAGCCGCGGCGGCAGCATGTAGCGCAGCGGCTGGATGAAGCACACGCCGACGCCCCACGCGAGGCCGAGTAGCGCGTCGCGCCCCACGACCGGATCCGAGAAGCCTCCGCTCAGGACGCGCGTCCACGACACGAGCGTCCAGGGACGCAGGCGGCGCGCGTAGGGCTCGACGGCGAGGTAGACGAGCCAGACGAAGCCCGCCTCCAGCACGATGAGCCCGGCGCCCCGCGTGACCAGGCCGACCTGCGCGTTCCAGTCCGCGACGTTGTGCGCGCCGAAGGCCCACGACAGCAGGCCGAGGCCGCACAGCAGCAACGAGATCCGGAAGGCCCCGCGGCGGTCGCCGCGGCCCAGCACCAGGTTGCGGCGCGCCATGAAGATCGCCGCGCCCAGGAGGAGCAGCACGACGAGCAGGAACACCACCTGGCGCATCACTTTCGCCGTCGGCCACGCGCCCGAGTCCATGCGCTCGGGCTTGGTCCAGGGCCACACGAGCTCGAACCAGACGGGGTGGCCGCGGTGTGCGGCGGCTTCGACTCGCACGGTCAGGTCGGGCCTGCCCGGCCAGGATCCCTCCCAGGCGGCGCGAGTGTCGACGAAGAACCACGGCGTCCAGCGTGGCGCCACCGGACGGAAGCCGGACGGATCGAGGCGCGCTTCGGCGAAGAGCGGGGTCCAGTCGGGAGCGGGCAGGGTTCCGGTCGGCTCCGGCTCGAGCTGGGGCGGGACGGCGTAGAACTTGAGCAGCCGTCCCTCCATGTCGTAGGTCGCCCCGGCCATGCCGCTCACGTCCTGGGGCGGCTTCATCCAGTGCACCTTGCCGTTCGGGTGCATCGAGACGAGCGGGCGCGGGCTCTGGCGGTACCACAGCTGGACGAGCGGAAGGCTGCCGCTCCGGAGGTCGTCCCAGCGGCCGAGCGACGCGTCCTTCTCGGCCACGTGTGCGGTGTAGCCCCACTCGGCTCCGAGGCCCCAGGTGTCGTCGACAGCAGCCGCGTCCGGGGCCATGCGCCGCACGAAGTCGCGCGCGCGGTCCTCGAGCGCGGCCGGGGCCTTCCCCGCCGGCACGCGCTCGAGCATCCGATAGGTCGACCCCGCGAGCGGCACGAACGCCAGGCCCAGCAGCGTGAGGCCGAGCAGGCTCCAGGCGACGGCCGGACGCAGCCCGTGAGCCTCTCCCGCGGCCGCGACGACCTCGGGCGACGGCGTCTCGCCGGCCGCGAGCGCGGCCTCGAGCGGGTCGCGCCCGGTGAGCATGGCCGCGACCACGTGCGGCGACGCCGGGCGGCGGCGCGGCTCCTTCTCGAGACAGCTCAGGATCGCGCGCTCGACCGCGGGGTCGAGGCCGGCGACGAGCGCTGAGGGCTCGATCGGCCGCTCGTCGCGGTGCTTGCGCGTGTACTCCGCGACCGACTTGCCTTCGAACGCGCGCCGGCCCGTGTAGAGCTCGTAGAGCACGAGGCCGAGCGCGTAGATGTCGCTGCGCACCGTCACCTCGCGGCCGGTGAGCTGCTCGGGCGACATGTAGCAGGGCGTCCCCGAGCGCACGTCGTCGTGGCGCAGCGACTCGGCGAGGCCGGCCAGGCCGAAATCGGTGATGCGCACGTTGCCCTGGCCGTCGAGCATCACGTTCGCGGGCTTCAGATCGCGGTGCAGCACGCCCTTCTCGTGCGCCGCGGCCAGCCCTGCGCAGAGCTGCCGCGCGATCTCGAGCGCCTTGTCCTGGGGCAGCCGGCCGATCCGCCGCAGCAGCGAGGCGAGGTTCTCGCCGTCCACCAGCTCCATCGACAGGAAGAAGTGGCCCTCGGCCTCCGCGACGTCGTAGACGCGGCACACCGCCGCGTGCGAGACCTGGCGCGCGATGCGCACCTCGCGGTAGAAGCGCGCGAGCCGCTCGCCGTCGGAGTCGAGCCCGTGCGGCAGGAACTTGAGCGCGACAGGCTGGTCGAGCTTGAGGTCGTCCGCCCGGTATACCTCGCCCATGCCGCCGCGGCCCAGGAGGCCAGTGATGCGGTACCGCTCGGCCACCACGGTGCCGGGCACGAAGCGCTCGCCCGTCCGGCGGCCGCCGCCGTTCGAGGGAGTGCGCGGCTTCTCCCCCGACGGCGTCCTCGGCGGCTTGTCGCCCGATGGCGTCCGCAGCGAGGTCGGGTGCGGGGCCGTGCCGGTGGGGCTCAGGGCGATGTCCAGGTCGGAGCCGCAGGCCGGGCAGGCCGGCTCGGACCCGGCGACCGGCGTGGCGCACGTCGGGCACGCGTACATGGGGCGCTCGAGGCTCACTAGAAGGGTACGTCAGCTGGGGGCAAAAGTGCCGTCGCGCGCATACCGACCCCGCCTATGCCCGCGAGGCGGACACCTCGCCGGCCAGGTAGCGCCTGAGGCCCAGGTGCCCCCCGCTCGCGCTGCGGAACGCCAGCACGGCCACGCCGAGAAGCAGCGGCAGCACGACGAAGACCGCGTCGCCCGTCCAGCGGCCGGGGGCGTACGCGAGCGCGGGCACGATCAGCATGTTCGCCGTCCAGACCGCGGTGATCGCGGCGAGCACCCCGAGGCGCAACAGCAGGAGCAGGAAGCCGCTCCACGCGACGAGCGAGAGGGGCACGAGCAGCCAGATCACGCCGCCCTGCGCCCCCGCCTCGACGAGGTCGCCGGATACGAGGAAGGCGACGACCAGAAGCGCGGCGATCCAGTCTCTCCGGGTCGCGAGCCTCAAGACCAGGAACAGCAGCAGCAGCGCGAGCCCGGCGACCGTCGCGTCGAGCGGGGAGCCCAGCACGAAGCTCAGCAGCATGCGCGGCGACAGCAGCACGTCGAGGGCGACGAGCTCGGGAGGACGCTCGGGATAGCCCAGCGACTCCTCGCAGGCTCGCGCCAGCACGTTGGCGAGCGCGAGGCCGGTGCCGAAGGTCATGCCCGCGAGCACGTCCCGTCCCACGACGGGGTCGCGCACTCCCCCGTTGAGCAGGCGCGTCCAGGAGACGAGCGTCCAGGGCCGCAGCCGGCGCACGTACGGCTCGAGCGCGAGGTACAGCAGCCACACGATCGCCGCCACCAGCAGCGAGAGGCCGGCTCCCATCACGAAGGAGCCGATCTCGTGGGCCGGCTCGACGGCGTGGTGCGCGCGAAGCGCCCAGGCGCCGGTCGCGAGCGCGACGAGCGTCAAAGCCAGCCGGAACGCACCGCGCCGATCGCCGCGGCCCAGCGAGAGGTTGCGATACGCGAGCCCACACGCAACCGCGATGAGCGTTACCAGGAAGACGATGTAGAAGGCCTGGACTCGGCGCCGGACCGGCGTCAGGGGCGAGGCCTGCTCGCGCTCGGGGCGCGTCCAGGGGTCCTTGATCTCGAACCAGACGGGCCGGCCGCGGTAGCTCGCCGCCTCGACCCGGAACGCGACCTCCGGCCGCGCGGGCCAGCGCCCCTCCCACGCGATGCGGGCGTCGACGTAGAAGGGCGGTGTCCACCGGGGCTCCACGCGCTGAAGCTGGGCGGCCTCGAGCCGAGCCTCCGCGAACAGCGGAGCCCAGTCCGCCTCGGCCAAACGCGGCGCCACCGCCGCGGCGCCTGGGTCCGCGGGGCGCTCGAGCTGGGGCGGCACCGCGTAGAACGCCAGCAGGCGGCCGCGCAGGTCGTAGCTCGCGCCCGCCATGCCGGCCACCTCGATCGGCGGGTCCCTCCGGGAGACACGTCCCACGGGGCTGCGCGCCAAGATCGGGCGCGGGCTCTGGCGATACCAGAACTCGACGAGCGGAGGCTCGCCGATCGCGAGCGCCTTCCATCGCTCGGCCCCGTGACCGCGCTCGCGGACCCAGTGCAGGTAGTCCTGGTCGTGAGTGAGCCCCATCTCGTGGTCGAGCGGCTTCGCTTCGACCAGGCGTCCGACGAGCTCGCGGGCACGGTCCTCGAGCGCGGCCGGGCTCTTCTCGACCGGGACGCGCGAGAGCACGTGGCGTGGCGCCGCCAGGATCGGGAAGACGACGAGCCCGAGCACGACGGCGGCGAGGCAGGCGCGCGCGACGCGCGGCCTGAGCCCCTCGGATTCGCCGGCGGCGGCGACGAGCTCGGGCGACGGCGTCTCGCCGGCGGCGATCGCGGCCTCGAGCGGGTCGCGGCCCGCGAGCATCGCCGCCACGGCGAGCGCCGAAGGCGGGCGCCGGCGCGGCTCCTTCTCGAGGCAGGCCAGGATCGTCCGCTCGACGGCGGGCTCGAGACCCGGCACCAGCGCCGAGGGCTCGAGCGGCCTTTCGTCGCGGTGCCGGCGCGCCAGCTCGGCGAAGCCCTTGCCCTCGAAAGCGCGCCGTCCCGTGACCAGCTCGTAGACCAGGAGCCCCAGCGCGTACACGTCGCTTCGAACGCTCACCTCGCGGCCGAGCAGCTGCTCGGGCGACATGTAGGACGGCGTGCCGGAGCGCACGTCGCCCGCGAGCGACTCGGCGAAGCCGGCGAGGCCGAAGTCGGTGAGGCGCGCGTGGCCCTGGCTGTCGAGCATCACGTTCGCGGGCTTCAGGTCGCGGTGCAGCAGGCCCTTCGCGTGGGCGGCCGCCAGCCCCTCCGCGACCTGCCGCGCGACGTCCTTCGCCTTGTCCTGCGGGAAGCGACCGATGCGCCGCAGCAGCGACGCGAGGTTCTCGCCATCCACGAACTCCATCGAGAGGAAGGGTTGCCCGTCCGCCTCGCCTATGTCCCACACGCGGCAGACCGCGGGGTGCGACACCTGGCGCGCGATGCGCACCTCCGAGTAGAGCCGCTCGAGCCGGTCGCGGTCGCCCGCGAGCGCGCCCGCGAGGAACTTCAGCGCGACCGGCTGCTCGAGCTTCAGGTCGTCCGCCCGGTACACTTCGCCCATCCCACCGCGGCCGACGAGGCCGACGATCCGGTAGCGGTCGGCGAGCACCTGGCCCGGCGCGAATCGGTCCACGCCTCGAGGTGGTCCCGAATCAGTGGTGGGATTTGCCGGACGGCGGGGCGCCGTGCCGGTCGGGCTGTCGGGCAGGCGGAGGTCGATGCCGCACTCCGGGCAGTAGCTCGAGCCGTCGGCCGTGGGTGTCGCGCAGGCGGGACAAGGGCTCATCGGGCGCGCCGAGGGTTGCCGAACTATACGAGGGCCGTGTCCAAGTTGCACCCTACGCGGCCCTTTTCCGGCGACCGGAATCCAGACACGGGACGTCTCGAACACCGTAACTGCTTGGGCCACAGGCGTCTGCCCCACGGCCCGGGAATTGCTTTATCGCGGGGGGGATGCGAAAGGACTTCATGAGCGCGGACGGTTCAGTGCCGGTCTTCCCTCGCCGACACGACACCCAGGAATTCACCCCCACCGAATCGAGCGGGCTCCGTCAGCAGCTGCTCGAGGCGCGCGCCGCCGCCGGTGCCGTCGGGGTCTGGGTGCTCGAGAGCAAGCTCGGCGAGGACGGCTCGCTGCAGCGCACGCCGCTCGCGCCGCTGCCGTTCCGCATCGGCCGGGCCGCGGGGCTCGAGCTTTCGCTTCAGTCCTCGCACGTCTCCAAGACGCACGCCGAGATCTATTCGGACGGCCTCACGCTGCGCGTGCGCGATCTCGGGAGCCGGAACGGCACGTTCCTGAACCGCGAGCCCGTGAAGGACAGCGTGCTCCACGACGGCGACGTCCTGCACGTCGGCGACTACGAGTTTCGCGTCGCGCGCGACGTCG
>DATBSL010000184.1:0-13925 GCA_036559805.1 Vicinamibacteria bacterium
GGACGTGGTCGGCCCGGTCTGCGAGACGAGCGACTTCCTGGCGCGCGCCCGCGAGCTCGAGCGCGTCGAGCCGGGCGAGCTGCTGCTGGTTCGCGACGCCGGCGCCTACGGCTTCGCGATGGCCTCGAACTACAACATGCGCCCGCGCGCGGCCGAGGTGCTGGTCGAGGCCGGCCGCGCGCGGCTCGTGCGCAGGCGCGAGACCTTCGAGGATCTGATCCGCAACGAACTGTGAGCCACGCTACCGGCCTTTAGAGCAGGGTGCCGCGCAGGATCCGGGCCGCGACCTCGAAGTAGATGACGATGCCGGTGACGTCTACGAGCGTCGCTACGAAGGGCGCCGAGGAGACCGCGGGGTCCATGCCGGCGCGCTTCAGAATGAGCGGTAGCATCGAGCCCGTGAGCGTGCCCCAGAGCACGACACCTGTGAGCGAGAGCCAGACGGTGGCGGCCACGAGCGGCCAGTGCGGGCCGTACAAGCCGGGCGAGACGAGCGTCGCCCAGAGCGTGATGCGCAGGAAGCCCACGAAGCCCAGGACGCTGCCGAGCACGAGGCCGGCCAGCACCTCGCGCCGCATCACGCGCCACCAGTCGCGGACCCCGAGCTCGCCGACCGCGAGCGCGCGGATGATCAGCGAGGCGGCCTGCGAGCCCGAGTTGCCGCCGCTCGAGATGATGAGCGGCACGAAGAGGGCGAGCACCACCGCGCGCGCGATCTCCTCCTCGAAGCGGCCCATCGCCGTGGCGGTGAGCATCTCGCCCAGAAAGAGCACGAGCAGCCAGCCCGCGCGGCGGCGCACCAGCGCCCAGAACGGGGCCGCGGTGTACGGCTCGTCGACGGCGCCCGTTTCGACGGCGCCCATCTTCAGCACGTCCTCGGTGCCCTCTTCGACCATCACGTCGATGACGTCGTCGACCGTGACGAAGCCGACCACGCTGCCGTCGGCCTCGAGCACCGGCACGGCGAGCAGGTTGTACTTGGCGATGCGCGCGGCCACGACTTCCTGATCGTCGCGGGCGCCGACCGTGACGAGCTTCTTGCGCATGGCCTTCTCGACCGGCTGGTCGAGCTCGGCCATCACGAGGTCGCGCAGCGACACCGAGCCCAGCAGCCGGCCGCTGTCGGGCTCCATCACGTAGCAGGCGTAGATCGACTCCTTCTCGCGCGCGACCGCCCGTATGTGCTTCAGGCACTCGCCTACGCTCCAGCTCGGCGCGAGGCGGACGAACTCGGTGGTCATGATGCCGCCCGCCGTGCGCGGGGGGTAGAGCAGCAGCCGCTCGACTTCCGCGCGCACCTCGTCCTTGAGCTTCGGCAGCAGCCGGCGCCGCGCCACGTCGCCCATGCCGCGTACGATCTCGGTGCGCTCGTCGGCGGCGAGGCCCTCGAGCACCTGGGCGGCGCGGCCGGGGTCGAGCTCGGCCAGGATCGCGCTGCGCCGGCGCAGGGTCGGCTGGTCGCAGACCTCGACCGCGCGCGGGACGGGCAGCATGGTCAGGACGCTGGCCGCTTCCTGGCGCGTGAGCTGGTTGAGCAGGTCCGCCAGGTCGGCGGGCTGCAGCTCGGCGACCACCTCGCCGATTCCGACGAAGCTGTCCTCCAGCCTGAGCCGGATGCGTTCGACCAGATCCTCGGGCGCGCTCACCGGCCGGCGGCCCCCACCGCCTGGCTCCGGCTCTCGTGGCGGCGGCGCAGCTCCTCGAGCAGCTCGCCGAAGCGCGGATCCTGGCGCAGCGAGTCGAGCTTGCGGCTCGTCGCCAGCAGCGGGTAGTTCTCGTTGCCGAGCCGGACGGCCCGGTGCAGCCAGTCGATCGCGTCGTCGGCGAGCCCTTCCATGGCGAGGAGCTCGGCGAGCCAGAGCGCGATGTCGTGGTCGGCCGCGGCGATCTCGCGGACTCGCGGCGTCGCGAGCGCACGCGCCTCGTCGTGGCGTCCGCGAGCCGACAGGCACCAGCCGACGAGCGGCAGCGCCCCGTCGAAGTGCGGGTTCTGGCGCAGCACGTCCTCGAGCAGCGCCTGGCAGTCGTCGATCATGCCCTGGTTGAAGAGCGCTATCGCCAGGAACGTCTTGAGCAGCGGGTGCTCGGGCTCGGCCGCGCGCCCGCGGTCGATCGCGGCCACCGCCTCCTCGAAGCGGCCCGCGTGGGTGAAGACGCGCGCCCTGTTGAACTCCACGATCACCACGTCCCCCGGGCTGACCCGCAGCAGCCGATCGTAGGCGGCGAGCGCCTGCTCGTAAAGGCCGTCCAGGCGGTGGAGCATGCCCGCAACGTAGAGCGCCTCCGGGTCGTTGGGACGCTCGGCCACGAGCTCGCCCACGCGCGCGCGTGCCTGCTCCTTGTCGCCGTTGTGCAGGTCGACGTAGACCATCTGGAGCCGCGCGCCGGCGAGCGAGGGCTCGAGCGCCAGCGCCCGTCGCAGCGAGCGCTCCGCCAGCAGGAAGGTCTCGGCGCCGCCCCAACCCTGCGCGTACAGCAGGTAGCAGCGCCCGAGCGTCGCGTGCGCCTGCGCGAAGTCGCCGTCCTGGCCGATCGCCTCGTGAAGCATCTTGACCGCCTCGTCGAGGTCGGCCTCGCCGTGGGTGCGCAGCAGGTAACGGTAGAGCGCGTCGCGCGCGCGCAGGTAGAAGTCGTAGGCCTCGGGGCTGTGGGTGAGCGGCCGCTCCATGCGGAGCTGCTCCTCCTCGGTGAGCCGCACCTCGAGCCCGGCCAGCAGCCGGCGGGCGATCTCGTCCTGGACGTCGATCAGGTCCCGGGCCTGCACGTCGATCGTGTCGCTCCAAAGCATGTCGCCGCTCGCGCCGTCGAGCAGCTGGGCCGTGACGCGCATGCGTTCCGGCGTGCGGATGAAGCCGCAGGCGAGCACCAGGCTCGTCCGCAGCTCGGCCGCCACCTGCCGCGGGTCGGTGCTCTGGCCCACGTAAGGCGCGACGTAGGCCGACGGGCGCACCACGATCGACTGCACGTTGCCGAGCTCGGTGATCACGCCGTCGGCGAGCGCGAACTCGTAGAAGGCGGCGTCCGGCGTGCCGGCCAGGTTGCGGAAGGGCAGCACGGCGAGCGTGGGCCGGTTCTCGCTGCCCCAGTGCGAGGGGCGGCTCGGCACGCCGGCCGCGGGCGACTCGCGTGGGGCCTCGGCGAGGCCGAGCGAGGGGCGCAGCCGCGAGAGCACCCGGCCCAGCGTCCCGGAGAAGCGCGAGGCGCGGGCGCGCAGCGGCGCCAAGAGCGTGGCCGTGGTCTCCGTCGGCACGACGCCTGTCTCGCGGGTGAGCCGGCGCATGAGCGCCTTCATGTCGTCGCGGAACGCGGCCATCGTCTGGTAGCGCTCGCCGGCCGGCTTCGCCAGCGCGCGGTCGAGGAGCGGTTGGAGCGCCGCGGGCGCCCGCGGGCTGGCGAGCGCGAGCGGGCGCGGCGCCTGGTTGATCACGGCGTTCAGCACCTCGACGGTGTGGTCGCCCCGGAAGGGCGCCGTGCCCGTCAGCATCTCGTAGAGCACGACGCCCAGGCTGAAGACGTCGGTGCGGTGGTCGGCGGACTCGCCTCGCGCCTGCTCGGGCGAGCCGTAGCCGGCCGAGCCGTAGGGCACGCCGACCTCGGTGAGCGGGTCGTCGCCGGGCACCGGCGTGCGGCCCTTCTCCGCGGGGGCCGGTGCGAGCATCTTGGCGAGGCCGAAGTCGAGGATGCGCGCCTGCCCGCCGGCGCCGACGATGATGTTGGAGGGCTTGAGGTCGCGGTGAACGATGCCGCTCGCGTGGGCGACCGCGAGAGCGTCCGCGAGCTGGATCGCGATCGAGAGCGCGGAGAGCGTCTCGAGCGGCCGCCCGGCCATGAACTGCTTGAGCGTGGGGCCCTCCACGTACTGCAGCACGATGTAGTACAGGCCGCCCGACTCGCCGACGTCGTAGACCGCCTGGATGTGCGGGTTGTCGAGGGCGGAGCACAGGGCGGCCTCGCGCTCGAAGCGCCGGCGCGCGGCCTCGCTCGCCACGAGCTCCGGCTTGAGCGCCTTGATCACGACCGGGCGCGCGAGGCGCAGGTCCTCGGCCTTGAACGCCGTCGCCTGGCCTCCCTGGCCGAGCGTCTCGACGATCCGGTAATGGGAGATCGTGCTGCCGGGGGCGAGCGTCGTCATGGCGGCGTCCGGCGCTACCTCCGCGCGTCGCGCTCGCTGATCACCCGCCCGTGTTCGCTCGAGCGCGCCAGCCGGTCGAAGGTCGAGAAGATCGCGGCGGAGAGCGCCGCGATCGCGTCCTCGCCGTCCGTCTCGCGCGCGAGATAGGAGGTCATGATCGCCGCCGCGTAGGGACGCCCGGGCACGTCCACCCAGGCCATCTCGCAGCGGACGCCCTCGAGCGAGCCAGGCTTGGCGATCGCCCGGACGCCCTCGGGCAGGCCGCGCCGGAAGGGAGAGCCCTGCGCGGGAGCCGTGGCGACGGCCTGCAGGTCCTTGGCCCGCTCCGCCGACAGGCCCTCGCCCTGCGCGACGAGCGAGGCGAGCCGGGCCAGCTCGCGCGGCGTCGAGAGGTTCTCGTCGCCGCGCCGCGCGGCCTCGAGGTCCATCATCAGGCGCCGCAGGCGCGTGCGCGGCAGCGAGAGCGCGTCGAGCCTGCGGTTGACAGCGTCCATCCCGACCTTGCGGATCAGCAGGTTGGTGGCCTCGTTGTCCGAGTAGATCATCATCAGCAGCCCGAGGTCGCGCCATGTCAGGCTGAGCTGGCCGCCGAGGCTCTCGAGGACGCCGCCGCCCGCCACGCGCGGCAGCGGCGGACGCGTCAGCTCGCTCAGGTCGAGCCGGCCCTCGTCGGCCTGGCGGAAGAGCTCGTAGAGCACCGCGGGCTTGATCGAGGAGGCGGTGGGGAAGGCCTCGTCGGCGCGCAGCTCGACGACCGCGCCCTTCCCCAGGTCCTCGACGTACACGCCGAGGACACCGTCGAGCCGCGCGGCCGTCGCCTGGACGTCGGCTCGCAGCCGCTCGAAGAGCGCCGCGGCCTTCGCGTCGGAGGAATCCGCGGCGAAGGCGGGCGCGGCCGCAGCGAGCGCCGTGGCGGCGAGCGCGGCGAGAGGCTTCCTCCGGCGGCGGCCGCCTACTGTTGCTTCCATGCTTTGTCGTACCTCAGGATGCCGGTGGGACCGATCACGAGGCCGCGCAGCTCGCGCCTGTGGGCGGTGAAGACGGCCGAGTGGTAGAGCGGTACGAAGGGCATGTCGACCTGCACCAGCTCCTGCGCCTGGCGGTAGAGCGCGAGCCGAGCCCCCGCGGCGCTGCCCTGGCGAGCGCGTTTCAGCAGGCCGTCCATGGCAGCGCTCCGGTAGCGCGCGCGGTTGGTGGTGCCGATCGAGGCGGAGTCGAGCAGGGCGGTGAGAAAGTCGTTCGGGTCGAGCGTGTCGGCCCGCCAGCCGAGCAGCGCCAGCTCGTAGTCGCCGCGCGACGTGAGCGCCACCTGCTCGGCCCAGCTGTCGAGCTCGCGAATCCGGATCGAGAGGCCCACGAGCGCGAGGTCGTCGCGGATACGGCGCGCGGCGCGCAGCGGCTCGAGCAGGTAGGGCCGCGGCGCGCGCGAGACGGTGAGCGTCGCCTCGAAGCCCGGCGCGACTCGCGCGTCGGCCAGCAGGCGGCGGGCGGCGTCGCGGTCGAGCACCAGCTCGCGCGCGCGCGTGTCGGGGCCCAGGAGCGTCGGGGGCAGCGCCGAGTGCGCCGTCTCGGCGTGCCCGGCGAGCATCTCGCGCACCAGCCCCGCGCGGTCGATCGCCCGGGAGAGCGCCCGGCGCGCCCGCGGATCGCTCCAGGGGGCGCGCTCGTTGTTCAGCGCCAGGAACGTGAGGCTGAGGCCGGCCTGGGTGTCGAGCGTGACGTCTCCGCCCTGCCGCAGCTCGTCGGCGCGGGCGGGGCCGAGCGCGGCCGTCACGTCCACCTCGCCCTGCGCGAGCGCGCGCGTGAGGCTCGCCTCGTCCGGGAAGCGGCGGAACGAGAGCCGCCGCACGCGCGGGGTCCCGGCCCAGTGGCTGGCCGCGGCCTCGAGCTCGACGCGGCCCGGTCCGGCCTGTGCCAGCCGGAACGGCCCCGTGCCGACCGGGAGCTCCCCGCGCACCGCGAGCTGCTTCGGGCTCTGCATCGCGAAGAACGGCTGCGACAGCGTCGAGAGGAGAGCCGCGTTGGGGCGGTCGAGCGTCAGCTGCACCACGTGCGGTCCGACGCGCTCGGCGCGGCCCGGGAAGGCGAGCTCGCTGCGCAGGTGCTCGAGGTTCCTGGCGACGGCGTCGGCGTCGAGCGGCGCGCCGTCGTGGAACACGACGTCCTCGCGCAGCGTCAGCGTCCAGACGCGCTGGTCGGGCGTGGCCCACGCCGTCGCGAGGACGCCTTCGGGGCGCAGCGATCCCGGCCTGAGGCGGACCAGCGTCTCGCACACGTTCGCGACGATCTCGGCCGCGACCAGGTCGGTGGCGCGGTGCGGCGCGAGGCTGGCCGGGTCGCTGAGCGTGCCGACCACGATCGTGTCGGGCTGCGCGAGGGCCGCGAGTGCGCTGAGGACGAGTGCTCCGGCCACGCCCAGGATTCTAGTACGTCACTCGTAGCGCAGCGCCTCGATCGGGTCGAGGTTGGCCGCCTTGCGCGCGGGGTACCAGCCGAAGAAGATCCCGACCGCGGCCGAGAACGCGAAGGCGACCAGGATCGAGGCGCTGGTGATCGCCACGGGCCAGCCCAGGCTCTGGGTGATCGTCTGCGACACGGCCACCCCCAGCAGGATCCCGGCGAGGCCGCCCACGAGCGAGAGGGCGATCGCCTCGGCCAGGAACTGGCGCATCACGTCTTTGGTCTTGGCGCCCACCGCCATGCGCACGCCGATCTCGCGGGTCCGCTCCGTGACGGAGACCAGCATGATGTTCATGATCCCGATCCCGCCCACCAGCAGCGACACCGACGCGACACTCATCAGCAGCCCGGTCATGGTCTCCGCCATCTGGACGCGCGTCGCCGCCATCTCCTCGATGGTGCGGACGCTGAAGTCGTCCTGCTCGGGGTTCGCGATGCGGTGGCGCGCGCGCATCAGGCGCGTGATCGCGACGGCGGTCGGCTCCACGACCTCGCTCGAGCGGGCCGTGATCGAGACCTGGTGCAGGTAGGTGATCCCGAGCAGCTTCTTCTGGATCGTGGTCCAGGGCGCGAGCACGAAGTCGTCCTGGTCCTGTCCGAACTGGCCCTGGCCTTTCGGCGCCAGCACTCCCAGCACGCGGAACGGCATGTTGCGCACGCGGATGATCTGGCCGACCGGGTCGCCGTCGGGGAAGAGCGTGCGCGCCACGGTGGCGCCGAGCAGGCAGACCTTCTCGGCTACCTGGACGTCGCGCGGCGTGAAGTTGGCGCCGTCGCCGACCACCCAGTTGCGGATCGCCAGGTAGTCCTCGTTGCCGCCCTCGACCTGCGTGTTCCAGTTGTTGTTGCCGGCGATCACCTGGGCGCGGCCGCGCACGCCCGGCGTGTAGCGCGCGACGCTCGGCACCTCGCGCGCGATGGCGTCGGCGTCCTCGACCGTCAAGGTCTGGGTGGTGCCGGAGCCCTGGCTGGCGCGGCCCGGACCGCCCCAGCTTCCCGACGAGACGTAGATGAGCGTCGTGCCCTGGCTCTGGATCTGCTCGTCGATCGCGGCGCGGGCGCCGGAGCCGAGCGCGATCATCGCGATCACCGAGGCGACACCGATGATCACTCCCAGCATGGTGAGCGCCGAGCGCACCTTGTTGCGGCGGATCGCCCGCAGCGCCACCCGGAACGTCTCGCGAATGTTCATGCAGGCTCCCTCACGCTTCCGTCTCGACGGGCATCGCGACGAGCTCGCGGGCCGCGTCGCGTCGGTTCGCGACCGGGGCGTCGTTCGTCACGCGCCCGTCGCGCACCGTGATCACGCGTGTCGCGTAGCCGGCGATGTCGTGCTCGTGGGTGATCAGCAGCACCGTCATGCCCTGCTCGCGGTTGAGCCGCTGCAGGATCTCCATGATCTCGACGCTCGTGCGGCTGTCGAGGTTGCCGGTGGGCTCGTCGGCGAGGATCAGCTCGGGGTCGTTCACCAGCGAGCGCGCGATCGCGACGCGCTGCTGCTGGCCGCCCGAGAGCTGGTTGGGCGTGTGGTCGGCGCGCTCGCCGATGCCCACCGCGCGCAGCAGCCCCAGCGCCTTGGCGTGACGCTCCTGCGGCCGCAGCCCCTGCCCTGCGTAGAGCAGCGGCAGCTCGACGTTCTCGAGCGCCGTCGTGCGCGGCAGCAGGCTGAAGTTCTGGAACACGAAGCCGATCTTGCGGTTGCGCAGCTCGGCGCGCCGGTCGCGGTCGAAGCCCGAGACGTCCTGGCCGTCGAGGAAGTACTGCCCGCCGGTCGGCCGGTCGAGCAGCCCCAGGATGTTCATCAGCGTCGACTTGCCGGAGCCGGAGGCGCCCACGATCGCGACCATCGCGCCCGCCTCGATCTCGAGCGTCACGCCGCGCAGCGCGTGGACCGTGACGTCGCCGAGCGCGTACGAGCGGCGCAGCTCGACGACGCGGATGAGCGGCTCGCGCATGGGTCCTAGCGCTGGCGTCTCTGGAACTGCGGGTTGAACGGGTTCGAGGAGGGAGAGCTGCCCGGGCGCGGCCCGGCGCCGGCGCGTGCGCCCGGGATCTCCGTGCCCGTGACCACCACGGCGCCTTCCTCGAGCCCCTCGCGGACCTCCACGTGCTGCCCGTCGGAGATGCCCACGCGGACCTCGACCGGCTTCGGCTGGCCCTGCTCGTCGAGCACGAACACGGTCGTCGGCCGCCCCGGCCCGCGTCCCGGTCCGCCTGGCCCGGCGCTGCCCGGCTGGGAGCCGCCCGGGGCCGCGCCGTCGCCGCCTCGGCGCCAGCCGCCGGCTCCGGGGCCGCGCTGTCCGCCGGCGGCGGGCCCGCGTGATCCGCCCTGACCACCCGGACGTCCGGATGAGTCCGGGGAGGCGGTGCCCGGCGCACCCGCGCCTCCGCCCGCGGCCGCGGGGCCCTGGCGATCACTCGCGATTGCCACCCCGCCGCCAGTGCCGGCGCCGCCGGCGTCGCGCGGGCCGCCGCCGGCTCCCGGGCGCACGAAGCCCTCGGGCCGGAAGCGCAGTGCGGAAGCCGGGAGCCGCAGCGCGTCCGCCGCCTTGCGCACGACGATAGACACGGTCGCGGTCATCCCGGGCCGGAGCAGCAGGTCCTGGTTGTCCACCGCGACGATCGTGTTGTACGTCACGACGTTCTGCACCGCCGTCGGGTTGAGCCGCACCTGCTCGACCCTGCCCAGGAAGTCGCGCTCCGGAAAGGCGTCGACGTGGAACGTGACCTCCTGGCCCTCGCGCACGCGGCCGACGTCCGCCTCGTCCACCGAGGCGTTAACTCGCATCCGCGTCAGGTCGTTCGCGATCAGGAACAGCACCGGCGCCTGGAACGAGGCCGCCACGGTCTGGCCCACGTCCACGTTGCGCGAGATCACGACGCCGTCGATCGGGGTCGCGATGATCGTGTGGCTCAGGTCCACGTCTGCCTGGTTCAGGTTCGCCTGCGACTGGCTCTGCGCGGCCTCGTTCGCCTTGAGCTGGGCCAAGGCGCCGTCGTAGTTGGCCTTGGCGGTTTCGAGATCGCTCTGCGGCAGCAGCTTCTGGGCGGCCAGCTCGCGCGCCCGGTCGTACTTCTGGCGCATGTCCTCGACCGACGCCTTCGCCCGGTCGACGTTCGCGCGAGCCGCGAGCAGGTTCGCCTCCGCCTGGCCGCGACGCGCCTGGAAGAGGGACGGGTCGAGCCGCGCCACCACCTGGCCCTTCTTGACGGTCGAGTTGAAGTCGGCGTGCAGGCTGTCGATCGTGCCCGACACCTGCGACCCCAGCTGTACCGTGGTGACGGCCTCGAGCGTCCCGGTCGCGCCGACCACCTCGACCACGTCGCCGCGGTCGACGCTGCCGGTCGTGAAGCGGACCGGGTCGGGCCGCGCCCTCAGGAACGCCCACCCCGCGGCGAGCGCGAGCGCGCCGAGCGCGATCCAAACGAGCTTTTTCTGCCCTGGCTTCATCGTCCTGCCAGTTTAGACCGTTCCGGAACGCCGATGGATGAGCCGCGCGAGGAGCCTTGTAAGCACGCTGTAAACGGGGCGTGAGTCTCCGAAAACACGAAGAGAGGGGCCAAAAGCACCCCTCCCTTCGTGAGCTCGCGCAGCGCGAGGATCTAGAACTGGTTCGAGCCTGCGGCGGCCGCGCTCGAGCGGATCGCCTGCCCGGCCTGCCCGCCAGCCTGGCCGCTCAAGACCACGGCCGCGCCACCGCCACCGACGCCCGCCTCCTGGACGCGCTGGTAGTTGATCACACTCTTGCGGTAGTCGGCGATCGCGCGCAGCTCGTTCACCTCCGCCTGCGCGAGGTCGCGCTGCGCCTGGGTCACGAAGAAGTTCGTCGACATGCCGGCGGCGAACTTCTTCTCCTCGGCGTCCAGCCTCTCGGCCGCCAGGCGCCTCGCGGCCTGGTTGGACGCGACGCGTTTGAAGCCCGACTCGACGCCGCGCGCCGCCGAGCGCACCTCGGCTGCGACCTGCAGCTCGAGACGCCGATAGGAGGCGAGCGCCTGGTTCTTGCTGATCTCCGCCGACGCCGCGTTGGCCTTCAAGCTGCGGTTCGGGATCGCGTACGAGATGTTGAAGCCCACCTGCCAGGTGGGGTAGTCGAACCCGAACACCTCGGAAGTGGCGTCGCCGTAGCCGCCTTGGATCGGCGCCGGGAGCGGGTTGCCCTCGGCGTCGCGGATCTGGGTGCCGCCGACTCCCGTGCCGCCGTAGCTGGCCAGGAGGTCGAGCTGCGGCAGCAGCTGGTTCTTCGCATAGGCCAGGCTGTAGTCGGAGCGCTCGAGGCCCTTGCGCGCCGCGATCATGTCGGTGCGATTCGCGATCGCGTTCTGGACGGCGGCGTCGATGTCCACCGGCACGGGCTCGGCGCTCGGGCGGTCGGTCGGCGCGATCCGGGTGCGCCACATCAGCGGGTCGTTCTGCGGGAAGATGGCACTCTTCAGCAGGTCCTCGGCCTCGGCGAGAGCGTTCTCGGCCAGGATCACGCCCTCCTCGCGGCCCGCCATCTCGGACTGGGCGATCACGACGTCGAGCGGCGCCATCGTGCCGACCTTGACGCGGATCTCGTTCTCGTTGAGCAGCTTCTTGGCGAGCTCCAGGTTCTTCTGGGCGGCCGCGAGGTTGTCGATCGCGAAGAGCAGGTCGTAGTAGTAGCCCTTCACGACCGCTACGGTGTTGATGATCGCCTGGCGGAACTGGACGTCCGTGATCTCGCGGTTCTTCTTGGTGAGCTTCAGGTTCAGGCGCGGGGCGTCGACCTTGAAATTCCTGAGCAGCGGCTGCGTGAGGTTGAAGTTGAGGCCCGAGGCGTAGACGGGGTTGAAGGTCGAGAAGACGTTGTTGGTATCGCGCTTGTTGTTGTTGAACGAGACGCTGAGGTCGGCGCCCGTCGGGATCGCCTGGTCGACCCCGAAGTTCCAGATGTCCAGCTTCTCGTTGATCGCGGCGCCGCCGGAGAAGAGGTTGGTGCCCTTGGTGTCGGCGGAGCGCTTGCTCACCTGCGCGAACAGGAAGGGATCGTAGTAGCCCTCGGCGCCGCGCACGTCCTGTGCGCTCAGCTCGGGGTTGAAGCGCTCGACGGCGACGTCCGCGTTGTTCTCGAGCGCGCGGGCGACGGCTTCGTCGAGCGAGAGCGACAACGTGCCGCCCTGCGGCGTCGTGAACTGCTGGGGCGTGGCGGTGACGGTCGCCGCCGGAGGGTCCTGAGCGGCGGACGGTGCCGGCGTCACGAGGCCGAGCACGGCCCACATCGCAATAAGCGCCCGGATCCTGGCTCTCATGTCCTTCTAGACCTCCACGGGTTGACGTCGGCGGGGTGCGGCTTTCGGCCGACCGGCGATTCTACCCCACGGATCGAGGCGGACATGGCGAGCCCGCCCGCGAGCGCGGGCATCTATGCTCATAACGAGGTCGGGGCTGCAAAAGATCCGACATTTTGCATTGGATACACCGCCCAAGTGGCCGGTATCAAAGGCGGAACGCCCGGGACGGTATGTTCAAAAAAACGAAGCTCGGCTCGGAGCGGATTTCCCACGCTGCGCAGCGGAGGAGGCTGCAGGTGCGACGCAGCACCCCTGGTAGGCAACGGACTCGGAGCGGAGCGGGATTTACTCCCGCGGAGCGGAGGGGGGGTCTGGGGGGCGCGCCGCAGCGCCCCCCAGAAAAAAGAAAGATCAGTTGAACGAGTACTTCAGTCCGAAGTTGATGCGATAGACGTCGTTCAGGAACGTGGTCGTTTCGAGCGACTTCGACATGAGCTCACCGTTGATCACCCGCAGCCGATAGGTGGCGCGGCCCTGGGCGTCGACGGCCGGGTTCGTCAGCGGCTGGGCGTTGACCAGGCGCTGGGCGACGCCCCAGTCGCTGCTCAGCAGGTTGCCGAAGTTCAGGAAGTCGGCGCGCAGCTGCAAGGAGTGGCGCTTGCTGCCCAGGTCCTTGAACAGGTCCTGCGCGACCGCGAAGTCGAGCCGCCAGACCATCGGCAGCAGCACCCCGTTGCGCTCCGCGTACTGGCCGCGGCGCGTGCTGAGGTAGCTGTCCTGGCTGATGTAGCTGTCCCAGGCCGCGGCCTGCTCGGCGGCGGTGAACGCCCGGGCAGTAGCCGTGGCAGGGATGGCCTGGAAGTTCATCTCCGACTGATCGCGCGGGACGTAGATCAGGTCGTTGGCCGTCGCCTGGTCGAGGTTCAGGTCGCCGCCGTAGGTGTAGCTGCTGGTGCCGGCGTTGAAGCCCTCGAAGAAGAACGAGAAGGTCGTCGCGCCGAGGCTCAGGTACTCGAGGCGATAGGAGCCCGCCAGATAGGCGCGGTTGCCGCGCGCGGACGTCGAGACGCCGGGGTTGTTCGGGTCGCCCGACATCTGGTTGCCGGTCCACGAGCCGAGCGCGATCGAGCCGGCGTCCACGGTGTTGCGCGAGTGGCTGTAGGAATAGGCGCCCATCAGCATGCCCTGCCGGAACGTCTTCTTGAGCGATGCGGCGAAGTTCCAGGCGTAGCCCTCGTTCTGGTTCTTGAGCACGACCGCGCTCGAAACGTTCGAGTGGATGCGGTTGGCGGTCCAGCGCGGCCGGGTGTCGGCGCCCACGAACGACGTCTGCGCCGCCGGCAGGTTCGCGTTGATGTAGTAGATCCCGTTGACGTCGCGCGTGTAGATCCCCTCGAGGGTCCCGATCATGTTCCAGGGCAGCTTGCGGTCCACGGCCAGGTTGCTGCGCCACACCTGTGGGAACTTGAAGTCGGAGTTGGTGAGAGCCAGCTCGTAGCTCGCAGCCGGAGCGCCGGTGACGTTCGTCGGCTTGTAACCGCTCGTGTTGGGGATGAAGGGGCGGTTGCGGGTGTTCTCGACCTGCTCGAAGCCCGTCAGCATGCCGGTATTGCCGATCTGGTTCGAGATCCAGACGTACGCCGGCCGGCCCGTGAAGACGCCCGTGCCGCCGCGCAGCTGCGTGGTCCTCGCGCCGTCCACGTCCCAGTTGAAGCCGACGCGCGGCGACCAGAGGATGTTGGAGTCGGGCAGCTTGCCGCTCTCGTACTGCGCGGGGTTGCCGCCCTCGTCGCGGAACGTGAGCGCGTCCGCGTCGGTGTTGGTGAAGCCGGTGTCGCCGAAGACCGGGACGTCGAGGCGCAGCCCGTAGGTCACCTTCAGCCGCGGATTCGCCTGCCACTCGTCCTGGGCGTAGAGGCCGGTGTACCAGACTTCCAGCGGCTGCGTCGGCTTGTCGAGGCCCGGCAGATTCATCCAGCGCACCTGGAAGCGGCGCAGCGTGACGGGCGAGGTGGTGCGGTTCGGGTTGGCGAGGTAGTCGTTCGCGTCGGTGTAGAAATCCGCGAGCGAGTTGTAG
>DATBSL010000185.1:0-7894 GCA_036559805.1 Vicinamibacteria bacterium
CAGGTGAGGCCACCGGAACGCGACGAGCGCCGCGAGCGGCGGCAGGGCGCCTGCCGCGACGAGCCAGCGGCCGGGCGCGTTCGTTGACACGAGCGCGGCGCGCGCCATACGCTGCGCTTCGATGGCGTTCGACTTCGAGAAGGCGCTGCGCCGCTGGACGTCGCAGCACACCGACCTCGTCGAGCTCAAGAACAGCCGGGTCCGCGACGCGGGCGGCGTCTACGAGCGCTGGGAGAACCCGGTGCTCACAGCCTCGCACGCGCCGCTCTTCTGGCGCTACGACCTCGACCGGCGCCGCAATCCCTTCCTGCTCGAGCGGCACGGGCTCGCAGCGGTCGGAGCCGCGGGCGCCGTCGAGCGGGCCGGCAAGATCTGCCTGGTGGTGCGTCTGGTCGCCAGGGACGGAGGCAGCTTCTTCGCCGTCGCCGAAAGCGACAACGGCGTCGACAACTTCCACTTCTGGGACCACCCTCTGCGGCTGCCGGAGGGCGACGCGCCCGACACCGGCCTTTCCGACATGCGGCTCACGGCGCACGAGGACGGCTGGCTCTACGGAGTGTTCGGGGCGTCGCGCGGGGAGGCGGACGGCGAGGCCCGTTTCGGGATCGTGCGCACGCACGACCTCGTGAGCTGGGAGCGGCTCGCAGACCTGCGCTCGCGCGGCCCGGCGCCGGCGAGCGTCGTCCTGCACCCGGAGCTGGTGCGAGGCCGATATGCCTTCCACACACAAGCCGGGTCCGCGGCCGAGCCCGGCGCTCCGAAAGCGCTGGCGATCGCGTTCTGCGAGAACGTGGAGCAGGCCGAGCTCGACAGCGCCGGCGCACAGATCGGACCGGGGCTGCGGCCGAGCGCGCCGGGCGCGCCGCCGCTGCGGACCGCGCGCGGCTGGCTGAGCCTGGCGGTCGCGAGCCACGCGACGCCCGACGGGGCGCGGTCCGTATTGACCGTGCACGTCTCAGACCCGGAGGACCCGTCGCGGGTCACGGCCGCGCCCGCGGCCTACCTGTTGAGGCTCGGCGACGGGGCGAGCGGAGCTACGCCCGCGCCGACCTGCGCCGGCGCAGTGCTGCGCGCGACGGGCGAGGTGCTCGTCTACTACAGCGCCGAGGGCGGCCTGCACGTGGCGACGAGCAGCCTCGAGCGGCTGCTGGACTACGCCACGCAGCCGCCCGCGGATGCGGCCGGCTCGGACGCCGCGCGGCGCTCGGCGTTCGTCGAGCGCAACCTGAAGCTGCTGGCGCGAACGAAGGGCAAGGCATATCGTGGACTGCGCTCGTGAGCAGGGTGCGGGACTCGATCCGAGGAAAAGAGGAGCCATCATGACGACACGCAGATCGTTCCTGTCGACCGTCGCCACCAGTGCTGCCGCGGCGGCGCTCGCGCGCCGCGCACGCGCCGCCACGGCCAAGCCGCCGCTCGGGCTACAGCTCTACAGCCTCCGCAAGCAGCTCGAAAAGGACGTGCCGGGCACGCTCAAGCAGATCAAGGCGTGGGGCATCGACGACGTCGAGAGCTTCGGTCCCCACAACGGCATGACCGCGGCCGCGCTGAAGGACGCGGGCCTGCGCTGCCAGGCGTTCCACGTGGGCTCGGACCGACTGAACGGCGAGATGGCGACCGTGCTCAAGGAAGCCGACGCGCTCGGAGTGACGACGGTCATCAACCCCTTCCTGTCCTTCGCCAAGCCGCCCTTCGCCACCCGCGAGGAGATCCTCAGGGCGGCCGGGGAGTTCGCGAAGTGGTCGAAGGCCTGCCGCGCGGCAGGCAAGCGCTTCGCCTACCACATCCACGGCCAGGAGTTCGGCCCCGACGGGCAAGGTACGCTCTTCGACCTGCTCGCGAAGGAGTCCGGCCCCGACGTGGGCTTCGAGGCCGACGTCTTCTGGATCACCGCCGGTGGAGCGGACCCTGTGAAGCTGATGGGGCAGTACCCGGGCCGTTTCTGGTTCACGCACCTCAAGGACATGGCGAAGACGGAAGGCGCCGTCAAGGACCGCGCGAACGTGGTGCTCGGGACGGGCTCGATCGACATCAAGGGAGTCGTCGCGGCGGGCGCTGCCGCCGGGGTCGAGATGCACTACCTGGAGGACGAGAGCGCGGCCGTGCTCAGCCAGGTCCCGTCGAGCGTGGCGTACTACAAGTCCTTGTAGGACACGGCCCCCTCGAGCGGGAGCGGCGTGAGGCGCGAGGGAGGCGCCGGGATGGAATATCAGGGCAAAGTCACGATCGTGACGGGCGGCACGCACGGGATCGGCGAGGGCTGCGTGCGCGTCTTCGCCGAAGCGGGGGCGCAGGTGGTGTTCTGCGCGCGCGGCGCGAAGGAGGGCCGCGACCTCGAGCGCAAGGTGGCGGCCGGCGGAGGCACGGTCCACTTCGTGCGCTGCGACGTCTCGAAGGAGAAGGAGGTCCGCGCGCTCGTGGACGGGACCGTGGCGCGTTTCGGGCGCATCGACTGCCTGATCAACAACGCTGGCTGGCACCCGCCGCACCGGCCGATCGACGATTTCACCGCCCAGGACTTCCGCGACCTGCTGGAGCTGAACCTCGTCAGCATGTTCGTGGCGTGTCAGCAGGCGCTGCCGTACCTGCGCAAGACCAAGGGCAACGTGATCAACATGGCGAGCCTGGTGGGCTCGATGGGCCAGCTGCACGCGACCACCTACGTCGCCACGAAGGGCGCGATCACCGCGTTCAGCAAGGCGCTCGCGATCGACGAGGCGGCCCACGGCGTGCGCGTCAACAGCGTCTCGCCGGGCAACATCTGGACGCCGCTCTGGAAGGAGGCCGTCGACGCCTCCAAGGACAAAGCGAAGGCGCGCGCCGCGGGCGACGCGGCCCAGCTCATGGGACGCATGGGAACGATCGAGGAAGCGGGGCAGCTGTGCCTGTTCCTCGCGGCCCACGCCACGTTCACCACCGGCGTCGACCACGTGCTCTCGGGCGGCGCCGAGCTCGGCTACGGGCGCAAGAGCCGGGTGAACTGATGGCTCCTTTGACCTGGAATCGCCGCCGCTTCGTGACCGCGTCGCTCACGGGCGGCGCGGCCCTCGCCGTCTCGCCCCGCCTCGCGCCGGCACAGGCTCTGGGCGCGAACGACCGCATCCGCGTAGGCGTCGTCGGAACCGGCGGGCGCGCCCGCGGCCTGATGCAGCGGCTCAAGGACCTGCCGGGCTGCGAGCTCGTGGCGCTCAGCGACGTCTACGAGCCGCGCCTGCTCGAGGCCGCCGAGATCGCCGGCGCCAGCGCCGTGAAGCACCCGGACTACCGGCGCCTGCTCGACGACAAGGACGTCCACGCGGTGCTCGTCGGCAGCCCGGACCACTGGCACCTGAAGATGACGGAGGACGCGCTCGCCGCCGGCAAGGACGTCTACCTGGAGAAGCCCGTCTCGCACACGCTCGAGGACGGCGTCGCGCTGCTCAAGCTGGCGTCGGCGACGAAGCAGGTGATCCAGACCGGCACCCAGCAGCGGAGCTGGGAGCACTTCATCCTCGGCAAGCAGCTCGTCGACTCGGGCAAGCTCGGCCAGATCACCTTCGTCCACACCTACTGGCACCAGCGCATGGGCATCGGGCCCTGGCCCGAGGTGGACCAGGCGAAGCTCGACTGGAAGGGCTGGCTCGGAAGCGCGCCCGAGCAGCGCTTCGAGCCGGAGCGCTTCTTCCGCTGGCGCCACTTCCGCGACTTCGGCGGCGGCGTGCTGACCGACCTCATGACGCACTGGATCGACGTGGTGCACTGGTACCTCGGCGTGACGACGCCGCAGACGGCGGTCGTCACCTCGGGCAAGTACCGCGTCAAGACGATGGACTGGCCCGACACCGTGACGGCGACGCTCGAGTACCCGAAGGCGTTCATGGTCACGCACACCGGCAGCTACGCGAGCTCGATCGACGACGGCGGTCTCGAGTTCCGCGGCGACCAGGCGACGCTCAAGATCGACCGCGAGCGCCTGGCGGTCTACAGCGAGGCCTCGCGCCGCAGCGGCCAGCCGTACCGCCAGACGCCCGAGCCCGAGATCCTCGTGCGCTCCCAGGCGGACGGCACGGTCGCGCATCTCTCGAACTGGCTCGACTGCGTCCGGAGCCGCAAGACGCCGAACGCGCCGGTGCCGGCGGGAGTCGAGGCCGCCCGCGCCGCGCACATCGCGAACGAGTCGATCGCCGCGGGGGGCGCGCGCGTGCGCTGGAACGCGGCTGCGGGCAAGGCCGAGAAGGCCTAGCGCCCGAGCGATGGGCGAGTCGGCGATCGTCCTCTGCGGCGGGCGCTCGACGCGGATGGGACGTGACAAGGCCGCGCTCGCCTTCGGCGACGAGACGCTGCTCGCCCGCGTGGTGCGGCTCGCAGGCGAGGTTGCGAGCGACGTCGTGCTCGTCGCCCGAGAAGGGCAGGAGCTGCCCGGCGGGCTCGAGGCCGTGCGCGATCCCGCCGAGGGTCTCGGTCCGCTGGCGGGGATCGCCGTCGGGCTCGGCGCGATTCGCGGCGAGCGAGCGCTCGTCGTCGCCTGCGACATGCCGCTGCTGCGCCCAGCGCTCGCCCGGCGGCTGCTCGAGCTGTCGCACGGCCTCGAAGCGGTCGTGCCGGTGATCGACGGCTTTCCGGTTCCGACCTGCGCGGTCTACACCAGGGCCGTGGCGGGACGGGCGCTCGAGCTCGTCGCCGCGGGCGAGCTGCGTCCGAAGGCGCTCTTCGAGCGCATCAAGACACGCTTCGTCCCGGGCGACGAGCTGCGCGACGTCGATCCGGGGCTCGAGAGCTTCCTCGACTGCGATACCCGGGAGTCCTACCAGGCGGCGCTGCGCGCCGCGGGGCTCGGGCCGCCGCCTCGCTGAGCTGGGGCGGCCTCAGAAGCGCACCAGCAGCCCGCCCGTGACGTGGACGTCGTGCTCCGTCTCGCCGCTCACGAAGTGGTCGAGCAGCAGGTGGTCGACGACGTCGACGCGTGCCCCCACGCGGCCGAACAGGATCTTGAGCCCCGCGCCGAAGCGCAGCGCGAAGTCGGTCTCGGCCGCGCGCGCGCCGTCCCAGCTCGCCCCTCCCGCGCCGAGCAGGACGAACGGCCGCACGTCTCCGCCGGTGATCTCGTAGGCGAGGCCGGCCCCGTAGTGCCACGCGATCACGTTGCGGTCGCCGAGCGACAGCGCGCGTCCCGCGCGATCCGACCCCGGTCGGCCGCTCCCGTCGAAGCAGAAGCCAGCGACGCAGGCGCCGCCCCGCAGCTCGAGCGAGTGCGTGGGCGCGATCTGCAGGTCGGCCTCGAGCGCGAGCCGGTCCTTGATCCGCCGCGAGTAGCGGGCCCCGAAGACGGCGCTCGAGCCGAGCGAGGTCTCGGCCTCGAAGCTGATCGGCGGCAGCGCCCGGTTGGCGCCGCCGAAGCGGCCGAAGCCGCGCAGCGCCGGCATCTGGAACGTGCCGTCACCGAAGGTCGCCGTCGAGCTGCGTTCGGCGTCGAGCAGCGAGATGCCTCCGAAGACGACGATCTCGTTCTTCGCGTCGGCGGGCTCGTCGGCCCACGCGACGGATACGAGCGACAGCGCGACGAGGACTGCGGCGGGGATCGAGGTCGAGCGACTGTTGTTCATGGCGTCTCCTTGCCAGCGATTAGAGAACGCCGCGCGCACGAGGTGTGAAAGGGAGCTGTAAGCCGGTGCAAAACCCTGTGAGCCTGGCGCGTTTCAGCCGCTGCCGAGGCGCGCGTGCGCCCTCGGGGCGGGCGACGGCGCGAGCGGAGTCACGGAAGCTCGTCGAAGCTCGCGATCACCCGGTGGCCGTTCGGCTCAGGTTGCTGCGGCGAGCGCACGGCTAGCGCCGTCGCGAGGCCGGCGCCGCGGGCCGCGTCGAGCTCGGCCACGACGTCCGAAACGAAGAGCCCGCCGGCTGCCGGCTCGCCGACGGCTTCGGCTATTCGGTGGTAGCTCCCGGCGTCGCGCTTCGCACCCGTGGTCGTGTCGAAGTAGGCCGACAGGAAGCGCGTGAGGTCTCCGTGGTCGCTGTGGCCGAAGATCAGCTTCTGCGCGAGGACGCTGCCCGACGAGAAGATCGCGACGCGCCGGCCCGACGCTGTCCAGCGCGCGAGCGCCTTCGGCACGTCGTCGTAGACCTGGCCGCGGAGCTGGCCGGCGGCGTAGCCCTCGGCCCAGATGCGGCCCTGGAGCGACTTGAGCGGCGTGAGCTTGCGGTCCTGGTCGATCAGCCACCGCGCGTACGCGGCGACGGTCTCGACGGTGCCGTCGCAGGCGGGAGGGGCGTTCCCTGCCGCCACGTCTCGGGCGTGCTCGTCGCGCAGCGCGGAGACGTCGCGCGCCACCTGGTGATCGCCCGCGTGCGCCTCGAGGAACTCCAGGACGCGCTCGCGCGCGTGCGGGAACAGCACGCGGTACACGAAATCCACGGGCGTCGTCGTGCCCTCGATGTCGAGGAGGACGAAGCCTGCGCCCGCGCTCACGCGCGCGGGGCGATGTGCGTCGGGCCCAGACAGACGGGCTCGTAGCCCTTGTCGACGCCGCTCTCGGTGTAGCGAGGGGTCCAGCCCGCGGCGTCCTGGAACAGGCGGATCGCGCGGATGCGGCGGTCGTCGCAGAGGTCGAACCAGTGCCAGGTGCCGCGCGGCACGCGGATCAGGTCGCCCGGGCCCACCTCGATCGCGAACACGTCGCCCTCGCGCGGGTGGATGAAGAAGATGCCGCGGCCCTCGAGGATGAAGCGCACCTCGTCCTCGTCGTGCCAGTGCTCGCTCCTGAACTTCGCGAGCAGCGTCTCCAGGTTCGGAGTCTCGGGCCTCACGTCGATCACGTCGGCGGTGACGTAGCCGCCGCGCGCCTTGAGCGCGTCGATCTCCTTCGCGTAGGCCGCGAGCACCTCGTCGGCCGTGGCGGTCGCGCCGAGCGGCTGCGAGGGCGCCCAGCGCTCGTGCTCGATGCCCGCGCCGGCCAGGAACGCGACCACGGCCGGCATCTCGTCGAGCGTGCGGCCCTGGTGCGGCACTTTAACGACCGCCATCGATTCCTCCCGCGACGGCGCCCGTCGCTTTCGCCTTGAGGCGTCCCGTCGCCGCGTAGAGCCGCCCCTCGACCTCGAACAGGAACTCCAGGATCTCCACGTGGCGCCGCGCTTCCGCAAGGTCGCGGCCCCAGGTGTAGAGGCCGTGGCCGCGCAGCAGCAGGCCGTGCGCGCCGGGATGGCGCGCGAGCGCGGCCTTCACCTCGCGCGACATCACGCGGTAGTCCTGGGTGTTCTCCACGATCGGGAGCCACTCGCTGTGCTCGTGGGTCTTGACGCCCGAGAGGCCCTTGAGCATCTCGTAGCCGGTGATCGCAAGCCCGCCCGCATCCCCCGCCGCCTCGGACAGGAGCGTGTTCCAGACCGAGTGCGTGTGCAGCACGGCGCCCGCGCCGCGCTCCTGGACCACGGCCAGGTGGACGACGGTCTCGTCCGAGGGTCGTGCATCCGCTTCGAGCGGGAGCCCGTTGCCGTCCACTTCGATGAAATCGGAGGCGGTGAGCAGCCCCTTGTCGGCGCCGCTGCGGCTGATCGCGAGCACGAGCGGCTCGCGCCTCACCACGGCGCTGAAGTTTCCCGAAGTGCCGAACGCCCAGCCGCGGGCGTAGAGCTGTCGGCTCGTTTCGACGAGCAGCGGCGCGAGCTCGGAGAGCGTTGCCATGTCAGGGACTTGTACGGAATGTTAGCACCCGGACTGACCTCGTTTTTCACCTTTGCCGTGGCATCGCCGTTGCTATGGTGGTAGCTTCGGGAGCAACGGAGCCATGCCCTTGACAGCCTTCGAACGGCCGTTGATAGGAGTGGCGGCGCTCGTCCTCGTGGCCTCCGGCTGCGCGCCCAAGTCGCAATCCGGTCCCCCGATGGTCGGCCTTCCCGGTGTGCCTTCGGTGCCGTC
>DATBSL010000186.1:0-3389 GCA_036559805.1 Vicinamibacteria bacterium
ATGCTATGGTGCGTTGAGAAGCCTCCCCATGCGACTAGCGAGCCGGGCCGTGGTGATGGGACCCGCGACAGTCGTCCTGCTGGGGATCGCCGCGGCTCAGACGGGGCAGGCTCCGACTCCGCGGATGTTCCTCGACGAGGAGGCTCTGCCGCACGTCCGGGAAGCGCCGACCGAACACCACGAGTTCACCTTCGCGCGCGCCGCGTACAGCGGGCGCGGACGCGGGTGGCGCTGGGGGAACTGGGCTACCGACTACCCCAAGGCCGATCGGCAGTTCATGATCGGAGTGAAGCGGCTGACCCGGATCGACGCGTATGGCGGTGAGCACCCGATGCGCCTCGACGATCCTGAGCTCCGGCGCTACCCCTTCCTCTACGCCGTGGAAGTGGGGCGAATGGCGCTGACCGAGACGGAGGTGCTGGGGCTGCGGCAATACCTGGCGGCCGGTGGCTTCCTCCTCGTGGACGACTTCTGGGGAAGCGGAGAGTGGGCCGCCTTCGAGGAGCAGATCCAGCGCGTGCTTCCCGGGCGGCCCATCGTGGACCTGCCGATCGATCACCCGGTCTTCCACACGGTCTACGACATCAAGCAGGTGCTGCAGGTGCCGAACGTCTGGAACGGCGTGCGGGGCGGGCCGTACTCGGAGCGGGACGGCTACGAGGCGTTCTGCCGCGGCATCCTCGACGAGCAGGGGCGCCTCGTGGTGATGATCAACGGGAACTCCGATCTGGGCGACGCCTGGGAGTGGGCCGAGAACCCCAACTACCCGCTCGACCGCTCGACCTTCGCCTACCAGCTCGGTATCAACGCCATCGTCTTCGCGATGACGCACTGACTCATTTCTCACTCCGCGAGAGCGAGCGGTAGTACTCCTCGACCAGCGACCGCCAGCCGTCGGGGACGTCGTCCGAGCCGGAAAGGCGCAGCTTCTCGGGATCAGTACCCTGCAGCTCGCGGCGCAGCGAGTACTCGAACATCTTCAGGTCCTCGACGGCCTGGGCGACCAGGGTCTCGACGCCGTGCAAATTGCCCCATGTCTCGGAGCGCTCGAGGCGGCGGAGCTTCCGCTCGATCTCTCGCAGGTCGCCCGGTGTGCCGCCGCGCTCTGCGAGCTGGGTGCCGATCCCCCGAGCGTCCTCGGCTCGCTGGCGGAACTCGCGCCGAAGCTGGCGCGAGCGGTCCGAGCCGTCCGCCACGCCGCGTCCCGCTTCTCCAGGCGAGGCACTCGCCGAACCCTGGCTGGACCCTGCTTCGCCGGCCGCAGGTCCCTGCTTCAGCCGCTCCTGGATCGACTCCATCCGCCGCACCAGGTCGCGCGTGCGCTCGAGAGCCGCCGAGCGCGAATCGCCCTTCGCCTCGCCCAGGGCCTGAGCCGCATCTGTCACCTGGCGCGACAGCTGGTCGACGTCCTTCCCGATCTCGGCCTCGAACTGCTGGGCCGCCTCGCCGGGGCGGCCGCGCACGACGCCCTTCGAGTAGCGGATCTTCTCCTTGAGCTTGTTCTCTCGGATCCCGCGCGCGGCCTCGCCGAGCGCGCGCGAGGCCGTCGCGGCGCCGCTTCGGGTGTCGCTGGCCATCCGGTCGAGCTGCTGCTCGAGCGTCTGCACCTGCCCCGCCAGAGCGTCCTTGCGCTCGTCGAGACGCTGCACGCGCTCCGCGTCCCCTTCCTGGCCGTTGCCCAATCGGCGTACCTCGTCGGCGATCCGGTCCTGGTCGCGGGCGATCGCCTCGGCGGCGTCTACCGCACGCTCGATGTCCTGCTGGCTGCGCGCCTCGCGGCTCTGCTCGAGCGTCCGCCGCGCGTCCTTGAGGCGGTCGAGAGCGGAAAGACCCTGGGAGAGCGCCCCGCTCTCGCCTCCGGCGCCGGCGCGGCGCATGGAGTCGGCCGCCTGCTTCAGGCGATTCGCCGTTTCCTGCAGTCCGGGCGTCGAGTGGTCGCGGGCGAGACGCTCGAGGCGGCGGCCCAGCTCGTCCGCCTCCTCGGCCAGTCGCCGCTGTTGTCCGCTGCCCGCTGCGCCCTGCCCGCCGGGCGAGCCGGAGGTGCTCCGGCGCTGGCGCTCGACCTCCTGCTCCTGGCGACGCGCCAGCTCGCGAAGCCGTTGCATCGCCTCGTCGACGGCCTGGTCGAGCTGCTGGCTCTGCCCGCGCTGCACCGCCTCGTACTGGTTCTCGAGCTTGTCGAGCTCCAGCTCGAAGAGATCCGACAGCTCGTCGGGGCTCGCGGCCCCACCCTGTCCGCCACCTCCCTGGCCGAAGGCCACCTGCACGTCACGGAACGCGGCCTCCGCCCGCTGCAGGTGCTGGAGCGCCCGCTGCTCGGGAGCGAGCGCCGAATCCAGCCGCCGTGCCTCCAGCTCCTTCACGGCTGCCCCCATCTCGACGACGGCCTGCTCGAGCGACGCCGCGGTGTCGCCGAGCTTCGATCCCGTGCCCGCCACGCCGCGGCTCAGCATTCGGCGGTTGAGGTTCGCGACCTGGTCGCGCAGCCGGCCCTGGACGAGAGCCAGGGTCGCCACATCCTGGTCGAGCTGGCGGGGCTCGCTGCGCGCGCGGTCCCGGCGCAGCTTGAAGGTCGCGGCGACGATCTGTCGCTGCTGGCGGGAGAGCGTATCGGCGTCTCCGCCGCCGGCAGCCGCGCCGCCGCCTTCGGCGGCCTGGCGGTAGGCGCGGTCGAACGGCCGGACCTCCATGAAGTAGATGTCGGTGGTGCTCTGCTGCCGCCCCGGCGCGCTGCGGTTGTCCGTGGCGCGGGCGAAGTAGGAGATGAAGTCGCCGGGCTCGAGCGCGTGCTCCTCGAGGAAGAAGGTGTGGCCGGCGGAGAGCTGCTTCCGCGGGCGGCCGCCGTGGAGCGGGAGCGTCTTCTCGGGGGCGCCGCCGATCGAGTAGACCAGCTCGAGCTTCGCGACACCGAAGTCGTCCTCGGCCTCGACCTCGGTGAAGACCTCCTCGATCGAGGTGACCTGGGCGTCCCGCCCCGGCATGAGCATGCGGATGAGCGGCGGCTGGTCGTCGAGGACGTGGATAGCGTAATCGGGCGAGCCGGTCTGGAGGCGGCCGTCGGTGGACGGGAGCTGGATCCGGTAGAACGCGTCGCGGGTGACCTCGAACGAGCCGCCGAGCGTCCCGTCGGCGACGAGCTCGAGAGGACGGGGCGGCTCGCCTTCGACCACCAGCTGGCCACTCGGCACCGGGACCGTGGTCGTGACGCGCAGCACTACCCGCGTGCCTCGCAGCGCCGCCACGTCGCCCGCGTCCTCGACTGGCTGGGGCGCGAGGCCCGTGTACTCCGGGAAGCGGTACTCGAGGTCGATGCGCGCGACGTACGGTACGTCCACGACATCGAGGCGGAAGAGGTCGGACCGCACTCCGTTCGCCTCCACGAAGTACTC
>DATBSL010000187.1:0-31353 GCA_036559805.1 Vicinamibacteria bacterium
GCGACCCTCACCTCCGCGACGAGCTCCTTGGCGTCGGCGTCGCCCTCCGACATCGCCGCGGCGATGTTGGCGTCGGCCAGGGCATCCTGCGCGCGGCCCTGAGCGATCTTGACGCGCGCCATCTCCTTGTAGGCCGCCACCGCGCCGGGCTGCGCGTCGATCAGCTTGGCGAGCATCGGCTCGGCCTCGGCGGCGCGGCCGGTCTTGCGCAGCACCGTCGCGAGCCCGACGGTGGCCGAGATCGACTTCGCGTCGCCGGCGATCGCCTGCTTGTAGCTCGCCTCGGCAGCCGCCATGTCGCCCTTCGACTCCTGCGCGCGCGCGAGCGCCGCCGTCGCTGGCGCGCCGCCCCCGGCGCCCACGGCCTTCTGCGCGAGCGCGATCGCCTCGTCCGGCTTGCCTTCGTTGGCACGGCGCCGTGCCATCGCGATCGTGGGCCAGACGCCCTCCGGGTCGGCGGCGACGGCCGCATCGGCGGTCGCGCCCGCCTCGCTCATGCCGCGGTCGTCCTGCGCGACCGACATGCGCCCGAGCGCCTCGCCCTTGGCGGCGCCCGTGAGTGTCGCGGAGGCGGCCTTGTAGGCGTCGACCGCGACGTCGAGCTCGCCGCGGCTCTCGCGCAATACGCCGAGCTTGAGCGCGGCCGCGCCGTTCGTCGCCATGGCACCTTCGAGGACCTTGATCGCGCCGTCCGCGTCGCCGGCCGCGAGCTTCGCCTCGGCGTCCTTCACCGGGTCCACCACCACCGGCGCCTGCGCGGCTTCCTTGCCCTTCTTCTCGTCCTTCTTCTTGTCGTCGGAGGCGGCGGGGACGGCGGACAAGGCCACGAGGATGAGCCACGCGCAGCGTTTCATGCGATTCCTCCGGTCGGTTTCAGATTGAAGCGTCTCGGGCGTTTCGTGCGACGAACCGGATGCTAGGCCCGTCGCGCGCGGAGCGTCAACCGTCGAATTCGGGAGCGGCGCCAATCGGCCGGCGCGCCTACTATTGGGGAAGCCCAGCCTGCTGAGCAGCTTGGGACGGGAAATGGTCATTCCTTTACGCTCCCCTTTTGGTTGTGCTAGATTCGCCCGATTGCACAAGATCTAGGGGGTTCCTCTCTGTCTTCAATGCGTCTGGATTCGGTTGAGATCGTCGGCTTCAAGAGCTTCTGCGACCGCCAGGAGCTCTCCTTCACGGGCGGCGTGACCGGGATCGTGGGCCCGAACGGCTGCGGCAAGAGCAACATCTCGGACGCGATCAACTGGGTGCTCGGCGAGCAGAGCGTCAAGAGCCTGCGCGGCACGTCGATGGAGGACGTGATCTTCAACGGCTCGTCGAGCCGCCAGCCGCTGCAGATGGCCGAGGTCAGCCTCAAGGTCTCCGGCCTGAACGGCAACAGCCCCGACGGATCTCCCGAATGCGTCGTCTCGCGCCGCCTGTACCGCAACGGCGAGAGCGAGTACCTGATGAACGGCAAGGTCTGCCGCCTGCGCGACATCCACGAGCTGTTCATGGACACGGGGCTCGGCTCGAAGGCGTACTCGATCATCGAGCAGGGCAAGATCGGACAGATCCTCTCCAGCAAGCCCACCGACAGGCGCGCGATCATCGAGGAGGCGGCCGGGATCACGAAATACAGGGCCCGCCGGCGCCAGACCCAGCTCAAGCTCGAGGCGGCGCAGCAAAACCTGCTGCGCGTGAACGACATCGTTGGCGAGGTCGAGAAACAGCTCGAGAGCCTGAAGCGCCAGGCCGCGAAGGCCCGGCGCTGGCGCCAGGTCAAGGAAGAGATGCAGGGCCGCGAGCGCGTGCTGTTCGGCCGGCGCTTCCTCGACCTGATGGAGCGCTCGCGCACGCTCGAGGCGCGCCACGCGGCGGAGGCGGAGCGCGAGCGCGCCGCGGGCATCGCCCTCGAGACCGAGGAGGCGCAGCTCGAGGTGCTGCGCCAGACGCTCTACGACCGCGAGGCGACACTCGAGGGCGCGCGCGCGCGGCTCTCGGAGCTGACGCTGGCGGTCGACCGCCACCAGGGGCGCAGCGGCTACTGCAAGCAGCAGATCGGCGAGACCGACGTGCGCGCGCAGGAGGCCGTGCGCGAGGAGCAGGAGCTCGTGGCGCGGATCGCGCCGCTTCAAGAGACGCTCGCCGCCCAGCGCGCCGAGGAATCCCGGCTGCAGGAAGCGCTCCTTGCGGCCGAGGCCGAGCTCGGCGCCGCCGAGCAGGCGGTCGGCGACGCGGCGGCGGCGCTCGCGGCCGCCGAGGAGCGGCAGGAGCGCGGCCGCGAGGCGCAGGTGACGCTCCTGGGCCGGATCGCGGCGTTCCAGAACTCGAAGGCGGCGGTGTCGGGCAACGCCGAGCGCGCGCAGGCGGACCTCGCGAAGCTCTCGGGCGAGACGGCCGAGCTCGAGCGCGAGCGCGCCGCCGCGACCGCCGCGCGCGAGACGGCGCACGCGCGCGGCCGCGTGGCGCAGGCGCAGGCGGCCGAGCTCACCGGCCGGCGCGACGCGGCGAGCGCGCGCGCCGAGACGGCGCGTGTGCGGGCCGAGGCGATCGCGCGCGACGTCGAGGCGCTGCAGAGCGAGTTCTCCGAGCTCGGCGGCCGCCGCGCCTCGCTCGAGGAGATGGTGGCCACGCACTCGGTCTTCGACGAGGGCGTGCGCGCGCTGCTCGCCCGCCCCGAGGGCATCGGGGTCGTCGGTGTCGTCGCGGACGCGCTCGAGGCGGGCTCCGAGCACGAGCGCGCGGTCGAGGCGTTCCTCGGCGACCGGCTGCAGGCGGTGATCGTGCCCGACGCCGAGGTGGCGCGGCGCGGAATCCGCTGGCTGCAGGCGCAGAGCGCCGGCCGCGGCGCCTTCCTGCCGCTCGCCTCCGCCCGCACCCGCAGCGACTGCGGGCCGCTGCGCGAGATCGCCGCGCAGGAGCCGCTGGCGCTCGGCCTGCTCTCGGACTTCTACCGCGTGAGCGGGCCGCACGCCGACCGGATCCGCGCCTCGCTGCCCGACGCGATCGTCGTCGCGACGCTCGAGAACGCGCTCGAGCTGGCCGGGCGCCAGGGACCGGTCTCGGTGGTGACGCTCGAGGGCGAGACGCTGCGCGGCGCCATGGTCGAAGGCGGCCGCAGCGTCAAGGGCCTGCTCGCGCCGCGGCGCGAGGTGAAGGAGGTCGCGGCGCGGCAGTCGGAGCTCGAGGTGCGGCTCATCGCGCTGCGCGCCGACTCCGCGCAGGCCGTCGCGGCCGCGGCGGCCGAGGCGCTCGAGGCACGCGGGCTCGACGAGCAGATCCACGGCACCGAAAAGGAGCTGGTCGCGGCGCGCCACGAGATCCAGGCGGCCGACGACGAAGCCTCGCGCCTCCACCGCAAGGCCGCCGTGCTGGATTCCGAGCGCGGGCAGGCCGAGCAGGACCGGGCGGCCGCGGCCCAGAAGCTCGCGGAGCTCGAGACGTCGCTCGGGGCGGCCGAGCTGGAGCGCGCGGAGGGGTCGCGGCTGCTCGCCGAGTTCGCGGCCGCCGTCGCCGCCGGCCGAGCCGCGGCCGAGGCGGCCCAGGCGCGCCACGCCGAGGCCAAGAGCGGGCTCGCGGCGCTGCGCGAGCGCGCGGCCGCGGCCCAGAACGACTGCCGGCGGCTCGAGGCCGACCTCGCGGAGCTCGAGCAGCGGATCGCCGCCGCGCGCGCGCGCGCCGCCGAGACCGCGGCGCGGCGCGAGGAGCTCGTGGCCGAGCTCGCCGAGGTCGAGCGGCTGCTCGCCGAGGCGCTCGTCGGCCGCGACCAGCTGAGCGGCGAGGCGACGGGCGCCGAGGAGCGCGTGCGCGAGAGCCGCTCGGGGATCGAGAGCCGCGAGCTGGGGCTGAAGGAAAGGCGGCGCGAGCGGGACGTGCTGAAGGACGCGCTCGCTGAGGTGGACGTGGAGCGGGCGCGCACCGGCTCCGACCTCGACCACCTGGCCCGGGAGTGCCAGCAGGCCGTCTCGCTGTCCGCGGCCGACGCGGCAGCGACGCTCGCCGAAGCGGACCTGGCCGTCGAGCAGGAGGCGCTCGCGGTCGAGGTCGCGGAGCTGCGCGACAAGCTCGAGCACATGGGCGCCGTCAACGTGCTCGCGGTCGAGCAGGCGCAGGAGTACGAAGAGCGCCACGCGTTCCTCACCACCCAGCGCCAGGACCTGCTCGACTCGATCGCTGAGCTCGACTCGGCGATCCGCAAGATCGACAAGGCCTCGCGCGAGCGCTTCCAGGAGGCGTTCCAGGTCATCAACCAGCACTTCGGCGAGACCTTCAAGCAGCTCTTCGGCGGCGGCACGGCGGGCCTGTCGCTGCTCGACGAGGAGGACCTGCTCGAGAGCGGGATCGACATCATGGCGCAGCCGCCGGGCAAGCGGCTGCAGAACGTGATGCTGCTCTCCGGCGGCGAGAAGGCGCTCACCGCGATCTCGCTGCTCTTCGCGATCTTCCAGTACAAGCCGTCGCCTTTCTGCATCCTCGACGAGGTCGACGCGCCGCTCGACGACGCCAACATCGGCCGCTTCGTGAAGATGCTCGACGGACTCAAGCAGCAGACCCAGTTCGTGCTGATCACGCACTCGCGCAAGACCATGTCGATCGCCGACCAGCTCTACGGCGTGACGATGGAAGAGCCGGGGGTGAGCAAGCTGGTGAGCGTTCGGTTCACGTAGAGGGCCTGGCTTCTAGCTTCTTAGGAGAGCCCGCATGTCCTTCGATTTTTCGCGTCGTGGCTTCCTGGCAGGCCTCGCGGCTGCGGCGGTCGGCAGTCCGTTGTCTCGGGTGTTGGCGTACGAGGCGGAGCCCGTCGCGGGCGGCGTGCCCGTAGGCCTTCAGCTCTACAGCGTGCGGCAGCACATGCCCAAGGACGTGCCGGGCACGCTCGCGCGGATCCGCGCGATGGGCTTCCGCGAGCTCGAGGGCGGCGGCGACTACGGCCTCGGGACCGAGGGCTTCCTCGCGGAATTGAAGAAGGCCGACCTCAGCGTCACGAGCGCGCTCGCGGGCTACGACGCGTGGCAGAAGGACCCGGCGGCGGTCGTGGCGAAGGCCAAGGCCTTCGGCGCGCGCTACACCGGGCTCGCCTGGATCCCGCACAAGGAGGCCTTCGACCGCGACGAGTGCCTGCGGGCGGCCGGGGACTTCGACAAGTGGGGGCAGGCGGCCAAGGCCGGCGGGCTGCGCTTCATCTACCACATCCACGGCTACGAGTTTCAGCCGTCGCCCGAGGGGACGCTGTTCGACACGCTCGCGAAGAACTGCGACCCGGCGCACGTCTTCTTCGAAGGCGACGTCTTCTGGATGCGCCGCGGCGGCTGCGACCCCGTCTCGCTCTTCGAGCGCTACCCCAAGCGCTTCCTGACGACGCACCTCAAGGACATCCAGAAGGGCATCGAGATCTGCAAGCCCGACGGCACGGCTCCGGACGAGACGAGCGTGCCGCTCGGCGAGGGCATGATGGACTGGCCGGGTGTCTTGAAGGCCGCCGAGAAGTGCGGCGTCGAGCGCCACTACATCGAGGACGAGCACCCGAACGCGCTCGCGCAGATCCCGGTGAGCCTGCGCTATCTCGCCTCGCTGAGATAGGGACGGACGGGCTCCGCTAGTCGAGTCGCAAGCCGCTGCGCAGCTTCTCGCGCTGCTCGTCACTGAGCGACGCGTCCTGCAGCAACACGCGGACGCGCTCGGCCTTCGGCGTCACCGCCCGGTAGCCGCAGCCCGGAAGGAACTCAGGGTTCGGCTGCCAGAGCAGCAAGCGCGGGTAATCGCGGCACATCCCCGGCCGGGACTCGTAGCTGTCGCAGGCGCGGCTCGCCGGATCGAAGTGCGTGCAGCGGAAGACGAAGCTGCGCGAGCGCGTCTCGGCTTGCGTCAGAACGAAGCCGTTGACGTGCTCCTGCCACCACAGGAAGGGCGCGCGCAGCGAGCGCAGGTGCCAGACCGCGGGATGCGCCTGGATCGCGGGCGCCTCGCAGCAGCGCGAGCAGCGCCGGCAGTCGCCGCCCAGCACGTAGGGCCGCTCGCCCCGCGCGCGACGCACCAGCCGGTTGGCGCGCAGGTTCACTGTGAAGTTCCAGAGAGCGACGCGCTTCAGCGCGCGACGCCAAGGACCGTCGCGCATCTCAGCCGCTCCCGTCCTCGGTCTTGGTCGGGTCCGCGGCGTGGCTCCTGAAGACGAGGCTCACGCGACGTCCGAGCCGGACAAGGTCGCCGTCGCGCAAGCCGCGAGGCCCGGCGACGCGGACACCGTCGACGAAGGTGCCGTTCTTGCTGCCGAGATCCTCGAGCGTCGCGCGCCCGTCGCGCACGTGGATCCGCGCGTGGCGCCTCGACACCCCCGGCCCCTCGACCCTCGTCGCGAGCGCCTCCTCGCGGCCGAGCACGTTCTCGCCGTCGGCGAGCGCGACGAGCGCGCCCTCGTACTCGAGCGAGAAGCGACTCGCCGTTGCCGAGGCAGCGCCGTCCTGGTCGGCCGGGGCCGGGAACGAGTAGCCGAAGCCCGGCACGGTCCGCACGAAGCGCGGCTCGTGCGCGTCGTCGCCGAGCGTCGCGCGCAGCTGCGAGACGAGCACGTGCAGGCTCGTCTCGCCCACACGGACGTCCGGCCAGATCGCCGCCCGCAAGCGCGTCCGCGAGACGGCTCGCGGCCGCGCGCGCAGCAAGAGCTCCAGGAGCAGCAGCTCCTTGGGGCTCGTGTGCAGCTCCGCGCCGCCGCGCAGCAGCTGGCGCGTCCCGCAGTCGAGCACGAACTCGCCGAACGTGATTCGCATGGTCCGGTGCGCGCTTTCAGGTGCTCTTCAGGCGCGCTTAAGGGCTCCATAAGCCTAAGAGCCGTCGTTCGCGGGTGCAACGAGGACCCGGCAGCAGCCGAGGCGCCTCGGAAGGGAGCCGCTCATGCCCCGCGCCCGCCGCCTTCTGATCGTCAGCCTGTCGCTCGCCACTCCGGCCGTCGAAGCCGACACTCGTGCGAGCGCGATCGTGATCCGCCCGCTCGAGGCGGGCGACGTCAAGACCGTCGAGGCCGCCCGTCAGGGCGCCCAGGCGCGCCTGCGCGCGCCAGAATGCCGCAAGCTCCTCGCCGACTTCAGCGACGCCGAGGGCCGCCCGCTCGAGCAGCGGCTCGCGGCCTTCGCCCTTCCGCCCGAGGAGTTCCTCGCGACGCTGCCGCTGCTCGACGGCTCGTCGCGCCCGCTGTGCCAGGGCAACCGCTCGCACCTGCTCACGACCGCCGGCGTGCCACGCGTCTTCGTCTGCAAGTCGTTCCTGAAGGCGGTCTACCAGGAGCGCGTGATGGCCGAGGTGTACCTGATCCACGAGCTGCTCCACACGCTCGGACTCGGCGAGAACCCGCCCACGAGCCACGACATCACGCGCCAGGTCGTGAGGCGCTGCGCGCCCTAGCGGAAGCTCAGGTCCTTGCCATTCCCGAGCGCCTCTGCTAGGGTGTCAGATGCATAGTTGGCCGTTGCTCTGGCGTTGCGGAATGGAGCCGCCCACGGTGGGCGGCTTTGGCTTTTTGAGCGCGCAGGTGACGACTCTGCTAGGCACGAGGCTTAGGAGGCCGCACGTACATGGTTCAAGGCACGGTCAAGTGGTTCAACGAGTCCAAGGGTTTCGGTTTCCTGTCGCACGAGGGTGGTCCGGACGTTTTCGTCCACCACTCGGAGATCAGGGCCGAGGGCTTTCGCACGCTCAACGAGGGTGACAAGGTTCAGTTCGAGATCACGGAGAGCCCCAAGGGGCCCCGCGCCGCGAACGTGACCCTCGCCCGCTAGCTCCGCGACTCGCATCCACACGCCCGGGGCCTCACGGCCCCGGGCGTCGTCATTTTCGGGCTCATCGCCCCGCTTGATGTATCGTCTGGCGTGGCCGCGCTCAACCATCACCACCTGTTCCAGTTCTGGACGGTGGTTCGCGAAGGCGGCGTAACGCGGGCCAGCGAGAAGCTCAACGTCTCGCAGCCCACTGTCAGCGGCCAGCTCCGGGAGCTGCAGGAAGCGCTCGGGGAGAAGCTGCTCACTCGCTCCGGACGCACGCTCGTCCTCACCGACATCGGCCGCACCGTCTATCGATACGCCGACCAGATCTTCGCCCTGGGTCGTGAGCTGCAGCAGGCCGTGAAGGGGCGGGTCACGCAGCCGACGCGCCTGGGCGTCGGAGTGGCCATGGTCGTGCCCAAGCTGGTCGCGTACCAGATCCTCGAGCCGGCCCTCGAGCTGCCCGATCCGATCCAGCTGGACTGCGTCCACGAGCGGCCGGAGCGCCTCGTGGCCGAGCTCGCGATCTACGCCCTGGACGTGGTCCTCGCCGACACGCCCGCCCCTCCGGCTGTCAAGGTGCGGGCCTACAGCCACCTGCTCGGCGAGTGCGGCGTGTCGATCTTCGGAAGCGAACGGCTGGCGGCGCTCTACCGTCGCCGCTTTCCGGGCTCACTCGACCGGGCGCCGTTCCTGCTGCCGAGCGGGGACTCCGGGCTGCGCCTCTCGCTCGAGGACTGGTTCCGGCGGCACGGCATCCGACCGCGTGTCGTCGGCACCTTCGAGGACAGCGCGCTCATCGACGCTTTCGGCCAGGCGGGTGCGGGGCTGTTCGCGATGCCGTCGGCGATCGAGGCCGAGGTACGGCGACAGTATCGCGTCCGGCTCGTCGGACGCCTGACCACCGTCCAGCAGCGCTTCTACGCGATCACGGTGGACAGGAAGCTCCGCAACCCGGCCGTCATCGCCATCTCCGAACGGGCACGCAGGCTGTTCGGCTGAGGCCTGCGCGCGCGCGCCGCCCCGCGGCCGCACGGTATCGGCCAACTCCTATGGATCGTGCCCGAACAATCGATTAGTTGGGGCCGGCACCAGGTCCTAAAGTGGTGGTTCCGGGAGTCCCGAGCGCGCGTAGCGCCTGTGCGGTTCCAACCCGTCGGAGACGAGCGCTCTGATGTTGAAGAAGCTGACGTGCCGGCTGTGGGGCCACGATCGCATGCAGACGAGCTCGCGACAGAGAATCTGCATACGCTGCGGGCAGCGGGAGAAGCTCTGCCAGTACGGTAGCGTGACCGGCTGGGAAGAGCTGTCCGGCACCGCACGTCGACGGCCCCAGGATCTCCAGCCCGCGCCGGTGCGCAGGAGTTGAGATGAACGCCGACGCGCCCGTGCTCGCGTCCGTGGGCAGGGGCTTCGAACAGCGCTTCCTGTTCGTGTCGGTCGCGGCGCAGCGGGTGATCCAGATCCGCAACGGCTCCCGGCCGCGCGTCGACCCGGGCAATCGCAAGCCCGCCGTCCTCGCGATTGCCGAGGTCCTCGCCGGCTACGTGCCGTACATCGCGCCCTAGCGCCAGCGCCGGGTCGGCCGCCGGCCGTTGCGGTTAAGATGCGCCCCGCATGCCTCGGCTGGCGGCCTTTCCCAAGGGCTTCTTCGACGCGATCGTCGCCCGGCGGATGACGGTCTTCCGCTGGATCCAGCTCGCCTCGGAGTTGGAGCTCGACGGCGTCGAGCTCTACCCGCGGTTCCTCGACTCCCTCGAAAGCGACTACCTGAAGCAGGTGCGCGCCGAAGCCGCGGCGCGCGGTCTCGCGCTGCCCATGATGTGCCACTCCCCCGACTTCACGCACGCCGATCCCGAGCTGCGCCGGCGGGAGGTCGAGCGCACTCGCGAGCTCTTCCACGCGACAGCCGAGCTCGGCGGCAGCTACTGCCGCGTGCTCTCGGGCCAGAACCGTCCGGGGCTCGAGGAGGGCGAGGCGCTCAGCTGGGTGATCGACTGCCTCTGGCAGCTGGTGCCCCACGCACAGGCGGCCGGCATCACGATGGCGATCGAGAACCACTACAAGGACGGCCTCTGGGAGTACCCGGAGTTCGCGCTCGGCCAGCGGCTCTACCTCGCGATCCTGGACGCGGTCGACACGCCCTTGCTCAAGGCGCAGTACGACCCGTCGAACTGCGTCGTGGCGGGCGAGGACCCCTATGAGCTCCTCGAGCGGGTGCTGCCGCGCCTCGGCACGATGCAGGCCTCCGACCGCACGCTCGAGGGCGGCACGCACGCGGACCTGCGCCGGCTCGAGAAGGATCCCCGGCACGGCTACGCCCGCATCGTGCGCCACGGGGTGATCGGCCGCGGGCTCAACGACTACGACCGCATCTTCGCGACGCTGGCGCGGGCGGGCTACACGGGCTGGATCAGCATCGAGGACGGCGACGGTCCCACGATCGAGGAAGGCATGGCCAACCTCCGGGACAGCGCCCGCTTCCTGCGCGGCAAGCTGGCCCTTCACTTCGGCAGCGCACGGGAGGCACACGCATGAGCGGACGGCTCGAGGGGAAGGTGGCGGTCGTCACGGGGAGCACGCAGGGGCTGGGGGCCGCGATCGCGCGGCTCTTCGTGCGCGAGGGCGCGCGCGTGATGCTGAGCGGACGCTCGCGCGACAAGGGCGCGGCGCTCGCCCGCGAGCTGGGCGAGGCCGCCCGCTACCACGAGTCCGACCTCACCCGGGTCGAGGACTGCAAGAGCCTGGCCGCGGCGGCGCTTTCGGCCTTCGGCGGGATCGACGTGCTCGTGAACAGCGCGGCGGACACGAACCGCTCGACCGTCCTGGACTTCACGCCGGAGCAGTTCGACCGTCAGTTCCACCTGAACCTGCGGGCGCCGCTCCTGCTCGCTCAGGCCGCGCTGCCCTCGCTCACGGAGCGCAAGGGGGTCGTGATCAACATCGGCAGCATCAACGCCTACATCGGCGAGGCGCGGCTGCTCGTCTACTCCGCGACCAAGGGCGCGCTCGAGACGGCCTCGCGCAACCTGGCGAACGCGCTCAAGTACACGCGCGTGCGCGTCTTCTGCCTGAACGTCGGCTGGATGGACAGCGACGGCGAGCGCGCGATCATGGCGAAGCTCGGCCACCCGCCCGACTTCCTGGACAAGGCCGGCAGCAGCTTTCCGAACGGGAAGCTGCTGAAGCCCGAGGAGGTCGCGCAGGCGTGCCTGTTCCTCGCCTCGAACGACGCCGCGGCCTTCAGCGGCGCCGTGCTCGAGCTCGAGCAGTTCCCCGTCGGGCCGCTCAGCGACCCGTCGCAGGTCAAAGGCCTGAATTGACGACGCCGTGGTGGGACGGGACGCCGAAGGTCCAGATCTCGCTCGACCTCACGACCCTCGAAGAGGCGCTCGCCACCGCCGAGATCGCGGTCGCGGCCGGCGTCGACTGGATCGAGGTCGGGACGCCGCTGCTGCTGGCGGAGGGCGCCCACGCCGTGCGCGCGCTGCACGCGCGCCATCCCCGCCACCCGATCGTCGCCGACGTCAAGACGATGGACGCGGGCTACCACGAGGCCGGGATGATGTACGCGGCCGGCGCGACGTTCGTGGTGGTGATGGGCCAGGCGCACGAGCACACGCTCTACGAAGCGGTGCGCGCGGCGCGCGAGCACGGCGGCCGCGTGATGGGCGACGTGATGCTCTGCCCCGACAAGCCCGCCATGGCGCGCAAGATGGAGCAGGCGGGCGTCGACGTCGTGATCGTCCACACCGGCTACGACGAGCGTCACGCGCAGAGGGGCGCGTCGCCGCTCGACGACCTCGCGCCGGTGCGCTCCGCAACCTCGCTCCCGCTGCAGGCGGTCGGCGGGCTCTCGATCGAGCAGGCCGCGCGCTGCCCGCGGCTCGGAGCGCCGCTCGTCGTGATCGGCGCGCCGCTCGCGATCGCGGACGACACCCTCACGCCCGGCGCCGACCGCGAGCGCCTCTTCGAGACGATCGAGCGCTTCGTGGCGAACGTGAAGGGAGGCCAGGCATGACGTCGATGCCCGCGGTCGTCCACTACGCCCTGCGCGAAGGCGGCGTCGAGCTGCGCGAGGTCCCTGTCCCCGCGCCGGCCGAGGGCGAGGTGCTGCTGCGCGTGGCCGCGGTCGGCGTCTGCGGCAGCGACGTCCACACGTTCCACAACACGCAGTCCTGGCCGGCGAACGTGCCGGTCGTGCTGGGCCACGAGTTCTGCGGCGAGATCGCGGCGCTCGGCCCCGGCGTGAAGCGCTTCCGTGAGGGCGACAGGGTGGTGAGCGAGACGGCGGCCGAGATCGACGAGGACTCGCCGCAGGCGCGCGCCGGGCTCTACAACCTCGACCCGCACCGCCGCGGCTTCGGCAACGCGCGCGACGGCGGCATGGCGAGCTACGTGCGCGTCCCCGCCCGCTGCCTGCACCGGATGCCGGACGAGCTCGCGACGGAGGTGGCCGCGTACACCGAGCCGTGCTGCGTCGCCTACAACGCCGTCGTGGGCAACGCGCGCGTGAGACCCGGCGACGTCGTGGTCGTGATCGGCCCCGGGCCGATCGGGCTGCTCTGCGCCCAGATGGCGCGCCTCTGCGGGGCGGGAGCGGTGATGGTCGCGGGCACGGCGCGCGACCGGTCGCGCCTCGCGACGGCACTCGAGACGGGCGCCACCCACGCCCTGGAGCTGGGCGCGAGCGACCCGATGGAGCTCTTGCGCGGCTTGGGCGACGGCGGGGGCGCCGACGTCGTGATCGACGCGGCGGGCGCTTCGAGCGCCCTCGCGTCGGCGCTCGCGTGGGTGCGGCCCGCGGGCACGGTCTGCAAGGTCGGCTGGGGGCCGCAGCCCCTCGGCTTCTCGATCGACCCGCTCGTGCAGAAGAACGTGACGCTGCAGGGGAGCTTCAGCCACAACTGGCCGATCTGGGAGCGCGTGCTGCGCCTCCTGGCCTCGGGCCAGCTCGACGTGCGGCCGTTCATCAGCCGCGTGGCCGGCCTCGGGGACTGGCGCTCCTGCTTCGAGGGGATGGCCGAGGGATCGCTGCTGAAGGCGGTGCTGAAACCCTAGAGGAGACCGTGCTCGAGCCCTGGAGGAGGAGACCATGAACGTCCGGCGCCTTTTCGTCGCGAGCTGCCTGTCCCTGCTCACCACCTCGATGGTGTTCGCGATCCGCGGCGACATCGAGGCCGACCTCTCGGCCGCGTTCCACCTCACCAAGGAGCAGATGGGGCTCGTGTGGGGGCCGGCCTTCTGGGGCTTCACGCTCGCGATCCTGGCGAGCGGCGCGGTCGTCGACGCCGTCGGCATGCGCCTGCTACACGTCGTCTCGAGCCTGGGCTACATCGGCGGGGTGCTGATGGTGCTCGTAGCACCGCGGCCGGACGGCCCGGTCGCCTCGATCTTCGACTCGACGGGGACCACCCTGCTGTACGCGGGCTTCCTCGCCATGGGCCTGTCGCAGGGCCTCGTCGAGGGTGTGATCAACCCGCTCGTCGCCACGATCTTCAACGAAGACAAGACGCACAAGCTCAACGTGCTCCACGCGTGGTGGCCGGGAGGCATGATCGTGGGCGGGCTCACGGCGCTCGCGCTCACGGCGGCAGGCGCGAGCTGGCAGGTGAAGCTCGCGTCGATCATCGTCCCAGCCGTCGTCTACCTCGCGATGATCCTGGGCCAGCAGTACCCGCGCACCGAGCGCGTCGCCTCGAACGTCTCGACCGGCGAGATGTTCCGCCAGGCCGCCAACCCGCTGTTCCTGCTGCTCTTCGTCTGCATGTGGCTGACGGCCGCCACCGAGCTCGGCCCCGACCAGTGGTTCCCGTCGATCATGAAGGAGCTCACGGGGCTGCAGGGCGTGTGGTTCCTGATCTACACCGCGGGGCTCATGTTCGTGCTGCGCTTCTTCTTCGGTGGGATCGCCCATCGCATCTCGCCGTTCGCGGTGCTCGCGGTCTGCTCGGTGCTGTCGTTCCTGGGCCTTTACTGGCTGGGCGGCCTGCAGGCGGGCACCTCGCCGGCCGTCGCGCTTCTCGCCGCGACGCTCTTCGGCGTCGGCAAGACCTACTACTGGCCGACCATGCTCGGGGTGACGTCGGAGCTCTTCCCCAAGGGCGGCGCCTTGCTCCTGGCGCTCATGGGCGGCGCGGGCATGCTGTGCATCGCGCTCGTGCTGCCGATCATGGGCGCGCGCTTCGACGAGGCCGGTGCGGGAGCCGCGCTGCGCGCGGTCGCCGTGCTGCCCGTGATCCTGACCTTCGTGTTCGGCGCGCTCTTCGCCTACTTCCGCGCGAGGGGCGGCTATCGCGCGGTGAAGCTCGAGAGCGCCCCGACGGCGTGACGCCGACGAACCAGGACCGGATCATTCGCGGCGCTACCGACCGGCCCGCGAATGATCCGGGACTACGGCCGGCGGCCTTCGGGCAGGAAGAGCTCGTTGGCCTTGTCCACGGCCTGGTCGACGGGCGTGCCCGCGTTCCAGCGCGGGATCGGCTGCTTGCCCGGCTCGTAGAGCGACTCCATCGGCTGCCAGACCTCGTCGACCTTGTCGGTGAAGAGGTCGCCGATCAGCAGGTCCGTGACCTTGCCGCGCAGCTGCGGGAAGCTCTTGACGAAGCGGCCGAAGCTGAAGCCGTCGTAGTACTCGCACACCAGCCGACGCATCCGGTCGACGCCCTGGTTGAAGCCGGGGCCCCACTTGCCGAGCTGGGCCTTCGAGGTCTCGCCCTTCGCGAGGCCCTCGCAGATCGCGTCGGCCGCCTGCTCTCCCGAGCGCAGCGCGAGCAGCACGCCCGACGAGTAGAGCGGGTCGAGGAAGCCGAAGGCGTCGCCCACCATCACCCAGCCGTCGCCCGCCACCTCGGTGGCGCGGTACGAGTAGTCCTTGGTCGCGAAGTGGCCGGTGACGCGCTTCGCCTTCGAGACGCGCTCCTCGACGGCCGGGCAGGCCGCGACCTCCTCCTCGTAGGTCGCGGCGTACGGGCCGCGCCCCTTGAACAGGTAGTCGAAGGGCGCGACGACGCCCACGCTCACCGTGTCGTCGTGGAGCGGGATGTACCAGAACCAGCCGTTCTTGCTCGGGGTCTGGATCACGATCGTGGCGCCCTCGTCCTTGCCCTGGTCGCGGTAGGCACCCTGCCAGTAGGTCCAGATGGCGCCCTTGTTGAGCACGGGGTCCCAGACGCGCAGGCGCAGGCGGTTCTGCAGCAGCCCTACCTGGCCGCTCGCGTCCACCACCACCTTCGCGCGCACCTCGCGCTCGACCCCGTCCTCGCCCTTCACGCGCACGCCCGTGGCGCGGCCGTTCTCCATCAGCACGTCGACGACGCGCGTGGCCTCGTGAACGTCGACGCCGTGCTCGCGCGCGTTGTCGAGCATCAGCTTGTCGAACTCGCTCCGCACCACCTGCCAGGTCTGCGAGCACTCGTGCGGCTTGTTGTCCCAGAAGTAGAAGGGCGCCGACAGCTTGCCGTTGGCGTTGACGAACTGCACGCTGTACTTCTTCACGAAGTGGCTCTGCTGCATCTTGGGCAGCATGTTCAGCCGCTTGAGGACCCAGTAGGTCTCGGGGATCAGCGACTCGCCGATGTGGAAGCGCGGGAAACGCTCGCGCTCGAAGAGCTGGACCGTGTAGCCCTGCTGTGCGATCAGCGTGGACGTCGTGGACCCGGCGGGCCCGCCCCCGACCACCACGACGTCGGGATCGGACGACCCGTTGCGCGTGCTCGTCATCGACTCTCTTCCTCCACCAGGAAACGCCGCGCCTTCATCTCGAAGCGCGGCAACGCGCCGGGCGACACGCCCTTGACGTGGACGTTCAGCCCGAGCGCCTCGCGCAGGCGACGGGCGACCGCCGCAGCCAGGTCCTCCGGGACGGCGGCGCCTGCCAGAGCCTCGATCTCGACCGTCAGCACGCGCATCTCGTGGCTGCGCGACACGGTGGACCGGAACTCGGCGATCTCTGGAAACCCGCGCACCACGGCTTCGATCGCGGCCGGGTACACGTTCACGCCGCGCACGTTCACCATGTCGTCGGCGCGCGCCAGGATCCCGCCCTCGAGCCGCGCCCAGCTGCGGCCGCAGGCGCAGGGCTCGGAGCGGCGCACGACGACGTCGCCGGTGCGATAGCGCAGCATCGGGCTCGCGGCGCGGCCGAGACTCGTGACCACCAGCTCGCCGCGGCTGCCGTCCGGGACGGAAAGCAGCGTCTCGGGGTCGAGCACTTCGCAGAGGAAGCTGCCCTCGTTGAGGTGCAGGAAGCCGGGCGCCTCCCAGCACTCGAAGCTGACGGGCCCCACTTCGGTGAGGCCGTGGTGGTCGATCACGCGGGCGCCCCAGGCCTGCTCGATGCGCGCGCGCGTCGCGGGGATGCTGCCGCCCGGCTCGCCCGCCACGATCAGCACGCGAACGCGGCTCTCGCGCAGCCCGATGCCCTCGGCGGCCGCCACCTCGGCGAGGTGCAGCGCGTAGGTGGGCGTGCAGCAGACGACCGTGGCCTCGAGGCTCTCGAGCAGCGACAGCCTCGCGGCGCTGGTCATGCCGCCGCCCGGGATGCAGTGCGCGCCGAGCTGGGATCCCGCGTCGAAGGCGGCCCAGAAGCCGAGAAACGGCCCGAACGAGAACGGAAAGAACACGCGGTCGCCCGGCGCCACGCGCGCCGCGCGGTAGACGGTCTTCCAGCACTCGAGCAGCCACTGCCAGCTCTCGTTGGTGTCGATCCAGCGCAGCGGGCTGCCCGTGGTGGAGGAGGTCTGGCAGTAGCGGGTGTAGCGGACGAGCGGCTCGGTGAGGGCGGTGCCCCAGGGCGGATTCGCGGCCTGGTCCGCCGTCAGCTCGGCCTTGGTGGTGAGCGGCAGGCGGGCGAGGTCGCGCGGGAAGCGCAGCTCGCCCGCGCGCACGCCCGCGGCCTCGAGCTTGCGCGTGTAGAAGGAGTTGTGCCCGACGAGCTGGCCGACGAGCCGGCCGAGCCTCTCACCCTGGAGCGACGCGAGAGCCTCGCGCTCCAGCGTCTCGTCGGTCGGCAGCGCCGCGGCGACGCTCACGACTCGTCCCTCTTGGCAGCGCCCGTGGACGGAGCCACTGCGAGCCGCGACAGGACCTCCGGCGGGATGGGCGCCGCGCGCATGGGCTGGTTCGGCTGACGCGTGGCGCAGGCGATCGTGAGTCGGCCCGTCGCGATCCGCGTATCCCCGCGCGAGAGCGTGCACACGTAGGAGATCGTCTTCTCGTCGATCGCGACGATGCGGATCCAGGCCTCGAACTCGTCCTCGAAGCGCAGCGCCCGGTGGTAGTCGAACGAGGCGTGCACCCGCGGCCAGCCGACGTCGGCCTGCCTCGGGTGGATGCTCAGGCCGGCGGAGCGCCAGAGCCCGTGCTCCGCCTCCTCGACGTAGACGAAGTAGCGGCTGAAGTGGACGACGCCTGCCGCGTCGGTCTCGTGGAACTGGACGCGGCGCGTCAGCCGATGCTCGAAAACCGGGGCGCTAGACAAGGGGCAGGATCTCCACGATGTCGCCGATCTTGCGGCCGTCTATAGTCATCTCGGTCTGGCGGCCGTAGAGCGTGCGCGGCTCGCGCATCCAGAATACGCCCATCATCTCGGGGTTGGGTGTGACCGCCAGGAACACCTTCGGCCGGCTGCGGAAGTCGACTCCGCCGTCGCGCAGCAGCCGGCCGAGCGGCACGCGGTTCGCGAGGATCCGCGTGCGGACTCTCGGCTGGAACGCCATCAGGTCGATCCGGATCGCCCCCATCTCGACCGGCCGCGCCGAGTACTCCTGCACCAGCAGCACGCGCCGGTAGTACGAGCGCCGCTCGCGGAAGGTCGAGAGCGCCCGCAGCGTCACGGGGCCGCCGAAGTGCGCCTCGAGCGTGAGCGTCATGTCGTTCTCGTGAACCAGCAGCGAGCGGTAGGGCGGCGGAATCCGCGCCGGCGCGATCGCGCGCGCCCGCGGCGGCGCGATGCCCGCCTGCGCGTAGACGACGTCGAGAGGATAGGGCACGAGCCTTCCGACGCCTTTGACCCTGTGTTGCATCGCGCGGCGTCCGTTCCTGCCCCCAGGAGTGTGAACCTCGCGGCTCGGCGAGCCGCTAGGTGTAACGGATTCCCTGGTGCTCGGGAAGGAAGAAGCGCGGCAGCAGCACGTCGACGCGCAGCAGCCCTTCGCGCGTGAGCGCCACCAGCTCGGCGTCGGCGCGGCTCACGTAGCCTTCGGCCTGGAGCTCCGCGAGCGGCTCCCGGAACCGCTCGAGCACCTCGAGCCCGTACTTGTCGCGGAAGTAGGCCGGCCGGATCGAGCCGCGCTTGAGCTGGAGCACCAGCTCGCGGATCGCACGCTCCTCGTGGCTCGGCCGGTAGGCGCGGCTCGTCGGCAGCTCGCCGCGGCCCACCACCGTGTTGTAGACCTCCCACGTGTCGTGGTTCTGGAGGTGCACGCCGTTCACGTGCCCGAACGAGGCCACGCCGAGCCCCACGAGGTCGGCGCCCTGCCAGAGGCGGTCGCGATAGACGAAGTGCGTCCGCGACGGGTCCTTGACGGCCGTGTAGGCGCTGCCGACGTGGTACCCCGCGGCCTCGAGCGCCTCGAACGCCTCGGCCACCCAGCGCCGCTTGGTCGCCCAGTCCGCCACGGGCTCCTCGAAGACGTGCGTGCCCTTGATCAGGTCCCGGCTGATCGTGGTGTTGAAGGGCAGCTCCATCTGGTAGATCGTGACGCTGTCCGGCTGGAGCTCGAGCGTCTTGCCGACGCACGCCTGCCAGTTCGCGTCGGTCTCGCCCAGCATTCCGGCGATCAGGTCGACGTTCACCTGCGGAAACTCGAGCTTGCGCGCCTTCTCGTAGGCCGTGAAGATCTCGGCCGATCGGTGCGCGCGGCCGTTGATCTCGAGGATCCGGTCGTCGAAGTTCTCGATCCCCAGGCTCAGGCGCGTCACGCCCATGCCTCGGATCGCCTCGAGCTTGCCGGGGGTGAGCGTTCCGGGCTCGCACTCGAAGGTGATCTCCTCGGCGTTCGCCCAGGGCGTGAGTGCGGACAGCCGGCCCACCAGGCTCTCGAGCTGCGCCGTCGACAGGAAGGACGGCGTGCCGCCTCCGAAGTACACGAAGTCGAGCTCGCGCCCCGCGATCGCGGGCTCGCGCAGGTACAGCTCCCACTCGCGCACCAGCGTGTCGAGGTAATGGGCGACGTCGCGGGCGTTCTTGTCGGTGTAGACGCGGAAATAGCAGAAGTGGCAGCGCTTGCGGCAGAAGGGAATGTGCAGGTAGAGGCCCAGCGGCAGGCCGGGCGCGGGAGGTTTCGCGAGCGCAGGCCGAGCCGCGGAGGCGAGGGCCTCCTTCGTCCAGACCGAGAACGGCGGGTAGTTGGCGACGAAGTAGCTGCCGACCTCGGTCTGCTCCACCGCGACGCCGCCCGTGCTCTCGACGCTCACCAGAACACTATATACGAGCGTTTTGGCCGTCACGATCCGCCCGCGGGCGGCTCCTGACAACCCGCGCCCCGCGGGTAGAATCGAGGCTCCACGAGCAAGGAGCCCCCACTCGATGAAGAAAGGCGTCGGATTCGTTTGCCGCAGCCTGGCCCTCGTCTCGGTCACCGCGACGGCCGTCGCGGCCCAGCCCGAGCCCCGTCCACTCGCGAGGCCACGGCTCGTGGTGTTCATCGCCGTGGACCAGATGCGCGCGGACTACCTGGATCGCTTCCGGCCGCTCTACGAGGCGGGCTTCAAGCGCCTTCAGGACCAGGGCGCCGTCTTCACGCGTGCCTTCTACCGGCACGCCAGCACGGCGACCGGCCCCGGCCACTCGGTGCTGATGTCGGGGCGCTCGCCGCGCAGCTCAGGCATCGTGGGCAACAACTGGTACGACCGGACGCTACGGCGGAGCGTGAACGTCGTGGGCGACTCGGCGGTACGCGTGCTGGGCGGCGTGGGGCTCGCCGCGTCACCCGCGTACTTCAACGGCTTCACTGTCGGCGACATGCTGAAGGCTCACTCCCCCGGCTCGCGCGTGGTCGGCGTCTCCTTCAAGGACCGCTCGGCGATCCTGCCGAGCGGGCGGCGGGCGGACGCGGCCTATTGGTACGAGACGTCCAACGGAGGCTTCGTCACGTCGAGCTGGTACATGGACCAGGCGCCGCGCTGGCTCGACCAGTGGAACGCGCGCAAGCTCGCCGACGGCCACGCGGGTCGGAGCTGGGAGCGGCTGCTGCCCGACCCTGCCACGTACCTGCGTTACGCCGGCGAGGACGCTGTCGACGGCGAGTGGGACCGCAAGGACGTCGTGTTCCCGCACCGGATCCGCAGCGCGCCCCCGTCGTTCGGCTTCTACGACGACCTGCGGCGCACGCCGTTCGCCGACGAGATCCTGCTCGATTTCGCCATCGCCGCGATGCGCGGCCACGACCTGGGCAGCGACGAGCAGACGGACGTTCTCACCGTCAGCTTCTCCGCGACCGACGTGATCGGCCACACCTACGGCGCCGACAGCCAGGAGCAGATGGACAATCTGCTGCGGCTCGACCGCACACTCGGCCGGCTGCTGGACGAAGCCGAGGCGCGGGCCGGCCGTGGCCGCGTCCTGTTCGTGCTGTCGTCGGACCACGGGGCGCTGCCGCTCGTCGAAGTCCTGAAGGCGAAGGGCATCGACGCCCGGCGCGGGAGCGCGACCGAGGTGCACGAGGCGGTCGAGAAGGCGCTCGCTGCGCGCTTCCCCGGCGCGAGCGGGCTCTTCGCCGACCCCGATCCGTTCGACTACGTGTTCGACCGCGAAGCCGTCGCGCGCCAGGGGCTGAAGCTCGAGGCGGTCGAGTCGGCCACGCGCGAGGCGCTGCTGGCGACGGGCTTCTTCGACGCGGTTTACACGCCGCGCCAGCTGATGGGCCCGCCGCCCCCGGACGACCCGTTCTTCGATCGGCACCAGCGCGCGTTCTTCGCCTCGCGCTCCGGCGACCTCATGGCGCGCCTCAAGCCGTACGTGTACCTCGGCGGCTACGTCGGCGGCACCGGCCACGGCTCACCGCACGACTACGACCGTCACGTTCCGGTCGTCTTCATGGGCCCCGGCGTCAGGCCGGGCCCGCGCGACGTCGAGACGGGCCCCGAGGACATCGCCTGGGCCCTCGGCCGCATGTTGGGGCTGCCCTACCCGCAGCAGGACTCGGTCACGGACCTGCTGCCGCTGCTCAAATAGCGGGTTCGCGTCATATTAGTGCGACATCCCCTCCACGAGCGCTCCTCGCATGGCGAAGCTCACCACGTTTGATCTCCATAACTTATCCAAATTCAGTAGGTTGAACGATTTTCGCGTCCGACTCGTTGGCTCGCGCAAGTCCAAGTTGGTGATTCGGCGCCTGCAGAAAGCCGGGACGAGAGTTGCTACCATCGAGCCCCGATGAGCACGCAGCTTGAGGCGAGAGTCGCGGTCGAGAGCGAGGGCTACGGCCGGGACGAGGGGTTTCACGAGACGCTGCGCGTCCGCGTTCGCGAGCACCTTGCGTCGCACGGGCCGGTGCGCGGCCTGCCGGCCATCTTCCTGAAAACGGCCCTGTTGTTCCTCTGGCTGGCGGCGTCCTATGGGCTGCTCGTGTTCGCGGCGCAGAACGCCTGGCAGGCCGTGCCGCTGGCCGTCTCGCTGGCGCTCGCGATCGGCGGCATCGGCTTCAACGTCCAGCACGACGGCTCGCACGGCTCGTTCTCGACGCGTCCGGCCGTCAACCGCTGGATGGCGCGGTCGCTCGACCTCCTGGGCGGCAGCTCGTTCGTCTGGCAACGCAAGCACAACGTGCTGCACCACACCTGGCCGAACCTGGAAGGCGTCGACGACGACATCGACACGGGCACGCTCGCCCGGCTCTCGCCCGAGCAGCCCCGGCGCTTCTACCACCGCTATCAGCACCTCTACATGTGGCCGCTCTACTGCTTTCTCGCGATCAAGTGGCAGCTCGTCGACGACTTCGCGACGCTCCTGCGCGGGAACATGAGCGGGCGCCCGTTTCCACGGCCCCGCGGAATCGAGCTCGTCGTTTTCCTCGGCGGCAAGCTCACCTTCTTCGGCCTGGCGTTCGTCGTGCCGCTCCTCTTCCACTCGTTCTGGAACGTGCTCGGGATCTACCTGCTGGTCTCCGCGGTGGCCGGTATCATCCTGAGTGTCGTGTTCCAGCTGGCGCACTGCGTGCCCGAGGCCGAGACGGGCCGCGCGCTCGGCTCGTGGGCCACGCGCCAGGTGCAGTCGTCCGTGGACTTCGCGCGCGGCAACCGGCTGCTGGGCTGGTACGTGGGCGGCCTCAACCTGCAAATCGAGCACCACCTCTTCCCGCAGGTCTGCCACCTCCACTACCCCGGCATGGCGCCCGTCGTCGAGGCCACCTGCCGCGAGTTCGGCGTGCGCTACACCTCTCACCCGTCGTTCCGCGCGGCGGTCGCCGCGCACTTCCACCAGCTCCGCGCGCTCGGCCGCGCGGACTGAAGCTCGCTCGAACCACTTTGGGTTAGAGTCGAGCTCCAGCCCGTGCTCCGGGCGGACCATGCAGCGCCCGGTCACCGCCCTTCTGGGCCCCACCAACACCGGCAAGACTCACCTGGCGATCGAGCGAATGCTGGGTCATGCCACGGGCATGATCGGCTTTCCCCTGCGGCTCTTGGCGCGCGAGAACTACGACCGCGTCGTGGCGCAGCGCGGCAGGGACGCGGTGGCGCTCGTCACAGGCGAGGAGCGCATCGTGCCGGAGCGCCCCGCCTACTGGATGTGCACCGTCGAGGCGATGCCGCTCGAGCGGCGCACGGACTTCGTCGCGGTGGACGAGGTCCAGCTGGCCGCGGACCGCGAGCGCGGCCACGTGTTCACGCACCGCATCGAGAACGCGCGCGGCAGGCTCGAGACCTGGCTGATCGGCGCCGACACGGTCCGCCCGCTGATCCAGAAGCTGCTGCCGGACGCCGCGTTCACCAGCCGGCCCCGGCTCTCGACGCTCCGCTACGCGGAGCCCAAGCGGCTCGACAAGCTGCCGCGCCGCGCGGCCGTGATCGTCTTCTCCGTCCGCGATCTCTACGAGGTCGCGGCGCGGCTGCGGCGTGAGCGGGGCGGCGCCGCGCTCGTGTTCGGCGCGCTCTCGCCGCGCACGCGCAACGCCCAGGTCGGCCTCTACCAGGCCGGGGACGTCGACCACCTGGTGGCGACCGACGCGATCGGCATGGGGCTCAACCTGGACATCGACCACGTGGTGTTCACCGGCCTGCGCAAGTTCGACGGCGTGGGGCCGCGCGCGCTCACGCCTGCCGAGGTGGGCCAGATCGCAGGGCGCGCCGGGCGTCACGAGAGCGACGGCCAGTTCGCGGCGACGGCCGAGCTCGGCCCGCTGGACCGTCAGCTGGTCGAAGCGGTCGAGTCGCACCGCTTCGCGCCGCTCACCCACGCGCAATGGCGGACGGACGACCTGGACTTCTTCTCGCCGCTCGCTCTCCTCGGCAGCCTCGAGCGCCAGCCCCCGCATCCCTTCCTGGTGCGCATGCGGAACGCCGAGGACCAGCGCGCGCTCGCCGCGCTGGTGCAGGACGCCGACGCGATGGCGCTGGCCCGCGAGCGCGAGTCGGTCGAGCTGCTTTGGCAGGTCTGCCAGGTGCCGGACTTCCAGAGCGTGTTGACCGAAGCGCACACGCGGCTGCTGTCGCGCGTGTTCCGCTTCCTGCGCGCGCCGGCGGGCCGCATCCCCGAGGACTTCCTGAACGCCAACGTCTCGGCCCTCGACCGGGCTGAAGGCGACCTCGAGGCGCTGCTCGCGCGTATCGCGGCGATCCGCACCTGGACCTATATCTCGCACCGGGCCGCCTGGGTCCCCGACGCCCGCTCCTGGCAGGAGCGCACGCGCCAGGTGGAGGATCGGCTGTCGGACACGCTGCACGAGCGGCTGACGCAGGAGTTCGTGGACCGCGCCGGCACGGTGATCGCACGCCACGATCCCTCCGAGCTGGTCACGAGCGTGACGAGCGACGGCGAGGTCCTCGTGCAGGGCCTGCGCGCCGGCGAGCTGCGCGGCTTTCGCTTCCGGCCGGACGTCGACGCGAGCGAGGGCTCGCGCGTGCTCCGCGCCGCCGCGAACCGCGCCCTTCGCGATCTCGTCCGGGCGCAGGTGCAGGAGCTCGAGTGCGCGCCGGACGCCGCCTTCTCGCTGGGCCCCGGCGCCGAGCTGCACTTTCGGCGCGCCGCGGTCGCGACGCTCGTGGCCGGCGAGAGCGCGCTCGCGCCGCGCGTCGAGGTGCTGGGCTCGGACCTGCTCGACGCCCCGCTCAAGGAGCGCGTGCGGCGCCGCCTCGCCGCGTGGCTCGAGAATCACGTGCGCGCCGCCCTCGCTCCCCTGCTGGCTCTCTCGGAGCAGGCTCCCCCGGGCGCCGCGCGCGGGCTCGCGTTCGCGCTCGCCGAGGGGCTGGGGGCCGTGGCGCGGCGGCAGGTGGCGAAGCAGGTGAACGCGCTGAGCGTGGAGGAGCGCAAGGCCCTCGCCGGTCTGGGCGTGAGCCTCGGCCGGCTGGCCGTGTTCCTTCCGGCCCTGCAGCGGGCGGAGCCGATGCGCCTGCGCGCCCGGCTCTTCGGCGTCCGCGCCGGCACGATGCCCGAGATCGGACCCGAAGGCATCCCCTCGGCCGCGAACGACGCCTCCCGGCCCGCCGGGTTCTTCCTGGCCTGCGGCTACTTCCCGGCGGGCCCGCGCGTCATCCGGCTCGACCGCCTCGAGCGCGCCGCGGCGCTCGTCTCGCGCCTCTCGCGCACCGGCCGCTTCGTCCCGCCGCGCGAGCTTCCGGGCATCCTGGGCTGCCGTGAAGACGAGCTCCCGGCCGTGCTCGGCGCGCTCGGATACGCCGAGCGCGACGGGCAGTTCGAGCGGCGCCAGCCGGCGCACGCGCGACGACACGGCCACGCGCGCTAGACTCGTCCCGGAGGTCTCAGAGAACGATGCGGATCCAAACGGCGTTGGTCGTGCTCGCGCTCTGCGGCGATGCCGGGAACGCAGCGCCCGGCTCGCCCGAGACAGGCGCTGCCGCCTGGCCACAGTTCCGCGGGCGGCATGCAGCGGGAGTCGCGGACGGCGCGAACCTCCCCGACGCGTGGGACGGAGCCTCCGGCAAAGGGCTGTTGTGGACGACGCGCATTCCCGGCCTCGCGCACTCGAGCCCCGTCGTGTGGGGCGACCAGGTGTTCGTCACCACGGCCATCTCGTCCCGCCCCGACGCCACGTTCAAGCCGGGGCTGTACGGCGCCGGCACCGCGTCCGAGGACGTCACCGAGCACAAGTGGCAGCTCCTGAGCCTGGACAGGCGCACGGGAAAGCTCCAGTGGGAGCGGACCGCCTACACCGGCGTGCCGAAGGAGAAGCGCCACATCAAGGCGACGTACGCGAACGCGACACCCGCCACCGACGGGCGCTACGTCGCCGCGTTCTTCGGCTCGCAGGGTCTCTACGTCTACGACCTCGCCGGAAACCTGACGTGGACGCGCGACCTCGGGCGGCTCGACGTGGGCGCCTACGACGACGCGAGCTACGAGTGGGGCACCGCCAGCTCGCCGATCCTCTACAAGGATCTGGTGATCGTGCAGTGCGACCAGCAGAAGGACTCGTTCCTGATCGCCCTGCGGCTCGCGGACGGCGAGGTCGCCTGGAAGGCCTCGCGCGACGAGCTGCCGTCCTGGGCGACGCCGACCGTCTATCCCGGCTCGGGAGCCGACGCGGCCGAGCTCGTCACGAACGCGCCGAAGTTCATCCGGGGCTACGACCCGGAAACGGGGAAGGAGCTGTGGCGCCTCGGCCGCAGCTCGAACATCACGGCGCCGACGCCGGTGTTCGACGGCGGGCTGATCGTGGTGATGAGCGGTCGGCGGCCGAACGCGCCGATCTTCGTGGTGAAGCCGGGCGCCCGCGGCGACATCACGCTGCCGGAGGGGGCCACGTCCGGCGGCAGCGTCGTCTGGACACGCCTCAACGCCGGCTCCTACATGCCCACGCCGATCGTCTACGGCGGGCACCTCTACGTGCTCAAGAACCAGGGCATCTTCTCGTGCTACGACCTGCGCACGGGCGAGCTGCGCTACGAGCAGCGGCTGCCGGAGATCACGAGCGGGTTCAGCGCGTCGCCCGTGGCTGCCGACGGCAAGCTCTACCTGCCGAGCGAGGACGGCGACGTGCTGGTCGTGAAGGCGGGGCCGGCGTTCGCACTCCTCGGACGCAACCCGATGGGCCAGCCGCTGATGGCGACGCCCGCGATCGCGGGCGGGCTGCTGCTGGTGCGCGGCGAGCGCGACCTCTTCGCGATCGGCGCGCGCCGGCCGTGACACCCGCGGGCACGCGTTCGCGCGCTGGCACTCGGGCGCCACGAGCGCTCGGTGGTGGCGAGCGCTGACACTCGTTGACGCCGGCGCGACACTCACTGTCACTCTTGATGACACAAAAAGCCGTTGCGGCGGCGGCCCGCCCACGCCTTCCCCGGCCTGCAAGTCGAGACAGCCCAGGTCCTTCGCGGGCGCCAGCGACCCGCGTGCACGCTTCGTGCATGAGTTGCGGGCAAGACGCTTCGGGAGGGAGGTATCCCGTGCCTGAGGTTGTGAGCGAGAACACGCCGGCGCTGTTCTTCCGGGACCAGCTGCTCACCGCGATGCAGCACCAACGGGTCTCGACGTCGCAGTTCACGGAGCACTACCTCGTCAGCCTGCTCGCCGGCTTCGCGAGAGGCGAGCGCCTGCCCAGCTCGGAGTCGGGCTTCGACGAGACGCCGCTCGCGCTGATGTACGCGCGCGCGCTGAGCGCCCCGAGCTTCGAACGGGTGGTGCGGCTGCGCTCCACCGCCGACACGGCGCTCTTCGTCTCGGGCTTCTTCGCGGAGAGCCTGCCGGGCGGCTCCGGGGACGTCCGCTACTACGCGAGCCTGGGCGGCCTGGCCTACGCGCGGCTCGGGCGCGAGCACGAGCGCGAGGATCCCGCGGGCACCTCGGTGTTCAACGAGCTCTCCGGGCGCTTCCTCCAGTTCGTGGACGTCCTCGGCGAGGTCTCCGAGAAGACCCGGATCCAGACGCCGCTCTCCGTGGTCCGCCTCTACGAGCGCTGGCTCGCCACCGGCAGCGCGCGCGCCGCGGCCCTGCTCGTGGAGCACGGCATCAACCCCGTGGCACCGTCGGGGAGCCAGAGGCATTGACCGCGACGGAGCCGGCGAGCCACGGCCGCGTCGGCGAGATCGCCGTGTGCGTGCAACGGCGCCTGGAATCGCTCTACGCGCTCGAGCCCGAGCCGCCGGTGACGGACTATCTGATGCCGCTCGACGAGGCGCGCCGCTTCCCGGGCGGCGGCAGCCGCACGCTCGTCGCGCAGCAGGGAGACGAGGTGAGCGTGGGCGTGGTGCTCGACGCCTCGGTGGGCGCGGGCCTCGAGCGCGCCGACCCGCGCGAGCGGATCGACGGCTCGAACCTCGGCCCGTTCACGACGCTGACGGAAGAGGTCAGCCATTTTCTCTACGTGCTGTTCCGCGCCCGCAGCGACCGCCCGGTGACGCAGCTCGAGCTCGAGCTGCAGGGCGAGGTAGACAAGTACCTGATAGCGCTCTTCTTCTTCGGCCTGCGCGAGGAGGGCGCGCTCTCGGAGCGGCTGCGGCAGACGCTCTTCGCACGCTACGAGCTCGTGGCCGGGCTGTCGGCCGAGAGCTCGGAGCGCTACCACGAGGCCTCGCGGCTCGCGAACCGCTACTGCGGCTGGCTCGAGTCGCACTACCTGAAGCGTCGAAGCCGCGAGGAGCTGTCCCGCGAGACGCGCCGCTTCTGGCGGCTCGGACAGCGCGAAAAGCTCGAGACGATCGCCGCGCTCTAGTCAGCGGGGGGGTCTGGGGGGGCGGCATAGGAGCCCCCCCAGGTTTGTTCGTTGCGCGTCCCGAGCCGCGTCGGATCCACCACGACGTGCTTGATCCGTTCCCGCCGCCACGTGTATGTCACGTGCACCCGCCCATCGCCCGACTGGATCAGCGCCGGGTACGAATACTCCCCCGCCCCGTTCTCCAGCGTCGCGACGCTCCTCCAGCTCTTCCCGTCGCGCGAAACCGCGAGCTCGAGCCGCGAGCGGCTGCCCGGCGTCGGGTTGTAGACGAGCAGGAAGCGCCCGTCGGCCAGGCGCAGCGCGTCGATGCCGGCGCTCGGGTTGGGCAGCGTCGTCGCCGTCATCGGGCCCCAGGTCGCGCCGGCGTCGTCGGACCAGGACTCCGTGACCACCCGCTGGCGGCTGCGGCAGAGGATCTGCAGCCGCTTCTCCGAGTGCACCAGGATCGTCGGCTGGATGGCCTCGAACGTCTTCGGGTCGTTGAGCGGGCCGGTCTTCTGCCACGCCGCGGGCGGTCGCGACGCGCCGAGGGTCGCGCGCTCCATGTGGACCACCCAGCCAGCGTGCTCCGTGCTCGAGCCCGAGAGCAGCACTCCGCCCGCCAGCTCCACGGGCTTGGCGCGGATCGGTCCGAGGATCCCCTCCGGCAGGCGCGAGGGCGCCGACCACGTGCGGCCCTCGTCCGTCGACGTCCGGACGAAGCTCCACCACGCGCGCGGGCTTGGGCCGACCCGATAGAAGAGGAGCAGCGGTCCGCTCGACGGCCGGAACAGCACGGGGTTCCAGCACGGCAGGCGAGTGCCGTCGGCCTGTCGGCCGTCGGCCAGCTCCACCGGCGGAAGCCAGCGCGCTCCGTCGTGCCGCGCCGACCAGATCGACACGTCGGGGTGGCCCTCGTCGGGCCCGCCGAACCAGGCCGCGAGCAGGCCGGCCTTCGTCTCCACGATCGTCGACGCGTGCGCCGACGCGAACGGCGCGCGCTCGAACACGAATGCCGACGACAGGATGGCCTCCGCGCCGTCGGCGCCCGCCGATAGGACCATGCTCGCTGCCACCGCCTGGGCCACGACTCGACGCGAGCGCGTCAAGCCGAAGCTACCGGCCGACGCACGTGTAGTCCCGCATCAGCCCCTGCTGGTCGAAGTAGATGAAATAGGTCATCGCTCCCGACTGGTACACGCGAAGCTCAGGATAGCGCGACGCCTTGGCGCGGATCTCGGCCTGCCGTAAAGCACCTCTCTCGCCGGCGGCTCTCTGCTTGTCTTCGGTACTCACAGCCGCCGCCAGCAGCGGGAAGCCGTCGGCCGCGAGCGCCCGCGTGAGAGCCTCGGCCGTGGGCTGCTTCGCGAGGGCTTGCTCCAGGCGAGCCTCGTGCTCCACGAGGTCGTGCGTCTCGCGGCCGATCGAGCCGAGCCACAACGCGATCGCCAGCGTCGCCAGGCTGGCCACCAGGGCAATGCCGACGATCCAGAAGCGTTTCACGGCCAGCCGGCTGATTCTACCTACTGCGTTTCACTGAAGCCGCAGCGGGCGACGGGTAGCGGCGGAACCGGAGGGCTCCCGGGGCGGATCCCCCGGTCGAGTGGAAGGATCCGACACGGGATCCCGGTCCGCCGCGGAGACGGTGGCCATCGGCGGAACAAGCGAGGGAGAATCCATTCGGATGCGAATCGGCGTCGATCTCGGCGGCACCAAGATCGAGGCGATCGCGCTCGCCGACGACGGGCGCGAGCTCGCGCGCAAGCGGGTGGCGACGCCGCGCCACGACTACGACGCGACGCTCGGCGCGATCGCGGCCGTAGTGGGCGCGCTCGAGGCCGAGACCGGCGGGCGCGGCAGCGTGGGGGTCGGCATGCCCGGGACGCTCTCGCCCGCGAGCGGCCTCGTCAAGAACGCGAACTCGACGTGGCTGATCGGCCGCCCGATCGACCGCGATCTCGAGCGGGCGCTCGGCCGAGAGGTTCGCTGCGCCAACGACGCCAACTGCTTCGCGCTGTCCGAGGCCACGGACGGCGCGGGCGCCGGCGCGCGGGTCGTCTTCGGCGTGATCCTGGGCACCGGCGTGGGCGGCGGCATCGTCGTCGACGGCCGCGCGCTCACCGGAGGCAACGCGATCGCCGGCGAGTGGGGGCACATGCCGCTGCCCTGGCCGGGCGACGACGAGCGTCCCGGCCCGGCCTGCTACTGCGGTAAGGCCGGCTGCGTCGAGACGTTCCTGTCGGGACCCGGGCTCGCGCGCGACTACGGCCGGCACGGTGGCAGCGGGCTCGAGGCCGCCCAGATCGCCGAGCGGGCCGCACACGGCGATGCCGACGCCGACGCGGCGATCGCGCGCTACGAAGACCGCCTCGCGCGCGCGCTCGCGGTGGTGCTCAACGTGCTCGACCCCGACGTGGTGGTGCTCGGGGGCGGGATCTCGAAGCTGGCGCGGCTCTACGAAAACATCCCGCGCCGCTGGCAGGCGTGGGCCTTCTCCGACCGCGTCACGACACCGCTGCGGCCGCCGCGCCATGGCGACTCGAGCGGCGTTCGCGGCGCCGCGTGGCTCTGGGGCCGGCACGGCGCATAGCCGAAGGCGGCGGGCGCTACAATCCCGCATGCGCTACCGAACGCTCGACTCCGCGCAGATCGAGCGCACGATCGAGGTGCTGCGGCGGCGCGTGGAGCAGCGCTTCCCCGGATCCGGGCTCGCCGCCGTCGCCGGCGAGCTGGAGCAGATCGCCGAGCGAGCCACGGAGACGGTGGCCTGGATCGGCCGTCCGCTCGTGTGGCTGCGCGTGCTGATCGCGCTCCTGGTCGTGCTGCTCGGCGCGGTCCTGGCGCTGAGCGTCGGCTCGCTCCAGGTGAGGGTCGACCCCCCCACCCTTTCGGACCTCGCCCAGGGGATCGAGGCCGGCATCAACGACGTGGTGTACGTCGGGGTGGCCGTGTTCTTCCTCGTCACGATCGAGACCCGCGTCAAGCGCCGCCGCGCCTTGAGCGCCATCCACGAGCTGCGCGCGATCGCCCACGTGATCGACATGCACCAGCTCACCAAGGACCCCGAGTGGGTGCTCGCCCGCGGGCGCGAGACCGGGGTGGTCCCGCCACGAACCATGACGCCGTTCGAGCTGTCCCGCTACCTCGACTACTGCTCGGAGGCGCTGTCGCTCACCGGCAAGGTCGCGGCGCTCTACGTGCAGCGCTTCGACGACTCGGTTGCGCTCCAGGCGGTGAACGAGGTCGAGGAGCTGACGACGGGGCTGTCGCGCAAGGTCTGGCAGAAGCTGACGGTGCTCTACGCGATGCCGCCGCTCGCGTCGTCCGTGTCGGCCCCTTCGCCGGTCGCGGCGGGCGCGACGGGCCCAGCCGCAGGGTCCGCAAGCGCGACAGCGGCGGCTCCAGCCGCAGTGGCCGCCGCGCCCGCGCCGGGTCCCGCGGCAGGCCGCGGGTGAGCCCGGCGCTCCAGGAAGCGCTTCTCGGCCCACACGAAGTAAGGGATCGAGAAGGCCGATAGTCCCGCCGCGACGCCGAACGCCGGACCGAAGCCGATGCGGGCCGCCATTGCCCCCACGCCGATCGAGCCCGTGCCGACCCCGGTGTCGAAGGCCGCCAGGATGCCGCCGAATGCCGCACCTCTGCGCGACGGGTCGACGAACTTGATCACGTGACCCACGAAGGCCGGGTACTGGTTGCCGAAGCCGAGTCCGAACACCGCCGCCGCCAGCACGAGCTCGGTGCGGTTGCGCGCGGCCGCGGTCGCCGCCAGTCCCACGGTGACGAGCGCGAGGCACGGCAGCAGGAAGCGCCGG
>DATBSL010000188.1:0-9798 GCA_036559805.1 Vicinamibacteria bacterium
GCCCCCGATGACGCTGAACATGATGCAGACCCCGAGCGCGCGCTCGTACTGCCCGCGCTGCGCGAGCTGGTAGAGGTCGTCCGCGTAGGCGGCGGACGCGGGAGTCCCGGGGATGCGCACGAGGGCACTCGGGATGTCCCCGGCGGAGATCGCGCACGCCTCGAGCGTCACCACCGCCGCGAGCGCGCCGAGCGGTGAGAGGAAGTAGGTCAGCGGCACGATGAGGGCCACGGCCATCGTGGCGGACAGGCCGGGGATCGAGCCGAACAACGTCCCGTAGATGGCGGCGGCGGCGATGATCGCGACGAGCGACGGATCGAAGACCTGGACGAGCGCGGCCGCGAGCGTTTCGCTCATGTCACCAGCCGAGCAGGCCGCGCGGCAGCGGGACGCGCAGGACGACCGCGAACAGGTGGTAGGCCAGGGGCACCAGTAGCACGGACAGCGGGACGGCCACGCTCGCCCGCGTGCGGAGGAGCAGCAGGTAGGCCACGAGCAGCGCGCTCGCGGTCACGACGAAGCCCAGAGTCTCCGCCAGTGCCATGTACGCCGCGATCCAGGCGAGCACCTCGGCGAACCGGCGCGCGCCTCCCGGGGCGGCCAGTGCCACGTCGTCTCCCGCGGGCGCGGCGCCCGCCCGCTCTCGTGTCAGCAGGATCGCGCCCGTGACGACGGCGAGGCCGATCAGGATCAGCGTGGGAAAGAACATCGGACCGATCGGCGAGCCCCCGAGTCCGCGAAAGGCGTCGCTCGCCAGGAGCGATCCCAGGTGCCGGTCCGCCTCGGTAAGGGTCAGCGCGAGCTCGTCCGGAGCCTCGTAGGCCGGCGTGAAGCCGGCCTGCCGCATCGCCTTGCGGTACTCGTCTCCCTCGGCGACCCGCCTGACCGCGGCGGCCAGCAGCCGAGCGCGCGCGGGCGGCGTCGCTTTCGGCGCCGCGAGCGCGCGGAAGGCACCCATCGTCCAGTCGACCCCCTGCTCGCGAAACGTCGGCACGTCGGGAAACTGCGGCAGGCGCGCCTCCCCCATCACACCGAGGCTGCGGATGCGGCCAGCCGAGAGGAGGGCCTGCGCTTCCGGCAGGCTGCACGCCACCAGGTCCAGGCCGCCGGCGCTCAGCTCCTGGAGCGAGGGAGCGGAGCCGGGGATCGAGACCCACGTGACGTCTGTGGGCTTGAGGCCCACCGCTGAGAGCCAGCCCGAGAGCGCCAGGTGCCAGATCCCGGCGGTGGCGGTACCGGACGCACGCAGGCCCCCGGGCGCCTGGCGGATCGCCTGCTCCAGGTCGCGGAGCGTCCGCCAGGGAGCGTCGGCGCGCACGAAGATCGCGCCCGCGTCGCGGTTGACCAGGCCCACGGGCGCGAAGTCGGAGTGCGAGACGCTCGTCATGCCGCGCCAGTGGAGGCTCGCGATCTCGCTCGTGACGAGCGTCAGCGTGTAGCCGTCCGGCCGGGCGAGGGCGCCGCGGCTGTGGCCGGTGACACCGTCGCCGCCAGTGGCGTTCACCACGTTGACGGGCACGCCCAGGTCCTGCTCGAGCAGCACGGCCATCTGGCGCGCCACCCGATCGCTGCCGCCGCCGGCGGCCCATGGGCAGACGATCAGGATGGGCGCTTCAGGGAATCCGTCCTCGCGAACGCACGCGGCGAGAGCGAGCGCCAGGACCGCGGCGAGGGCAGGGACCCTCACCCAGCCTCTCGGACGAATGGTTCCGAATGAGTGGGCTCACCCATGCACGGAGACCTTACACCGGCACGCTCCAGCCCACGAAGACGAGCACGGAAGCCGCACGGCAGCAGGCGCGGCAACGGGGGCTCCGCGCTCGACGAAGGCGGGATGACACCTCGACCGGTTCGCGCCGGCCAGGCACGGGTGGAGAATCTTGGAGTGACGTCGGACCACGACGATCTTCGAACGACGATCCGCGCCACGAAGCAACGCTTGCGGCGGGGCATCCCCGACCTGCCGCGGAGCTTCGCCGAGGTGGAGGAGCACCTGCGCCGCGAGGTGGACGCGATCCAGGAGGCGTGCGCGCAGCGGCGCTCGCCCTTGCCGTCGATCGACTTTGCAGACGTGGCGCGGGGAGCGCCCGGCGAGGCGGCGGCGCGCGACGTCAGGCGCCGCGGCGTCGCGATCGTACGCCGCGTCTTCTCGCGCGAGCAGGCCGCGGCGTGGGACGACGCGATCGGCGAGTACCTGGCGAGCAATCGGTACCAGCAGCGCCCGGCCGACGCCGAGCTCGACCAGTACTTCAGCGCCCTCGACTCGGGCCGGCCGCAGATCTTCGGCATCTACTGGTCGAAGCCGCAGGTGGAGGCGCGCCAGCACCAAGCGCTCGCCGGGACGCGCGCGTTCCTGAACTCGCTGTGGACGCACGCGAGCGACGGCCGCGTCCACTTCCGGCCCGACCGCGAGTGCACCTATGCCGATCGGATCCGCCGCCGGGAGCCGGGCGACCGCTCGCTCGGCCTGTCGCCGCACATGGACGCGGGCTCCGTCGAGCGCTGGATCGACCCGGCCTACCAGAAGGTCTACCGCCACGTCTTCACAGGCGACGCGGGCGCCTACAACCCGTTCGACGGAGCCTTCAGGGCCGAGACGCAGGAGATTCCCTCGCCCGCCGTCTGCAGCATGTTCCGGACCTGGCAGGGCTGGACGGCGCTCACACCTCAGGGAGAGGGCGACGGCACGCTGCAGCTCGTCCCGATCGCGCGCGCGATCGTCTACCTGCTGCTGCGGCCGCTGCTTCCCGACGTGCCGGAGGACGGCTTGTGCGGGGCGGAGCCGGGGCGCGCCCTGTGCGTCACACCCGAGTGGCACTCGCTGCTGCTGCCCGCGCTCGTATCGATCCCGCGGCTCGAGCCGGGAGATACGGTCTGGTGGCACCCCGACGTGATCCACGGCCTGGAGAGCGTCCACGCGGGCAGCGGCTACAGCAACGTCGCGTATATCGGATCTGCCCCCGAGTGCGCGAAGAACCTCGCGTATCTCGAGCGGCAGAAGGCGGCTTTCCTCGCGGGAGAGAGCGCTCCCGACTTCGCACCCGAGCACTACGAGACGGGCTTCGCGGGCCGCGCCGGGATCGACGACCTGAGCCCGCTCGGCCGCAGGCAGATGGGGTTCGACGCGTGGTGAGCGGGCTCGACTAGAGGTGCTCGACGCGGATGCGGCGCGCCGGCAGCGTCGCGACGTGGTTGGCGAAGTTCTCGTTGAAGAGCGCCCCGGGACGCCGCTCGCGCAGGTGCTCGAGCGCCGCCGCGCCGGTCATGCCCAGGTAGGTGAGGGCCGTGGCGATCACCAGCACCGAGCGGTTGAAGCCCATCCGGCAGTGGACCAGCACGCGGTGGTCCGAGGAGACGAGGTCGGCGACGAGGCGCCCGAGCGCTTCGATCTTGACGAGGTTCGGCAGGTCCTCGTCGAGGATCGGGTGGTAGATGTAGAGCACCGAGCCCGGCGCCTGCGGCAGACCCGCGTCGACGGTCGCGTCCATGTCGACGATCGTGTCGATGCCGCGCTCGCTGAGCGTCTGCCAGTTCTCGATCTCGCCCGAGACGAAGAGCGTCTCCTCCGCGTTGATCACGACGATGTCCACGGCCGGGAGTGTCTCACCGTCGGCCCGCGAACCACAAGACTCGAGCATGGTTTGCGAGCCAAGCGCTCTGGTGCCATCCTTTCGAGCGCATGACCCAGGCGGTGAACGGCCCGCGCACGCGCGGGAGCCTGGCCCAGGTCGCCGTCGCCGGGATCATCCGAACGCTCCACGCCGGGCGCCGCAGCGGTGTCCTCCACCTGACCCGCGGGGACGTGTCGAAGCGTCTCTACTTTCGGGACGGCTCGATCATCATGGCGGGCTCCGACCAGCCCGAAGACCGGCTGGGCCAGGCGCTGGTGCGGAGCGGGCTCGTCAAGCAGGCGGATCTCGAGAAGGCGCTCCGCGTGGTCGACGCGACGGATCGGACGATCGGCGAAGCGTTCGTCCAGATGGGCCTGCTGCGGCCCGAGCAGGTGCAGGTCGAGGCGGCGCGCCGCACCAGGCAGATCGTCGCGACGCTGCTCGACTGGGATTCCGGCGAGTACGTCTTCGAAGAGCGCAACGAGCGGCTCGAAGGCGAGGTGCTCTCGCAGGTCGACGTGCCGGAGGTGCTGCTCGAGTGGGCGCGCGGCGCGCGCGGCGGCGGCGTCGTGCGCCAGCTGCTCGAGGACGGGAAGTCCGTGGTGCAGCGGCCCGAGCAGCCGTCGCCCACGCTCGGGGGGCTCAGCTTGACCGCCTCCGAGCAGTGGGCGCTCGAGCAGGCCAACGGCGTCTCGTCCGCCGAGGAGATCGCGGCGCGATCCCCGATGGGCGAGCACGAGGCGCTCCGCTCGATCTGCGGCCTCCTCCTCGCAGGCGCGCTCGTGGCGCGCTCGCCGAAGGCCCCGCCGACCTCGACGCAGCTCTACCTCGGCCCAGCGGCGGCGCCCGGGCCCGGCACGGGGCTCTGGGCCGCTCTCGAGGCGGAGAAGGCGGTGGAGCAGGCGGAGGCGAGCGGCTTCGGCACGACGAGCCTGTCGCGCAAGCTGCCGCAGTCGCTGGGCCGCTACGTGGTCGAGTCGGCGATCGGCCGCGGCTCGATGGGCGCGGTGCTCCTGGCGCGCGACCCGGCGATCGACAGGCGCGTGGCCGTGAAGCTGATCCAGACGTCGGTGCAGCTCACCCCGAACGAGTGGGAGAAGTACAAGGAGCGGTTCTATCGCGAGGCGCGCGCGGCGGGCAAGCTGCTGCACCAGGGCATCGTGGCGATCTTCGACGTCGGCCACACCGTCGAGGGCGTCCCGTTCATCGTGATGGAGTACGTCGAGGGCCGGACGCTCGCGGCGCTCGCCGAGGAGCGGGAGGTGTCGCTCGACGAGGCGCTGCGGCTCGCGATCGAGTGCCTCGACGCACTCGACTATGCCCACTCCCAGGGTGTCGTCCACCGCGACCTCAAGCCCGCGAACATCATGATCACCGCCGACGGGCGCCCGAAGATCATGGACTTCGGCGTCGCGCACGTCGTGGGCTCGCAGATGACGCAGGCCGACGAGATCCTCGGCAGCCCTCACTTCATGGCTCCCGAGCAGCTCGGCAAGGCCAAGGTCGACCAGCGCACCGATTTATTCGCCTTCGGCGTGGTGCTCTACTGGATGCTCACCGGCCTGCTGCCGTTCACGGGCGACTCCTTCGCCGCGATCGCCCAGGCGATCCTGTCGGAGCGCCCGGTCTCGCCGAAGGACCTCAAGCGGACGGTCCCGCGGGAGCTCGGCAAGGTCGTGCTGCGTTGCCTCGAGAAGGACCCGGCTCGGCGCTTCGCGACCGCGCGCGAGCTGCGCGCGGCGCTGCAGCGGATCGCGCGGCCGCCACAGTCCAGCCGGCCCCACGTGGTCGCTGTGCTCCTCGTGCTGCTCGCGACCGTCAGCGCGTTGTATGTCCATGAGCGCAGGGCCAACGACGCCGCCTCCGTCGCGCCCGTCGCCCCGGCCAGGCCGGCCGGCCCCGATCGGTCGGCGCCGCGCGAGGCGGGTCCGTCGCCTGCGGCCAGCGTTCGGCCGACACCCAGCCCTCGGCCGACGCCCACCCCTCGGCCGGCCGCCACCGCGCCGGCCGACGCCCCGGCGGTCGCGCCTGTGCCCCGCGACGACACGGAAGAGCAGCGCTTCGAGGAGACCCTGCCGCTCTCTTTCTCGGCGAAGCACAGCCATCGAATCGGCAGCTGCGAGGGAACGCTCGCGCTCGGCGCCTCGACGATCGAGTTCCGCTCGAGAGAGCACGAGAGCTTCCGCTTCCGCTTCGCGGAGATCCGCTCGCTCGAGCGCGACGGCGCCAGGAGCCTCAAGGTCGAGACCGCCGACCGGAGCTACAACTTCTCGCTCAACCGGCCGCTCGCCGACGCCGACTGGACACGCTACCGCAAGCTCTCGAGGAAATGAGCCGGCGTCCGGAGCGGGCTAGAATGCTCCCTCCCCAGAGCGCATCCCGGAGGTCGTGAGTGGCCCAGGCCGAGCGGACGCTGCGTCCCGAGGACGAGATCTCGCACTACCGGATCGTGTCCCCGCTCGCCAAGGGCGGGATGGGCGAGGTCTACCTCGCGCAGGACCGCAAGCTCGAGCGCAGCGTCGCGCTCAAGATCCTGCCGCCCGACCTCGTGAAGAACGAGGACCGCGTGCGGCGCTTCGGGCTAGAGGCCAAGTCCGCGTCCTCGCTCAACCACCCCAACATCGTCACGATCTACGACATCGGCCACGACGTGGTGCGCTCTCCGGGCTCGCCCGACTCGGACCCCGTTCACTACATCTCGATGGAGCTCGTGAGCGGCAAGACGCTCGCCACGCTGATCCACGACGACAAGCTCGACCTGCGCACGCTCGTCGGCTACCTGGCGCAGGTGGCCGAGGGGCTGGCCAAGGCCCACGCGGCCGGGATCGTGCACCGCGACCTCAAGCCCGGCAACATCATGGTCTCGGCCGACGGCTTCGCGAAGGTGCTCGACTTCGGCCTCGCCAAGCTCACCGAGAAGCGCGCGAGCGGCCCGGACCTCACCGAGGAGCCGACGCTCGCCGCCGCCAGCGAGGTGGGCAGCGTGGTCGGCACCGCGGGCTACATGTCGCCCGAGCAGGTCCAGGGCAAGGCCGTCGACCACCGCTCCGACATCTTCTCCTTCGGCTGCATCCTCTACGAGGCGGCCACGCGGCGGAAGCCGTTCGCCGCCGAGACGGGGATCGAGACGATGCACAAGATCCTCAACGAGAAGCCCGTACCGGTCGAGGAGCTCAACGACAAGGTCCCCGCCGAGCTGCGCCGGCTCGTCAAGCGCTGCCTGGCCAAGAGCCCCGACCAGCGCGTGCAGTCGGTCAAGGACCTCGCAATTGAGCTGCGCGAGGTCGTGGAGGAGTACGACGCGCTCTCGGTGAGCGGCTCGAGCACCACGAGCCACGGCTCGGGAACGGCGCCGGCGCTTGCCGCGCCGCGCCGGCCCTCGGCCCTCGTGCTCGCGGCGGGCGGCCTCGCCGCCGCTGCGCTCGTCGCGGCAGGCGTCTGGGCCCTCCGGCGCGGAGCCACGGCGCCTGGCGCCCCGCCGGCGTTCGAGACGATGCGGATGTCCACGCTCACGAGCCGCGGCGACGTGTTCGAGGGCGCGATCTCTCCCGACGGCCGCTACCTCGGGTACCTGGCCGGCGTCGCAGGCCGCGTGAGCATGCGCGTGAGACAGATCGCAACGGGCAGCGACGTCGAGGTGCTGCCCACGCAAGACTCCGGCCTCGAGGGCCCGGCCTTCTCCTTCGACGGCAACTACCTCTATTACCTCGCGCGCAAGCCCGACAACCCGCAGTACCGCGCGCTCTTCGAGGTGCCCTCGCTCGGCGGCACGCCCCGCGAGCGCGTCTTCGACGTCGACTCGCGCGTCACCTTCTCGCCCGACGGCAAACGGATCGCGTTCTGGCGCAGGATGAACGCCGAGAAGCAGAGCCAGCTGATGATCTTCGACCGCGACGCGTCCAAGGAGCGCCTGCTCGCCTCCGTCGACGATCCCGAGTCGTACCAGGGCGGGCCGAGCTGGTCGCCCGACGGCGCGACGATCGCGGTCGCGCTGCTCAAGCCCGCGGCCGACTTCCAGGCCACGGTCGCTTTCTTCGACGCCGCGAGCGGCGAGCGCAGGAACTTCCTCGCTCTCCCCAGCACCATCCTCAACAGCGTCGCCTGGCTGGCGGACGGGCGCGGCCTCGTCGCGAGCGCGCAGGACCTGCGCAGGAGCGTCAACCAGCAGCTGTACCTGATCGGGCATCCCGACGCGCGGCTGCAGCGCGTGACGAACGACTTCTCCCGTTACGTCGGGATCACCGTCTCCAGCGGAGAGGAGGCGATCAGCGCGATCCGTTTCACCCGCCTCGCCAACCTCTGGCTGGCCGACGCCGGCGGCGGCGCCGCACGGCCGCTCACGTCCACCGCGAACCCGGAGGAGTCGCTCTTCGGGATCGCCGTCGACGGCGAGACCGTGTTCTACGACGGCCCACGCGACCAGGAGGTACAGGTCTTCGCGCAGGCCGTCTCGGGGGGGGAACCTCGGGCGCTCACCTCTGGAACCGGTCTGGCGGTCAACCCGCGCGCGGCCGGAGGCGTCGTCGTGTTCGACCGGCTCGAGCCGTCGGGGATCCACGTCTGGAGCATGGGGCTCGACGGCAGCAACCTGCGCCAGCTGACCTCGGGCGGCGGCGAGCAGTCGGCGGCGCTGTCGCCCGACGGGCGCCACGCCGCGTTCTTCCCGTTCGATTCCCCGCAGACCTTCTCGCTCGTCGCGATCGCGACCGGGCAGGTGACCCCGATCCGCAACGTCATCGCACACGCCGGCTTCTCGCCGGACTCCTCTGAGATCATGCTCGGCTACTCGGAGCCGGACGCGCAGGGTCTCGAGCGAACCGTGTGGAAGGCGGTCCCCGTGGCCGGTGGAACGGAAACCGCGACCTACCGGCTGACGGCGACGGCAATGGAGCCGACCTGGGCGCCGGACGGCAAAGGCATGACGTACAGGGAGCGCTCGGACCCCGCCTGGAACGTCTTCCGCCAGGACGCGACCGGAAGCGCGCCGGCGCCGGTGACGCGCTTCACCGAGGGTCGCATCACGAGCTACCAGTGGTCCCCCGACGGAAGCCGGCTCGCCCTGATCCGGCGGACGGCCGAAGGCGGCAACGTCTGGGTGACGGGCCGCGACGGGAGCCGACCGCTCCAGGTCACGGCGCTGCCCTCATCCGACGTGTTCGGCGTGCGCTGGCTGCCGGACGGCAAGAGGCTCGCCGTCTCCGCCGGCAAGCTGAGCCGCGACGCGATCCTGATCCGAGACTTCCGCTGAATATTGCAGGGGGTGCTGCGCGCCCTAGCGGTTGAACGCCTCCGCCGCCCCGACGTGCTTGTCGGCGCCGCCGTAGTAGAAGAACCACCGGTCGCCCTCGCGCACGAGGCCTTCCACGAATACGACGTTCGGCACCTGTCCCTCTAGCTCCCAGCCCCGTTGCGGCTCGAAGACCGGCGTGTCGGACCGAGCCTTCACGCGGGTTGGGTCCTCGCGGTCGAACAGGACCCAGCCCGTCCGATAGACGAGGCGATCGTCGGCGCCGTTGTAGACCAGCAGGATCCCCTCGGGCGTCATCAGTGGTGGAGGCCCCGGCTCGACGACGCGAGAGTCGAAGAAGCCGGGCCTTCGGGCGAGAACCGGTTGGTCCAATGCCTCCGTCCAGCGCAGTCGGTCTTCCGAGTAGGCGACGCCCATCTGATCGGAGCCGCTCCGCGCGTCGGCCATGTAGTACATCCAATACCGGCCATTCACTGGTTCGTCGAGGATCGCCCCCGCCTTCGTCCATTTCACGTTCCAGCGTCCCGTGTTGGCCGGCATGATCACACCCCGTCGCTCCCAGCGTCTTAGGTCCGTCGAGGTCGCGAGCGCGAGTTGCGCGTCCCGGCCGTCATAGGCGGTGTAAGTGAGGTAGTACGTGCCGCCGATCTTCGTAAGCCGCGGGTCCTCGACGCCGCCCGCAAGCTCGTACTCGGCTTCGGGCGCCAGCACCGGATCCGGCTCTCGAAGGAAGTGAATCCCATCCCCGCTGGTCGCGATCCCCAACCGCGAGGTCCCCTTCGCGTCCTGGGCGCGGTAGAGCATCACGTAGCGATCGCCCTCCCGGACGACCGCGGGGTTGAAGACGCCCTTGGCCTCGAACCCGTCGCCCTGGGGCGTGAGGATCGGCTCACCGCCGTGCAGGCGGGACCAGACACCGAACGGCGGTTGGTAACGTGG
>DATBSL010000189.1:0-6904 GCA_036559805.1 Vicinamibacteria bacterium
ACGCTCGAAGAGGCGCGCCGCGTCCCAGGTCAGGTAGCCGACGGCGCCGCCCGTGAAGCGCGGCAGGCCCGGGATCTCGGCGGGCGGCGGTCCCAGCCGCTCGCGCAGCGCCCCCATCAGCCCCGCGGCCGATTCGTGGCTGCCCGCGGCGTCCTGCAGCACCACCTTCCCGGCCTTGACCTCGAGCCGTGCGATCGGGTCGCGGCCGAGGAAGGAGTAGCGCGCCAGGCGCTCGCCGCCGAGGACGCTCTCGAGCAGGAACGCCCGCTCGGAGCGCGCCGCGAGCGAAAGGAAGGCCGAGACAGGCGTGCTCAGGTCTCCCGGCAGCTCGCGGAACACCGGCACGCTGCGGCCGCCCTCGGAAAGCCGCTCGTAGTCCTCGTACGACAGCGCGTTCATCCGTCTCTCCTCACTTCGCGCGCCGGCGCCGCAGCTCGTCCATGACGCTCGCGAGCGGCACGCGGCGCTGGTCGAGCGCCAGCAGCAGGTGAAACAAGAGGTCCGCCGACTCGGAGGCGAGCCGCTCGTCGCTCTCGCCGCTCGCCGCCAGCACGACCTCGGTCGCTTCCTCGCCGATCTTCTTGAGCACCGCGGCCTGGCCTTTCGCCACGAGCCGGGCCGTGTACGACTCCTCGGGCGGCGCCTGCGCGCGCAGCCGGACGACGCGCGCGAGCTCCTCGAGCATGCCCGCCGCCGTGGGCGAGACGTCGCCGAAGCAGCTGCGCGCGCCGGTGTGGCACGCGGGTCCGGCCGGCTCGACGACGAGCAGCAGCGCGTCTTTGTCGCAGTCGGCGCGCGCCTCGACGACGCGCAGCGTGTTCCCCGAGGTCTCGCCCTTCCGCCAGAGCGCCTTCCGGCTCCGGCTCCAGAAATGAGCAAGGCCCGTTTCGGCCGTCTTCGCGACGGCTTCGGCGTCGGCCCACGCCAGCATCAGCACGTCCCCGCTCGCGCGGTCCTGCGCGACTACCGGCACGAGGCCGTTCGCGTCGAAGACGAGGCCCTCGGGCATCGCGACGGCCATCATTGCCCTCCCCCGAGCGGCGCCGCGAGCGGATCCCGGGCTGCGTCGTCGAGCCCGGCCGCTTCCTCGGGCGGCCGCACGCACACGCCGCGCGCGAGGAGCTCCGCCTTCGCCTCCGGAATCCGGATCTCGCCGAAGTGGAACACCGAGGCCGCGAGCGCCGCGCTGGCCGCGCCGTCCGTCAGCACCTCCGCCATGTGCGCGACGCTCCCGCAGCCGCCCGAGGCGACGACCGGCACGGTCACCGCCTCGGCCACCGCGCGCGTGAGCGGCACGTCGAAGCCGTCCTTGGTGCCGTCGCGGTCCATGCTGGTGAGCAGGATCTCGCCGGCGCCGCGGGCCGCACCCTCGCGCGCCCAGGCGACCGCGTCCCGGCCGGTCGCGGTGCGGCCACCGTGCACGTAGACCTCCCAGCCGGAGCCGCTCGCGCGGGCGTCGATCGCCAGCACCACGGCCTGCGAGCCGAAGCGCCGTGCCAGCTCCTCGACGAGCGAGGCGTCGTGGACGGCCGCGGTGTTCACCGCCACCTTGTCGGCGCCGGCACGCAGCAGCACCTCGGCGTCCTCCAGGCTGCGGACGCCGCCGCCGACGGTGAAGGGAAGGTAGACCGCGTCGGCCACGCGCCGCACCATCTCGATCACGATCGGCCGCGCGTCCGAGGAGGCGGTGATGTCGAGGAACACGAGCTCGTCGGCCCCACAGGCGTCGTAGCGGACGGCGGCCTCCACTGGATCGCCCGCGTCGCGGAGCGACACGAAACGCACGCCCTTGACGACGCGCCCGCGGTCGACGTCGAGGCAGGGGATCAGCCGCTTCGCGAGCATCACGCTCTCCCCACGGCCGCCACCGCCTCGTGCGCGGCGGCGAGCGTCACGCGTCCCTCGTAGAGCGCCTTGCCCACGATCGCCTCGTCGACACCGAGGGGCTCGAGTGCCGCGAGCCGCGCGAGGTCGGCGGCCTCGGACACGCCGCCGGCGGCGGTGACCCGCAGCCGCGTCCTGCGGCAGAGCGCCTCGATCGCCTCGAGGTTCGGGCCGGCGAGCGTGCCGTCGCGCCTCACGTCCGTGAACTGCACGCGGCGCGCGCCCCAGCCCTCGACCGTGGCCGCGAGCTCGAGCGCGTCCAGCTCGGTCGCCTCGGTCCAGCCGGAGACCGAGACCTTTCCGTCGCGGGCGTCGATCGCGATCGCCACCGCTTCGGGGAAGCGCGCGAGCGCGGCCTGCACCACGTCGGGCCGCGCCACCGCCGCGGTGCCGAAGATCACGCGCTCGACTCCCTGCTCGCGCAGACGCAGCGCGTCCTCGAGTGTTCGCACGCCCCCGCCGACCTCGACCGGGATCCGCACCGCGCGCACGACCTCCGCAATCGCCGCGTCCTGGCGCGGTCCGTTCATGGCCGCGTCGAGGTCCACCAGGTGGATGCGCCGGGCGCCCTCGCTCTCGAAGCGGCGCGCCACGCCCGCGGGGTCGTCGCCGTAGACGGTCTCCTGCTCGGCGCGGCCCTGGTGCAGGCGCACCACGCGGCCGCCGCGCAGGTCGATTGCGGGCACGACGATCACGCGGCCCCCTGCGAATGGCGCACCGACTTCGGGGGCTGAGCCCTCCGCGAGGCGAGGCTCCTGACGAAGTTCGCCACGAGCCGCAGCCCCACCGCCTGGCTTTTCTCCGGGTGGAACTGCATGCCGAGAACAGTGCCCCGCCCGACTATGGCCGGAAACGCGCGGCCATAGTCGGAGTCCGCGATCACCACGTCGTCGGGCGCGTCGCAGTAGTAGGAGTGCACGAAATAGACGTGCGCGCCGTCCGCGACGCCTTCGAGGATCGGGTGCTCCCGGCGCGCGCGCAGGGTGTTCCAGCCCATGTGCGGCACGGGCAGTCCGTCCTCGAAGCGGCGCACGCGGCCCGGCAGCAAGCCGAGGCCGCGGTGCCGGCCGTGCTCCTCGCTCTCCTCGAACAAGAGCTGCATCCCGATGCAGATGCCGAAGAGCGGCGTGCCGCGCTCCACGGCCTCGCGCAGCACCGGCAGCAGGCCGCGGCCCTCGATCTCGGCCATCGCGGCCCCGAAGGCGCCGTCGCCGGGGAGCACGAGCGCCGAGGCGCGGCACAGGCGCTCGGGGTCGCCCGTGAGCTCCACCTCGGCCCCGGCGCGGCGGAAGCCCTTCGTCACGCTGCCGAGGTTGCCGATGCCGTAGTCGACGACCGCGATCACAGGCTGCCCTTGGTGGACGGAACCCCGACGACGCGCGGGTCGCGCGCGACCGCCATCCCGAGCGCGCGCGCCGTCGCCTTGAACAGCGTCTCGGCGATGTGGTGGCTGTTGCGTCCGCGCAGCACGTCGAGGTGCAGGTTGAAGCGGCCGTGGTCGACGAGCGCCCAGAAGAAATCCTCGAACAGCTCGGTCGGCATGTCGCCGATGCGCTGGACCTTGAACTGGACGCCGAAGTGGAGCCAGGGGCGGCCCGAGAGGTCCACGACCGCGCGCGACAGCGCCTCGTCGAGCGGCACGTAGGCGTGGCCGAAGCGCACGAGGCCCTTCTTGTCGCCGGTCGCCTGCCGCAGCGCCTGGCCGAGTGCGATCCCGACGTCCTCGATCGAGTGGTGCGCGTCCACGTGCAGGTCGCCCTTGCAGCGCACGTCGAGGTCGATCCGCGAGTGCGTGGCGAGCGCCGTGAGCATGTGGTCGAGGAAGCCGATGCCGGTCTGGATCCGCGAACGGCCGTGGCCGTCGAGGTCGAGCGCGAGCGTGATCTGCGTCTCGCGCGTCTTGCGCTCGACGCGCACGCGCCGCGCCTCGCTCGCCCCAGCCACTCGACGTCTCGCTCTCGCAGCCACTAGGCCCTCCCCGTTTCGACGCCCGCGCCGGCTTCGATGAGCGCTGCTCCCAGTGCGTGCAGGAAGGCGTCGTTCTCGTCGCGGCTGCCGACGCTCACGCGCAGGCAGCGTTCGAGCAGCGGGTACGAGGTCACGTCGCGCACGAGCACGCCCCTCCGCGCGAGCCCGTCCCACACCGCCTTGGGCTGCGCCGTCAGCAGCTCGAGCAGGAAGAAGTTCGCGTCCGAGGGGTGCGCGCGGACGCCCAGCAGGTCGGCCAGGAGCTTCAGGAGCCGCTCGCGCTCGGCCACGAGCTTGCGCACGCCTTCGCGAAGCGAGGCCGGCTCCTCGAGCGCCTCCAGCGCGGCCAGCTGCGAGAACAGGTTCAGGTTGTAGGGCAGTCGCGCCTTGTTGATCTCGGACACGAGCTCGGGCGAGGCGAGCAGGTAGCCCACGCGCAGCCCCGCGAGGGCCATCGCCTTCGAGAACGTGCGCAGCACGATCAGGTTCGGGTGCCGCTCGAGCAGCGGCACGACGCTCGTCCCCGCGAACTCGTGATAGGCCTCGTCGATCACCACCAGGCCGTCGCCGTCGCGGCACAGCCGCTCGACGTCGGCGACGGCGAGGCTGTTGCCGGTCGGGTTGTTGGGGGAGCACACGACCGTGACGGCCGCGCGGCTCGCGCGGCGCACGGTCAGGATCGCGTCCACGTCGTAGGCGAAGCCCGCCCGCGCGTCCGGCGCCGGAGCGACAAGCGGCACGCGCTCGAGTTCGCCGCCCAGGACCGTGGCCAGGAGCGCGTAGAGCGTGAACGTCGGCTCCGGGATCACGACCCGGGTCCTGGGGCCGACGGTCACCATCAGCAGCGCCTCGATCAGCTCGTTGGAGCCGTTGCCCGCGAGGACACCGTCGGGCTTCCAGCCGGCGAAGCCGGCGAGCGCCTGCGTGAGCTCGGTCGGGTCGAAGGCCGGGTAGCGCGACCAGGGCCGCGCCAGCGCCCGCTCGAGCACGCGGCGCTTGAGCGCCTCGGGCAGGTCCCAGGGGTTCTCGTTCTGGTTGATCTTGACGGTCGCGGAGCGCTCGGCGAGCGTGTACGCACGCAGGCCGCGCACGACGGGCTTCACGTGGCGCAGCGGGTCCATCACTCGGCCTCGAAGCGCGTGAGCACGCTCTGCGCGTGGCCCCTGAAGCCTTCGGCCATCGCGACGCGCACGATGTCCTCGGTGCAACGCCGCAGGCCGGCCCGCGTCAGGCGCACGACGCTGCTGCGCCTCTGGAAGTCGCGCACCGAGAGCGGCCCCGCGAAGCGCGCCGAGCCGCCGGTCGGCAGGACGTGGTTGGGCCCGATCCCGTAGTCGCCGGCGGCGACCGGCGAGAAGGGGCCGACGAAGACGCCGCCGGCCACGACCTCGCGCGCGAGCCGAGCCGCGCCGCGCGCGACGATAGAGGCGTGCTCGGGGGCCAGCCGGTTCACGGCCGCGGCACCCTGCTCCAGATCGCGCACCAGCACGACCGCCGCGTGGCGCGCGAGCGCCCGGCGCGTAGACGCGGGGTTCGCGACCGAGCCCCGGCCGAGGGCGACGAGCCGCACCACTTCCGCCGCGAGCGCGCGCGACGGCGTCACCAGCACGACGGTCTCGTCGCCGCTGCCGTGCTCGGCCTGCGCCAGGAGGTCCGCGGCGACGTGGCCGGCGTCGGCCGACTCGTCGGCCAGGATCGCGATCTCGCTCGGGCCTGCCTCGCTGTCGATCTCGACGTGGCCGCGCACCAGGCGCTTCGCCGCCGCGACCCAGGCGTTGCCGGGCCCGACGATCTTGTCCACCGCGGGGATCGTGCGCGTTCCGTACGCGAGCGCCGCGATCGCCTGCGCCCCGCCCACGCGGTAGACGTGCTCGCCGGCTCCCGCGATCGCGATCGCTGCGGCCACGGCCGGATTGCGCTCGAGCGTGAGCGGCGGGGTCACGATCACGAGGCGCCTGACGCCCGCGACGCGGGCGGGAATGGCGCCCATCAGCACCGACGACGGGTATGCGCCGCGGCCGCCGGGCACGTAGAGGCCCGCCGAGCCCAGCGGGCTCACGCGCTCCTCGAGACACGAGCCGTCCGGGTGCCGCAGCCGGAAGCCGTCGTCGCGCTGCCGGCGATGGAATGCTTCGATGCGGTCCGCCATGCGCCCGAGCGCTGCCACCACCGCGGGATCGGCGCGCTTGGCGAGCGCGCCGATCTCGGCGGGCGTCACGCGCAGCCTGCGCAGGCTCACGCCGTCGAGGCGCCGGGTCAGGCGCACGAGCGCCCGATCGCCGTCTCTCCGCACCGCAGCCAGGATGCGCTCCGCGGCGCGCAGGACCGACGGCCGGGGCGCGTTCGCGCGCGGCAGCCCGCGAAGCCAGCGCTCGAACCCGGGACCCGGGTAGACCACGCGTCTCATCGCGAGGCCTCCGCGAGCTTCGCCAGCAGGCGCTCCAGCTCCGCGCGGCGTGCGTGGAAGCTCGCGCGGTTCACGATCAGCCGCGCCGAGGACTCCGCCACCGTTTCGATCTCCTCGAGGCCGTTCTCCGCGAGCGTGCGCCCGGTCTCGACCACGTCCACCACGCAGTCGGCGAGCCCGAGCCCGGGAGCGATCTCGACCGAGCCCGCGAGCTTCACCACCTCGACGCCCAGGCCGCGCTCCAGGAAGTGCGTGGCCGCGAGCCGCGCGTACTTGCTCGCGACGCGCGTCGTGGCGGACCGGTCGGGCGCGAAGCCACGGCCCTTGGGGCTCGCCACCACGACACGGCAGCGCCCGAAGCCGAGGTCGAGCGGCTCGAGCACGTCGGCGCCGGTCTCGAGCAGCACGTCGCGGCCCGCGACGCCGCAGTCGGCCACGCCGTACTCGACGTAGGTGGGAACGTCCATGTCCTTCACGAAGAGGAAGCGCAGCTCCCCCGCCGGCACGACGAGCTTGCGGCCCTCGCCGTTCGGGAAAGCGAGCCCCGCACGCTTGAAGAGCGCCTCGGACCCCGCGAGCAGCTTGCCCTTCGAGAGCGCGACCGTGAGACTCACGGCTGGCCTCCGTCCCCGAAGCGGATGCGCG
>DATBSL010000190.1:0-23994 GCA_036559805.1 Vicinamibacteria bacterium
CCTGTACTGGCGCTCTCACGCGCCACTGCCTGCTGGACCTCTGCCGAAGGCCATCTCCTCGAGGCGCTTGTCCCCGTGTGGCGCTCGAGGCGCTGGGTCTAGGTGGCGCTCCCGAGGAGTGGCTACCTACAACGTACAGGGTCCAGGGGGGACGAAGTCCCCCTGAATAGGAACGCAAGCGTGGACGCCCCCCCTTCGAAGATCCCCCTTGAGGAGTCGAGAGGTCGGCATCCTCAACAGAGATGGTGCCAGGGGGAAGGAAACGGCAACGGCCGTCACTCCTCAACAGCGATAGTGCCAGGCGGAAGGAAACAGCTACGGCCAGTGACTCCTCAACAGAGATGGTGCCAGGAGGGAGGAAACCTCTACGGCCAGTCACTCCTCAACAGAGATGGTGCTAGGAGGGAGGAAACGGCTACCGCCAGTCACCTCCTCAACAGGGATGGTGCTAGGAGGAAGAACGGCCAGGGCTGTTGATCTCGTTCTTTGAAATGGGGGGGCTTCGCCCCCCCATAACCCCCCCGGTGGCCTATAGGTGGCCTATTGGGTCGTGGTTGTCGCTGCGGTCGTGGTTGTCGCTGGGGTCGTGGTTGTCGCTGGGGTCGTGGCTGCCGTCAGGTTCGTGTTTGGCGTTTGCGCAGCGTCGTCAGCACCACCGACAGCACGATCAGCGCGCCGCCCGCGACGAGGCCGGGGGTGAGCGACTCGCCGAGGATCAGCCAGCCGAGGAAGACCGCCACGACCGGGTTGACGTAGGCGTACGTGCCGACGGTCGTGGCGGGCAGCTCGTTGAGGCAGTAGGCGAAGGCGGTGAAGCCCACGAGCGAGCCGAAGACCACGAGGTACGCGAGCCCGCCCCAGGCGCGCGGCGAAGCCTCCGCGACGCGCGCGACGTCCTCGCCAATGAGACGCGAGAGGACCGCGTTCACGAGCGCGGCCGCGAGCATCTCGATCGCGGCCGCCGAGGCGAGCGGCAGCCGCTTCGGAACCGCCTGCGCGTAGAGCGAGCCCAGGGTCCAGGAGAGGCAAGCGACCTGGAGCCCGATGATCGCGGGCCAGTGGCCGGCGCTGATGCCGGCCTGCGGGCGCGCCACGAGCGCGACGCCGGCGAGGCCGATGACCGTCCCGAGCCAGACGCGGCCCGTCCAGGGCTGCCCGCCCGGCCTCAGTCCGTCGACCAGCAGCAGCCATACGGGAACCGTCGCCACGATCAGCGCCGCGGTGCCGCTCGGGACGGTCTTCTCGGCCCACATCACGAGCGAGTTGCCGATCGAGAGCAGCAGCACGCCGATCGCGGCGTAGTCGAGCCACTGCCGCGTGTTCGGCCAGCCGTGGCGGCGGTCCACGACGAGCGCCACCATGCCCATGATCAGCCCGGCGCAGGAGAAGCGCAGCGCCCCCGCGGCGAGCGGCGGCATCTCGCGCACCACCACGCGCATGCCGAGGTAGGTCGAGCCCCAGACGATCCACACGATCACGAGGGCGACCAGGGGCAGCAGGCGACGCCGGCCTGCGGCCGGCAAGACGGCATCGGACATCCGGAGAGTCTATCGCGCGGCGGCGCGCGGCCGAGCGCGCGCTATGGCTGCCGCGAGCGCACAAACGCGACGGCTACGGCGCCTTCGCGATCCGCGGAGATGAACCTCAGGCGGCGGCGCGGCCCGGCGAACGCGCGGGCGGGGAACCTCAGGCGGCGGCGCGCGCGCGCAGCGCCGCCAGGCGCTGGCCGGCGCGCGCCACCTCGGAGCGGTCGATCTGGCCGTGCTTCCAGTACGTGAGGTAGCGCTCGTAGAGCTTGCCGGCCTCGCTCGCGCGCCCCTGCTTCTCCTCGAGCTTCGCGAGCAGCGCGAGGCTGCGAACGTACGGCACCGGCGTTCCAACGCGCCGCGGCCCCGAGTCGATCACGCGCGCGAGCGCCTGGCGCGCCTGCGCCTCGTCGCCCGCGGCGAGCGCCGCCCGGGCGAGCGCGAACTGGATCTCGACCGGCGCCTGGTCCATGGCGAACGCCTTGGTCGGCCAGAGCTTGGCGGCCTTCTCGAGCTTGGCGCGCGCCTCGTCGTGGTCCCCGCGCGCGAGCGCCAGCTCCCCCTCGAACTGCAGCCGCGCGGGCTCGGCGATCACTTTCGGCAGCGTGGCGAGGAACGAATCCACCTCGGCCGCGCTCTTCTCGGCCTCCTCGCGCCGGCCGAGCCGCTCGAGGCACAGAGCCTGCATGCCGTAGCCCTCGGCCTTGAGCTTCGGCTCGGCATCCTCCTCTTGCGTGACCTTCTCCGCCTCGGCGAGGGCTTCCTTGTGGCGGCCCATGTCCGACTCGAGCTGGGCGCGGAAGAGCCGTGCGCCGATCCTCTCGTAGGCGGTTGCGCCGGTCTTGACGCCCTCGGCCGCGAGGCGGCGCGCCTCGCCCACGTCGCCCCGGTAGAGGCTCGCGATCGCGAGCGTCGCGCCGCCCTGCCAGCGCTCGCGCGGGTCGTCCGAGCGGGTGAGGCGCTTGGCGCAGCGCACCGCCTCGGGCCACTCGTCGCGCAGCGCGTGCGCGGTGGCGCGGCCCATCTCGATCTTCGCCATCTCCGCGGGCTCGAGCGAGGCCGCCTTGTCGAAGGCCACGAGCGCCGAGTCGGTCTTGCCCTCCGCGAGCTCGAAGAACGCGAGGTTCTCGAGACCGGCGCTGCTGTCGGGATGCGCGACCGCGTACGAGGTGAGCGCCTCGCGCGCCTTCTCGGGTTGACCGGTGGCGACGTAGGTCTCCGCCAGGCTCATGTAGCTGCCCGGGAACGACATCCCGCGCCGGCGCAGCTCCTCGAGGTGCCCGAGCGCCTCCGGATAGCGCTTCAGGTAGATCAGGGTCTGCGCCAGGTTGTTGCGCGCCGCGGTGTGGTCGGGCGCGGCGTCGACGGCCTTCTGGTACGCCGCCACGGCCTTCTCGGTCGAGGCCGGGTCGAGCGAGTAGTGACGCCCCTCGATGTAGAAGCGCTCGCCCGGCGGCAGCGCCTCCGCCTTGGCGATCGCCTTCTTCGAGTACTCCTTGGCCTTCTCGGCGTCGCCCAGGTTGGCGTGGACCACAGAGAGCTTCGCGAGCGCCATCGCGAAGCCGGGGTCCGCCTCGACCGCCTTCTCGAAGTAGGCCTGCGCCTCCTTCTCCTGCAGCCGCTCGTGGAACCGGCTGCCCTCGGCGTAGGCCTTGTAGGCGTCGACCGACGCGGTCGTGACCTCCTGGAGCTTCTTCTCCTTCCACTCGGCGTACTTGACCTTCGTCTGCCCCTGCGCCTCGAGGCGCTTGCGGATGCGCGACGTCAGCTCGTCGACGAGCATGAAGAGCCCCTGGTCGGGATCGCCCTCGACGCGCTCGGAGGCGAGCGTCTCGCCGCTCCTCGGGTCCTGCAGGCTCGCCGAGATGCGGATCTGCGAGCCCGCGCGCACGAAGCTGCCGACGAGCGCCGTCCCCGCCTGCGACCCGCGCGCCACGGCGGCCACGGCCTGGCCCGAGGTCGAGCGGTCGTCGCGGTGTCCGGCCTCGTCGAGGATCTGGTAGAGGCGCTGCGTGCTCACGACGCGCAGGCCTGGCGCCTGCGACAGGTTCGTGACCAGCATGTCGGTGAGCCCGGTGCGCAGCCAGTCGAGGTCGCTGTCGCCGGTGATGTTGTCGAAGTAGAGCACCACGAGCGAGCGGCGGCCGTCCTCGGCCGTCGCGGGCGCGCGTCCGCCCCAGAAGATCGCGGCCATCCCGCCGAGGACCAAGGTCGCCGCGGCGGTCGCCACCGGCAGCGCCCAGCGGCGCCGGGTGGTTCCGGCCACGAGCCGCTTGCGGCCGACCGTCGTTCCGAGCACCACCTCGCCCGTGTCGACGTCGCGTTTCAGGTCCTCGAGGTCGCGGCGCAGGTCGGTCGTGGACTGGTAGCGGTCCTCGGCCCGCTTCTCGAGCGCGCGCTGGATCATGCGCGCGAGCGGCTTGGGGATGTCGTCCCGCAGCTCGCTCACCGCGCGCGGGGTGTCCTTGAGGATCGCCGACAGCACCGACATGTTGGTGTTGCCGCGGAAGGGCCGCTCCCCGGTGGCCATCTCGTAGAGCAGGATCCCGAGCGTGAAGATGTCGGAGCGGTGGTCGAGCGGCAGCCCCTGGGCCTGCTCGGGCGACATGTACGCGACCGTGCCGACGATGCGCCCGTCCTGCGTCACCGACTGCGTGTCCCGCGTGGTGCGGTCGGCGTCGGCGTCGTCGTAGCGCAGCTTCGCGAGGCCGAAGTCGAGCACCTTGAGCCGGCCGTCGGGCGTCAGCATCACGTTGTCGGGCTTCAGGTCGCGGTGCAGGATGCCCTTCTGGTGAGCCGCCGCCACCGCGTCCGACAACGCGATCGCGAGCGAGAGGAAGCGCTCCATCGGGAAGCCGCGCGCCGGGATCGACTTGCTGAGCGTCTCGCCAAGGACGAGCTCCATCGTCATGAAGCGCAGCCCGCCGTCTTCCTCGAGGGGCGAGTACAGCGTAACGATCCCGGGGTGGTTCAGCGACGCGACCGCCTTGGCCTCGCGCTGGAAGCGCGCGATCTTCTCGGGGTGCGACGCCACTTCCGGCGACAGCACCTTGAGCGCCACGCGCCGCTCGAGGCGAGGGTCGAGCGCGAGGTACACCTGGCCCATGCCGCCCGAGCCGAGCGACTCGAGGATCTGGTAGCCGCCGATCGTGCGGCCGACGTAACCGCGATCCTTCTGTGCCTCGGGCATGTCGGCCATTATGACGCCGTCACCAAGGGCGCGGATCCCCGCGTGACATTTGTTCACATCGAGCGGTTTCGCCGGTTCAGTCGCTTGAACGATCTGGGCGCCGCGCGATGTATTGACCTTCGAGCCGCGGCGGACACACAATCCGAGCGCGCACGAAAACAAGATCAGAGAGCCGAGGTGGCGCCATGGCCCGCAGACCCCCACCCCCGGACGAAGGGCGCGAGCAGCCCTCCTTCTCGCGCCGCAGCTTCCTGAAGTCGGCCGGCGTCTCGGCCGCGGCCACCACGGTCGTCGGCGTGGCCGAGCGAGCCCCGGCCGCGCCCGCCGTGCTCGGCCCGGACGCCGTGACGCTCACGCTCAAGGTCAACGGAGCTCCCAGGACCGTGACCGTCGAGCCCCGCGTGACCCTGCTCGACGCGCTCCGCAACCACCTCGACCTCACCGGGGCCAAGCCGGTGTGCGAGCGCGGCGGCTGCGGCGCCTGCACGGTGCTCGTCGACGGCGCGCCGATCGTGTCGTGCCTGATGCTCGCGGCCGACGCCGAGGGCCACGAGATCACGACCGTCGAGGGTCTCGGCTCGCCCGAGAAGATGAGCGCGCTGCAGGCCGCCTTCGTCGAAAAGGACGCGCTGCAGTGCGGCTTCTGCACGCCGGGCTTCGTGGTCGCGGGGACGGCGCTCCTCGCGCAGAACCCGCACCCCTCGCGCGCCGAGATCAAGGCCGGCCTCGCCGGCAACCTCTGCCGCTGCGGGACCTACGGCCGCATCTTCGAGGCGGTCGAGGCGGCGTCGCGCGCCTCGGCGGGCAAGAGGAGCTAGGCCATGCCTCAGCAGCCACAGCCGCCGAAGCCGGACCCGACGCTGACGTTCACGGCGAAGGCAGGCCTGCCCGGATCGGGCCAGCCGCTCGAGGTGCACCCCGCCGTGGGCGACATCAAGCCCTGGGACCTCGACGACCTGGCCCGCTTCGTCCACATGGGCAAGCCGCGCCCGCGGCGCGAGGGCCCGCTCAAGGTGACGGGCCGCGCCAGGTACACCTACGACGTCAAGCTGCCCGGCATGCTCTACGGCCGCATGATCGGGGCGAGCGTGCCGGCGGCCGAGATCCTCTCGATCGACACATCCGCTGCCGAAGCGCTGCCGGGCGTGAAGGCGGTCTGGACCACGGAGTCGCGGGTGGTCCGCTTTGCCGGCCAGGACGTGGCCGCGGTCGCGGCGGTCTCGCCCGACGTCGCGCGCGATGCGGCGCGGCTGGTGAAGGTCCACTACAAGGAGCGTCCGTTCACTCACGAGCTGCGCGACGCGATGAGGCCGGACGCGCCGCGCGTCTTCGACATGGACCGCTTCCCGACCGGCCGCGACATGGGCAGGAGCGGCAACGTCGCGGGACCGCGCCCGACGCGCGCCAACCGCGGCGACGTCGACAAGGGCTTCGCCGAGGCCGAGCTGACACACGAGGGGAGCTACTACTGCCCCGTCCACACGCATGCGCCGCTCGAGACCCACGGGGTCGTCGCGCACTGGGAAGGCGATCAGCTCACGATCTACGCCTCGACCCAGGCGATCTTCGCCGTGCGCGAGGGCGTCGCCGAGGCGCTCGGCGTCGACCGCAAGAACGTCAAGGTGATCTGCGAGCACATGGGCGGCGGCTTCGGCAGCAAGCTCGGGCCCTCCGCCACCGGCAGCGCCTTCTCCGTCGTCGCGTGCCGGCTCGCGAAGCTGGCGGGCGCCCCGGTGAAGCTGTTCCTCGACCGCCACCAGGAGCACCTCTGCACCGGCAACGCGCCGAGCGCGCTGATGAAGGTGAAGCTCGGCGCGAAGAAGGACGGCACGCTCACGGCGGTGCACTACCAGTCGTGGGGCTCCGCGGGCGTCGCCGGCGGCGCCGGCACGGCAGGGCCAGCCAACGCGCTCCACGGCAAGAACCCGAACTACAAGGCCGACGAGTGGGACGTCTTCACGAACGCCGGCCCGGCAGCCCCGCTGCGCGCCCCGGGCCACTCGCAGGGAGCGTTCGGGATCGAGTCGGCGATGGACGAGCTCGCGGACAAGCTCGGGATCGACCCAGTCGAGCTCCGGAAGAAGAACGAGGCGAGCCCGGTGCGGATGGCCCAGTACGACGTGGGCGCGAAGGCGATCGGCTGGGAGCGCCGCAACAAGCAGGCCGGCGACATGTCGACCGGGGCCTGGGGGTCCGCGGCCGGTCCGGCCCAGGGCTCGCTCCGGCGCGGGCTCGGCATGGCCAACGGCAACTGGTACGTATTCGCCGCCGAGAGCTCGAACGCGCAGGTGCGCGTGAACCGCGACGGCTCGGTGGAAGTCATCACCGGCTGCCAGGACATCGGCACCGGCTACCGCACCGCGATGGCGATCGTGGCCGCCGAGGAGCTGGGGATCGACCCCGGCGACGTCACGCTGCGGCTCGGCGACACGACGTTCCCCGAGGGCCCGGGCTCGGGCGGCAGCGTCACCACCAACTCGGTGGCGCCCGCCGTGAGGCTGGCGGCGAGCCAGGCGCGCGAGCAGCTGCACGCGCTGGCGGCCGGGCTCCTGGGCGCGAGCGCCGCCGACCTCACGGCGGCGAACGGCAGGATCTCCGTGAAGGGCGACGGCGCCAAGTCGGTGAGCTTCAAGCAGGCGGCGGCGAAGATGAGCGGCGAGTCGATCGACTGCCTCGTGAAGCGCGCCAAGCAGTACGAGACCTTCCGCGGCGACCTCGCCGGAACGCAGTTCGCCGAGGTCGAGGTGGACGTCGAGACCGGCGTCGTGCGCGTGGTGAAGATGGTCTCGGTCAACGACTGCGGGCTGCCGGTGAACCCGCTCACCACACAGAGCCAGGTGCTCGGCGCGATGATCCAGGGCGCGTCGTGGGCGCTCTTCGAGAACCGCCTGCTCGACAGGAACGTCGGCACGATGGTGAACCCCAACCTGGAGTGGTACAAGATCCTCGCGCCCGCGGACATGTTCGAGGCCGAGTCGATCCTCACGCCGGTCGCCAACGCCGGCAACAACACCTCCACCGCCGGCATCGGCGAGCCGCCGATCGTGCCGACGCTCGCCGCGGTGGCCAACGCCGTCTTCAACGCGATCGGCGCGCGCATCCGCGAGCTGCCGATCACGCCGGACCGGGTGCTCCAGGCCCTGTCCGAGGCTCGGAGGGCCTGAGCCATGAACCGCTTCGAGCTCGTCCGCGCGCAGACGCTGCCACAGGCCCGCGAGCTTGCGGCCGAGAAGCCCGGCAGCGTGCTGAAGGCCGGCGGCATCGACCTCCTGGACCACCTCAAGGAGCACCTCGTCGAGCCGCCGCGCGTCGTGGACCTGAAGACGATCCCGGGACTCTCGCAGATCTCGGTCGACAAAGACGGCGGACTGCGGATCGGGGCGCTCGCGACGCTCGCCCAGGTCGCCGCCAACGCCGCGTTGCAGCGCAGCCACCCGGCGCTCGCGCGCGCCTGCGGCGAGGCGGCCTCGCCGCAGATCCGCAACGTCGCGACGATCGGCGGCAACGTGCTGCAGCGGCCGCGCTGCTGGTACTACCGGCTGGAATCGTACAAGTGCTTCAAGAAGGGCGGCGACACCTGCTTCGCGCTGGCCGGCGAGAACCGCTACCACGTGATCTTCGGCGGCGGCCCGGTTTTCGCGACGCACCCGTCGAACGCGGCGGTGGCGCTCGTAGCCTACGGCGCGTCGTTCGTGCTCGACGGCCCGACGGGCGGCCGTGCCGTGGCCGCGTCCGACTTCTTCCTGCTGCCGGCGCAGGACGCGACGCGCGAGAACGCGCTGCAGCCGGGCGAGCTGCTGAAGGAGATCCGCGTGCCCTCGGCGGCGGGCTGGAAGTCGGCCTACTACGAGGTGCGCGAGCGCGCGGCCTTCGATTGGCCGCTGGTGTCGGCGGCGATCGCGATCAAGGCCTCGGGCGGCGTCGTGCGCGAGGCGCGCGTCGTGCTCGGGCAGGTCGCCCCGATCCCGTGGCGCTCGGCCGCGGCCGAGAAGGCGCTCGTCGGCCGCGCCGTGGGGGCCGCGTCCGCAGAGGCGGCGGCGATGGCCGCGGTCGAGGGCGCGCAGCCGATGAGCGAGAACGGCTACAAGGTCGACCTCGCGGCGACGCTCGTGCGCCGCACGGTCATGACTCTCGCGTGAGGACCGCCATGGACCCGAACCAGACGGACGCGAACCAGCCCTCCCCGGCTCCGGCGGACACCCCGGTGTGCAAGCGGCTGCGCACGAAGATGTACTACGTGGTCGGCCGCGAGCACGTGAACCTGCGCGAGTCGTCGCCGACCGCCCAGTACTGGTGCTCGCTCACCGCGACGGTGATGGGGCCGGACGACGAAACCTGCAGCCCGGAGACGTGCCAGCCCGATCGCGCCTGCTTCGAGACGGAGTGATCAGGAGCCGCCGCTGACCTTGGCTCCGGCCGGCGCCGGCCGGAAGCGCAAGAGCGCGTAGGACTGCGCGAAGCTGCCCGACTCGCCGAGCCCGATCTTGAGCGTGTAGTCGCCGGCCGCGACCTCCTCGGGCAGGTAGCTGAAGACGAACGTGCGGCGGCCGTCGCCGTCGTCGTGGACGCGCTCGATCTTCAGCCGCCCGGGCTCGACGGCGCGCCCGTCGCTCGCGGTGAGCGACGAGCGGATCTCGATGTCGGCGGCCGGATCGCCCGAGAGCTCCGGGTCGAAGACCATCAGCACCAGCCGCTCGCGACCGCCCGGATGGACCTCGAAGCTCGCGCGCGGGACGAACGGGGACGCGTCGACGCGGAACGGCGGCGCCGTGTCGGCGCCGCCGCCCTGGCCGCGGCCGATCTCGAGCTTGAGCCAGCGCTCCGGCTCGTCGAGCACGAGCGGCGGCAGCGCGAACACCGAGCGCGCGTCGTAGGGCGGCACCGTCACGTCGAGGATGCGCACGGCGCTCTTGCCGCTCGTCGCCTCGCGCACCATGATCCGGATCGTGTAGCGGCCGGGCGGCACCTCGAAGGTCCCGAAGACCGAGACGCCGCGCGCCTGCCCCGCGGGGTCGGCCCGCGCCGGCTCGAGCTTCAGGCTCTGCGCGAGGTGGTCGCGGACGCCGCCGTCGTCGCCCACGGCGTAGCCGTACACCTCGAGCTGCACCGGCTCGCTCCCCGCCCAGGGCAGCGACTCGCGCGGAACCTGGACCACCAGCCCGAGCGTCTGCTTGTCGTCCGGCGACGGGAACGGCAGGCACAGGCTCGTGAAGGGCACGTCGTTGCGGCCCTCCCCCGTGACGACCAGCTCGGCGAGGTCGAACTGGCGCTGCAGCTTCGTCTGCGAAGCACCCGGAGCGCTGCGCTCGAAGTAGCCGGGGCGGTGCGAGAGCTTCACGCCCTTGCGCGCGACCTTGACCTTGAGCTTGTGGAAGGCGCCCGGCGCCTTCTCGCGCTCCGGCTGGATCCCGAGCACGTAGTAGCGGCTCGTCATCTCGAGCATCTCGGCGAGCGCGGGCTTCAAGTCGTTGGCGTTGTCGAACAGCCGGCCGCCGGTCTCGTTGGCGAAGAAGCCGAGCGACTCGCGGTTGGTGGTGTCGCGGCCGAGGGTCTCGCTGGCCGCGGTCTGGGTCAGCGAGCGGTCGCTGCCGAGGCCGGTCACGTCGATCGAGTGCACCACCGTGTCGGCCGCCGACAGGTTGCGCGTGGTCTTGCTGAGCGTCTCGCGCAGCCGGCTGTCGCCGAAGCGGGCCATGTTGTCGACCTCCCAGAGCTGGCCGCGCGTCACGGCCTCGCTCTGGGTGCGCTGGTCCCCTCCCCACTGCCCGACCAGCACGCGCGCGTCGAAGCCGGCCGAGAAGTAGAGCACCTGCTTGCGCCCCTCGACGACGCGCAGGCCCGCCGCGAGCGCGTCGAACCCGTCGAGCAGCGTGCCCACGTTGTGGAGATAGGTCTGCTCGTCGGCCGAGCGCATGCGCGCGAGCTGCGCGCGCGCGAAGCTGTCGGCGGCCCCCTCGGTCGACGTGTCCGACGCCCCCTCCACCACCTGCAGGTCCGTGATCCCGATGTCCGCCGCCAGGCCGAGCGGGTCGCTGATGCGCGTGACGGTCGGTACGCCGAGCGTCGCGATCGCGTGGCTCAGCAGCGCGCGGTCCTCGGTGAAGTTGGCGACCACGCGGACGCCGTTCTGGACGTCGAAGGTCGCGACGGCGGCGAGGTCGGTGGGAGTGAGCCGCCGGCGCACGAAGTCGCCGGCGGCGCGGCGCGACCTGTCGAGGCCGGGAAGGTCGGTGAACGACTTGTCGAACAGCAGCAGGAAGCGCCGGCGCGCGGCGGAGGCCACGCGCAGCTCGTCCTGGTCCTCCGCGTCGGTCGTGTCCACGTAGCGGAACGAGACGACCTCGGCGGGGCGGCCGTCCTGCTGGACCTCGAAGTCGGCGGCGCTCAGCCCGCGCACGGCCTTGCCGTCCTTGTCGATCACGAACACCGGCATCAGCACGAGCGAGACGTCCGAGCTGAAGACGGGCGTCGCGGGCTCTTTCGGCTTCTCCTGTGCCGGCAGCCCACCCGCGACGGCGAGCGCAAACGAGGCGGCGAGCGCGAGAGGACGCAGCGTCATCAGTGTTCCGTGGAGGCGGCGGCCTCATCGGAACACAGGCAGAGACGCCAAGTAAAGGAGGACGTGGTCGGTCCCGGCCAGCGAAAAAGCCGCAAGAGGGGTCTGGGCCGTGGCGTGTCCAAGGGCCGCTAACCGCCCATGGCGGCTGGAGGTTCGAAAATTTGAATCTCGTTCAAAATCATGGATTGAATCCGCTGGTTCCCGGGGTTCTGATTCCCTCTGATTTCCTTTATTCATAGGCATTTATGGAACGCTCAAAGCGTCCAAATTGTTGGCACACCGGTTGCTCATATATTGTCAAAACTCCTCTGCACCGGAGTCTATCGGCCGGGCTCGATCTTCGAGTCTGGTGAGGGAGGTCTAGAAGTGACCAAGAGAATCCTGGCCCTGGCGGTCGGGCTGGTCCTCGCCCTGTCGGGCGCGGCGTCGGCCCAGATTTCCACGGGCAACATCTACGGCGTCGCCAAGGACGAGTCCGGCGCGCTGCTTCCGGGGGTCAACGCCACGATCACGAGCGAGTTCGGCACGCGCTCGACTGTGTCGGGGTCCGACGGCACCTTCCGTTTCCTGAGCCTCAACAAGGGCGACTACACGATCACCCTGTCGCTCGCGGGCTTCGCGTCGACGGTGCGCAAGTTCAAGATCACGACGGGTGAGAACGTCGAGCTCGACTTCTCGATGAAGGTCTCGGGCGTCGCCGAGACCGTCGAGGTGCAGGCCGAGACGCCGCTCGTCGACAGCAAGAAGCGCGGCACCGCGACCACCATGACGAGCGAGGAGCTGTCGTCGATTCCGAACGCGCGCGACCCGTGGGGCGTGCTGCGGGCGGTCCCGGGCGTGATGGTCGATCGCGTCAACATCGCCGGCAACGAGAACGGCCAGCAGGCGACGTCGTCGTCCAAGGGCCAGCCCAGCGCCGAGAACACCTGGAACCTGGACGGCATCGTGATCACCGACATGTCCGCGACCGGCGCGTCGCCGACCTACTTCGACTTCGGCGCGTTCCAGGAGATCACGGTCACGACCGGCGGGACCGATCTGTCGATGGCGACGGGCGGGGCCGGCATCAACCTCACCACCCGCCGCGGCACGAACGCCTTCCACGGCAGCGCGCGCTACATGGTGGCTGACGAGGACATGTCCTTCGGCAACATCAACGACCAGGATCAGTCGCCTTTCGTCCCGAACCAGCTCGCCGTCGACCCGCGCCTGCGTAACGCCGACGGTAGCTTCCGCGACCAGGGCGACCGCATCTCGAGCATCAAGGACTACGGCTTCGACCTGGGCGGCCCGATCTTCAAGGACAAGCTCTGGTTCTACGGCAGCTACGGCAAGCAGGACATCAAGCTGCTGCGGCTGACGAACACCAAGGACGACACGCTGCTGCCGTCCTACAACGCCAAGCTCAACTGGCAGGCCACGTCGAACACGATGATCTCGGCCTTCTACTTCCTGGGCAGCAAGCAGAAGTTCGGCCGCTCCCCGGGCAGCGGCCTGGGATCGGAAGCCGACAGCTTCCTGTGGAACCAGGACAACGCCTACACCGACGGCGGGCTGCCGGGAGGCCTGTGGAAGCTGCAGGTCGACCACACCTTCTCGCCCAACCTGTTCGTCTCGCTGAAGGGCATGTACTACGACACGGGCTTCACGCTCGCGCCGCGCGGCGACCTGGGACAGAGCTACACGCTCGACTCGATCGCCGGCCAGGCGATCGGCTCGTTCTACACGTACCTGGCCGTGCGCCCGCAGAAGAACCTGACCGGTGACGGCAGCTACTTCTTCCAGGGCATGGGCGGCAGCCACGAGCTGAAGTTCGGCTTCTCCTACCGCGACATGAAGACGCACTCCGCCACGATCTACAGCGGCAATCAGCTCACGGGCCACATCGACAGCGCGACCAACATCTACTCGCGGGTCTACCGCGGGACCGATCTCAACTACGGCGGCAAGTACACGAACTTCTACGTGGGTGACATGTTCACCAAGGACCGCTTCACCTTCAACATCGGCGTGCGCTACGACATGCAGAACGCCAAGAACCTGGTGAGCGCGGCCCCGGAGAACGCGACCTTCCCGGACCGGCTTCCGGCCGCCGAGTTCCCCGGCAACGACGAGAACCTGCAGGAGTGGAACACGTGGTCGCCGCGCCTCGGCCTGAGCTACGCGCTCGACGAGTCGCGCCGGACGATCGTGCGCGCCTCCTTCGCGCGCTACTACGAGCAGCTCGCGTTCGGCAACGTCACGCGCGAGAACCCGACGAGCGTGGGCTACATCCAGTACGGCTGGAACGACGCGAACGGCGACAAGTTCGTGCAGCCGGGCGAGGTCAACTTCAACGACTTCCGCGCCTCGTCGAACGTCAACCTAGCCAATCCTGGCTCCGTCTCGGCCGACACCGTCAACAAGCTCGACCGCGACAGGAAGCCCCGCTCGGACAACGAGTTCATCGTCGGCCTCGACCGTGAGCTCGGCGCGAGCTTTGCGGCCGGCCTGGCGTTCACCTACAGGAAGAGCGACAACTGGACGACCGCGCAGTACCGCTTCTCCGGCGCCTGCAGCGACCCGCTCAACCCGACGAAGGCCACCTGCCCGCTGATGCAGGCGTCCGACTACACCCAGAACGCTCCGGTCACCGCGCAGGGCTACACCGCGTTCAGCCTCTCGCCGAACCCGGCGCTCGTCTCGGCCGGCCGCAGCGGCCGCCTGACGACCAACCGCGACGGCTTCTCGACGACCTACACAGGCCTCGAGCTGACGCTCAACAAGCGCCTCTCGAACAAGTGGATGGCCCGCGTGGCGTTCACCTACGGCGACTGGACCAAGAACCAGGACCTGCTCGTCGGCGAAAACGGCAACCCGACCCGCATCGAAGAGGACAACCTGGTGGACGGCGACCAGGTCGCGCTCAGGAGCGGCGGCTCGGGCAAGGGCGCGCTCTACTACACCGGCCAGAAGTGGCAGTTCTACGCGAACGCGCTCTACCAGCTGCCCTGGGGGATCGACCTCTCGGGTACGGCCTGGGGTCGTGAGGGCGGGCTCAAGCCGGTCTTCATGAACATCGCGGCGGGCAACGACGGCACGCTCCGCGTCGCGGCCACGCCGACGGTCGACAGCGAGCGCTACGGCGACATCTGGGACTTCGACCTTCGTCTCGCCAAGACGTTCCGCTTCGGCAAGCAGGCGTACTTCACGCTGGCCGGCGAGTGGTTCAACGTGGCGAACTCCGGCCAGACGCTGATCCGGATCCGCCAGGCGAACACCGCCTCCTACAACCGCATCGACGAGGTGCTGAACCCCAGCACCTTCCGCCTCGGCGCGACCTTCGGCTTCTAGCCAACCGCGTCGCGTCGTCCACGGCCCCGGGGGAATCCCCCGGGGCCGTTTTTTTTCGCGAGGACACGAGTCTCTCTTCCAGCCCGAGCGGCCGCACTTTCGCTGCGAGCGAGTCTCGTTCGATCGGCTCCGTGGGCGCGTGGCCATGCCTTCGGCCTCGAATGAGAACGCCGACAGCCCAGGCCCTCAACCATCCAGACTTCAGCCAATGGATTGGACGTTCCATCAAACTCTTGGACGATCCACGGACCAGTTGTTTGAACGTAAGTAACAAAGCATTGATCATCACTTAAGCCAAGATGTTGGACGTTTCCAGCGTCGGCGTTTCGGCTTTTTGAACCGTGTTCGCTCGACTGGATCAATCCACTCACTCGAACGTCCGCCGGTGAAGCAACGACCCAGCATTGACAAGTGTTTGCGGAACATCGCGTGCGTTCAGTTCATTGGCATCCCGGTTGCTGGATAGACCGACCAAACTCCTGAGTTCGGAGTCCATTTGGCCGGGTTCCCGATTTTCGGGCCTGGTGAGGAGGTCTAGAAAGTGACCAAGAAGATCCTGGCCCTGGCGCTCGGGCTGGTGCTCGCCCTCTCGGGCGTGGCTTCGGCCCAGATCGCCGCGGGCAACGTCTACGGCGTCGCCAAGGACGAATCCGGCGCGCTGCTCCCCGGCGTCAGTGTGACGATCACCAGCGAGTACGGAACACGCTCGTCGGTGACCGGCTCCGACGGCGCCTTCCGTTTCCTGAGCCTCGAACGCGGCGACTACACGGTAACCCTGACGCTCGCGGGCTTCGCGTCCACCGCCCGCAAGATCAAGGTCACGACCGGCGAAAACGTCGAGGTCGACTTCTCGATGAAGGTCTCGGGCGTCGCCGAGACCGTCGAAGTGCAGGCCGAGACGCCGCTCGTCGACAGCAAGAAGCGCGGCACCGCGACCACCATGACGAGCGAAGAGCTCTCGAGCATCCCGAACGCGCGCGACCCGTGGGGCGTGCTGCGAGCCGTTCCGGGCGTGATGGTCGACCGCGTCAACATCGCCGGCAACGAGAACGGCCAGCAGGCGACGTCGTCGTCGAAGGGCCAGACGAGTGCCGAGAACACCTGGAACCTGGACGGCATCGTGGTCACCGACATGTCCGCGACCGGCGCGTCTCCGACCTACTTCGACTTCGGCGCGTTCCAGGAGATCACGGTCACTACCGGAGGAACCGACCTGTCGATGGCGACGGGCGGGGCCGGCATCAACCTCACCACCCGCCGCGGCACGAACGCCTTCCACGGCAGCGCGCGCTACATGGTGGCCGACGAGGCCATGTCGTTCGGCAACATCAACGACCAGGACCAGTCGCCGTTCACGCCGAACCAGCTCGCGGTCGACCCGCGCCTGCGCAACGCGGACGGCACCTTCCGCGATCAGGGCGACCGCATCAACAGCATCAAGGACTACGGCTTCGACCTGGGCGGCCCGATCATCAAGGACAAGCTCTGGTTCTACGGCAGCTACGGCAAGCAGGACATCAAGCTGTGGCGGCTCGTCAACACCCCGGACGACACGCTGCTGCCGTCCTACAACGGCAAGCTGAACTGGCAGGCCACGTCGAACACGATGGTGTCCGCTTTCTACTTCCTGGGCAGCAAGCAGAAGTTCGGCCGCTCGCCGGGCAGCGGCTTCCAGGAGGAGGACGGCTTCCTGTGGAACCAGGACAACGCCTACACCGACGGCGGGCTGCCGGGGGGCCTCTGGAAGCTGCAGGTCGACCACACCTTCTCGCCGAACCTGTTCGTGTCCTTGAAGGGCATGTACTACGACACGGGCTTCACGCTCGCCCCACGCGGCGACCTCGGCGCGTCGTACACGCTCGACTCCGTCGCGAGCCAGGCGATCGGCACCTTCTACACCTACCTGGCCGTGCGCCCGCAGAAGAACCTGACCGGCGACGGCAGCTACTTCTTCCAGGGGATGGGCGGCAGCCACGAGCTGAAGTTCGGCTTCTCCTACCGCGACATGAAGACGCACTCGGTCACGGCCTACAGCGGCAACGGCCTGACCGGCTACATCAACAGCCCGACGAACATCATCACGCGCGTCTACCGCGGCCGTGACATCAACTACGGCGGGAAGTACGCGAACCTCTACCTGGGCGACATGTTCACGAAGGACCGCTTCACCTTCAACGTCGGCCTGCGCTACGACGGCCAGAAGGCCAAGAACGACGCCGGCTCCGCGCCCGAGAACCCGGCGTTCCCCGATCGGCTCCCGGCCGCCGAGTTCCCGGGCAACGACGACTACCTGCAGGACTGGAAGACCTTCTCGCCGCGCGTGGGCCTGAGCTACGCGCTCGACGAGTCGCGGAGGACGATCGTGCGCGCCTCCTACGCCCGCTACTACTCGCAGCTCGCATTCGGCAACGTCTCGGTCGAGAACCCGACGAACGCCGGCTACATCGCCTACGGCTGGAACGACTCGAACGGCGACCGCTTCGTGCAGCCGGGCGAGATCGACTTCAGCAGCGTGCGCTACTCGTCGGCGGTCAACCTGGCCGACCCGGGCTCGGTCTCGGCCGACACGGTCAACAAGATCGACCGCGACAGGAAGCCCCGCTCGGACGACGAGTTCATCATCGGCCTCGACCGCGAGCTCGGCGCGAGCTTCGCGGCCGGCGTCGCGTTCACCTACCGCAAGGCGAACAACTGGAGCACGAACGACTTCGCCGCCAACCAGGGCTATCGCTTCTCCGGCGCCTGCAGCGACCCGAGCAACCCGACGAAGGACACCTGCCCGCTGATGCGCGAGTCGGACTACACGGCGAACGCGCCGATCTCGCAGAACGGCTACACGGCCTTCAGCTACTCGCCCAACGCGGCGCTCGTGACGGCCGGCCGCGCCGGACGCCTGGTCACCAACCGCGACGGCTACTCGAGCACCTACAAGGGCCTCGAGCTGACGCTCAACAAGCGCCTGTCGAACAAGTGGATGGCCCGCGTGGCGTTCACCTACGGCGACTGGACGCAGAACGTCGACAACAACCAGGCCTACAACGGCAACCCGACGCCGTGGGAGGAGGACAACCTGGTGGACGGCGACCAGGTCGCGCTCAGGAGCGGCGGCTCCGGCAAGGGCGCTCTCTACTACACCGGGCAGAAGTGGCAGTTCTACGGCAACGCGCTCTACCAGCTGCCGTGGGGCATCGACCTCTCGGGCTCGGTGTGGGGTCGCCAGGGCGGCCTGAAGCCGGTCTTCCTCAACGTCGCCGCGGGCCAGGACGGCACGATCCGCGTCGCGGCGACGCCGACGGTCGAGAGCGAGCGCTACGGCGACGTCTTTGACATCGACCTTCGTCTCGCCAAGACGTTCCGCTTCGGCAAGCAGGCGTACTTCACGCTCGCCGGCGAGTGGTTCAACGTGGCCAACTCCGGCCAGACGCTCATCCGCATCCGCCAGGCCAACAGCGCGGCCTACAACCGGATCGACGAGGTGCTGAACCCGAGCATCTTCCGCCTCGGCGCGACCTTCGGCTTTTAGAGTCAGGCCAGGTCTTGAACCGCTCGTGGCAAGGGTTCAAGACCTGGCCTAGTTGAGCTCGTCGGTTCGTCCTTCAGGTCTTGAGCCCAATTCGTCCGGGCTCAGGACCTGATTCTCTTTGTTCGGTCCTTATTGTGGTTGTCGTTCTCCGTTGTCGTTCCCCGTTTCCCAATCCATCAGTCCCGATCGCTCAACTCGTTCCGGAACGAGTAACCGAAGGTAACAGCCTCAGCGCAGGCGCGCGTCCCTCGGATACAGCGCGCGGCCGCGGCCGGCCCACTCGCGGGCGGCCTCGACGTCGCCGATCGTCGCGAGCGTGCGCGCCACCACGACGTACTCCTCGGCGCCCGCGCGCGGGTTCGCCGTCACGATCCCGGCGAGCGCGTCGCGCGCCTCGGCGTCGCGGCCCTGCGAGCGGAACAGCAGGCCCAGGCCGACGCGCGCTTCGCGCGAGTAGGGGATGAGCGCGATCTCCTCCCGGAACTCCGCTTCCGCCTCGACCTCGCGCCCGAGCCGCGCCAGGCAGTCGGCGAGGCCCGCGTGCAGCCCGCGCACGAGCAGGCCCTGCTGCCGGCCGGCGCTCTCGATCGCGCGGCGGTACTCGGCCTCGGCGGCCTCGTAGCGGCCCGCCCGCCGCTCCGTCTCGGCGAGCACGAAACGACTCATCGCACGGTCCGGCTCTGCCGCGAGGCTCTGGCGCGCGTACGCCGCCGCTTCGGCGGGCCGCCGCTGGTCGAGGCTCACCTGCGCGAGCGTCTCGAAGCCGCGGCCGGGCTCCTGCTCCGCCGCCAGGAGCGCGTGCTTCAGGGCCACGTCACGGCGCCCGGCGAGCCCGTGGATCCGCGCGAGCGCCAGGTGCGCCTCGGCGTTTCTAGCGTCCTGGCGCAGCATTCCCTCGAACGCGGCGATGGCATCGCGCTCCCGGCCGATCTTCGCGTAGCCCAGCCCGAGCGCCTGCCAGGCATCGATCAGCCCCGGGCTGTCGGCCACTACGGCGCGCAACCCCGCGAGCGACTCCGCCGTGCGCCCTTCGCGGCCGAGCCGGAGGGCATGGCGATACATCTCGTAGACGGCCAGCTTGTCCTTGGGATCCGGGAGCGAGAAGGGGCGGCCCGACGTCGCGACGGCACCGCCCCCGACGTAGCCCAGCGCCGCGAGCGCCTCGCGCGCCTCGCTCGAAAGCGGGCTCGGCGGCGCGGCGGGAGCCGAGAGCGCCGTCTGCTCGAGCCACGCGCCCATCGCGGTCACCGCCCCGGAGCGCTCCTTGGCGAGATCGCGCTCTTCCTGCGGGTCGCGCAGCCGGTCGTAGACCTCGCTGCGCGGGGCCCGGATGAAGCGATAGCGGTCTTCCGTGGCCGCCAGCAGCTCGCTCCAGCCGAAGTGGTAGCGGGGATAGAAGGTCTCCGAGTACACCGGCCGACCCGACGGCCGGACGCCTTCGATCGCGCCGCGCAGCGAGCTTCCGTCCATGCCGTCCGCCGGCAGCCCGGCGAGGTCCAGGAGCGTCGCCGCCAGGTCGACGTGACCGACTGCCCCGGCCACGCGCATGCCCGCCTTGCGCCGGCCGGGCAGCCGCAGGACGAGCGGCACCTGCAGGGCCTCGCGGTACAGGAAGAAGCCGTGCTCCTGCTCGCCGTGGTCGAGCAGGCCCTCGCCGTGGTCGGACGTCACCGCCACGATCGCGCGGTCGTAGACTCCGGCCTGGCGCAGCCGGCCAAGCAGGCGGCCCACGAGCTCGTCGGCGTAGGCCACCTCGCCGTCGTAGGGATCCGCGTGGCGGCGGTGCGCCTCGGGCGGTGCATAGGGAGCGTGCGGCTCGTAGAGGTGCAGGAACGCGAAGAAGCGGCGGCCGCGCTGCGCCTCCACGAAGCGCGCGACCGCTTCGGTCGCCGCGGCGCCGTCGCGCTGGAGGTCCCCGATCGCCTCGGCGCCGGCGGCGCGCTCGAACGTGTCGTCCCAGGCCGAGAAGCCCGAGGCGATGCCGGTCGCGCCCCGCAGCACGTACGCCGAGACGGCTCCGGCAGTGGCGTAGCCCGCGTCCTGGAAGCGGCGCGCGAGCGTGCGGTGCGACGCGTCTAGCGTGAAGCCCAGGTTGTCGCGCACGCCGTGGCGCGGCGGCAGCAAGCCCGTGAAGAGCGAGGCGTGCGCGGGCAGCGTGAGCGGGCAGTGGCTGAAGGCGTCCTCGAACAGCACGCCCTCGCGGGCGAGCGCGTCGAGCGCGGGGGTCGCCGCCTTGCGGTAGCCGTAGCTGCCGACCCGGTCGGAGCGCAGCGTGTCGATCGAGATCAGCACCACCGGCGCCCCCTCGAACGTGCCGGTCGCGCGGCCACAGCCCGCGAGCGCGAGCGCGAGCGCAAGGCACTGCAGGGTCCGCGCGCGCCGCGTCACCGGGCTCCCGTCTGCCCGATCATCCGGCTCACGCGATCCATGTCGCTCCCCTCGAGCGCTCGCGGCGCGGTGCGCAGGTACGCCTCGAGATAGGGCCGGGCCTCCGCGCGCCGGCCCGACTCCCAGAGCCGCGTGCCGAGGTTGAAGAGCGTCTGGTAGTCGCCTGGGTTGAGCGCTGCGGCGCGCTTCCAGCGCTCGACGGCCTCCTCGGCGCGGCCCTCGCGCGCGGCGATCACTCCCAGGCTGTTGTGGGCGCGCGCCACGTCGGGATCGAGCTCGAGCGCTTTCTCGAAGGCCTGGCGCGCCTGATCAAGGGCTCCGCCCATCAGGTGGACGGTCCCGATGTTGACGAGCACCTGTGTGTTGGTCGGGTGCGCGCGCTGCGCGCGCTCCAGTACGCCCAGCGCTTCATTCGAGCGGCCGGAACTCGCGAGCGCGATCGCCAGCGCGTTGAGCACGTCGAGGTCGTCGGTCTCGCGCGCCAACCACGGGGCCAGGAACGCGGCCGCATCCCGGGCGCGGCCCGCTTCCGTCAGGTAGACGGCGAGCAGCGCCGACGCCTCGGCGTCGCCGGGACGCAGCTCCACGGCCCGCTGCGCCGCCGCAATCGCCTCGCGCATGTCGCCCCGCTCGCGCTCGAGATAGGCGAGCTGCAGGTGCGCGAGGTCCATGTCCGGGCGGCGCTGGATCACCTCGCGCCCGAGTGCTATCGCCTGGTCGATCCGCCCCTGGTGGTAGAGGGCGAGCATCTCGTTCGTCTTGGCGTCGAGGTCGACGAGGCGCTTGGGATCGTCGTCCTCGCCGTAGCGCTGCTTCGGCGGAGGGGGTCGCGCTGCGGCGACGTAGCCGAGCGCGCGCAGCTGCTCGAGCGTCTCCGGGCTCTCGGGGGCCGGCTTGACCCCCGCGTCGCGCGACCGCAGCGCGTGCAGCCGGGTGGCGAGCCGCTCCACGTCGAACGGCCGCGTGGCTGCCAGGTTGCGCGACTCGGCGGGGTCGGCGACGACGTCGTAGAGCTCGGGCAGCGGCAGCTCCACGTACTTGAGCGAGCCCTCGCGCAACCCGTAGAGCGGCGCCCAGCGGCGGTTGATCGACGCGGACAGCGCCTCGAAGTAGGCGAGGGGCGTGTCGCCCCCGCCGCGCCCTGTGAGAAGCGGCGCCAGGCTCCGCCCGGGCAGCCCGGCGGGCGGCTTTACGGCCAGAAGGTCGAGCACTGTCGGGAGGAGGTCCACGTGGCGCACGGGCTCGGCGACCGTGCGCGGGCCGAAGAGCGCGGGGGCGTAGACGATGAGCGGGACGCGCAACGTGGCCTCGTAGGCGAAGAGGCCGTGCGTCGCCTCGCCGTGCTCGCCGAGCGATTCGCCGTGGTCCGAGGTCAGGATCACGAGAGTGCCACCGTCCTTGCCCTTCTCGAGGATTGGCCGCAGCAGCGGCTCGAGCGCCGCGTCGGCCGCGGCGACCTCGCCGTGGTAGGGGTGCGACGCGCCGTCGGCGAAGGCGGGCGCAGGCACGTACGGCGCGTGCGGCTCGTAGAGGTGGACGAACGCGAAGCTCGGTCCGCCGACCGAGGCCAGCCAGCGCGCGGCCTCGGCCACCGTGACGGCGCCGGGACGCTCCGGCATCTCGAAGCCGCGGCTCCACTCGCCGCCCGCCACGCGGGCGTCCCAGCGCTCGAAGCCGCTCGCGAGCCCGAAGCGCTCGTCGAGCACGAACGCGCTCACGAAGCCGCCGCTGCGATGGCCGCCCGGCTGCAGCAGCGTGGCGAGCGTCGGCGTGTCCCTGGGAACACGGAAGCCGTTGTTGTCGCGGACGCCGTGCTCGAAGGGAAGGCGCCCGGTGAGCATGTTCACGTGCGAGGGCAGCGTGACGACGTTGTGGGCGTACGCCGCGTCGAAGCGCACGCCCGCGCTCGCCAGCCGATCGATCCACGGCGTACGCGCGCGCGCGTTTCCATAGGCGCCAAGCGCGTCGGCGCGCAGCGTGTCGATCGAGACGAGCAGCACCGAGAGCTTCGGGTCGCGCGCCTGCGGCAGCGCTTGCGACACGAGTTGCGGCAGCTGGCTCCCGATCCGGCTCCAGTCGACCTTCCTCCAGTCGACCCAGGCCGCGAAGGCCAGGGCCACGATCGCGAGAGCGACCAGGACGCGGAGCACAGTGCGCGGCCCCGCCTCCTCGCGGGGGAAGTGGGCGCCCCCCAGCGGCGGCGGCGGGTCCTCTTTCTCTGAACGACGTCGCTTCCTGCCCAGTTCGTGGCTCCGGAAGCTCATTCTACCGGCCCCGCCCCCGGCCTCGCGGCAGGCTTCGACCTATACTTGGGCCGCGGAGGTCCGATGCGCCGTCTCGATTGCACGCGTACGATGCTTGCGGCTCTCGCCCCCTGGCTCGTGGGCACCGCGGCGCACGCCCAGGACTGGCGCGGCGCCGGCCGGATCCAGGGGATGGTCGTGGACGAGGCCGGCCAGCCGATCCAGGGCGCTCTGCTCAAGGCGAACTGCGCCGAGCGCGGCGGCGGCACGACGATCGAGTCGAACAAGAAGGGCGAGTGGGTGCTCGGCGGCGTCGTCGGCTGCAACTGGGCCTTCGACGTCTCGGCGGCGGGCTACGAGACGCTTCAGATCGCGATCCGGCTCCCCGGCGAGTCGGCGCGTCTGGCGCCGGTCAAGATCCCGCTCAAGACGGCCAAGGCCGCCGGAGGAGCGTCCCCCGAGCTGCAGGCGCTCGCCTCGAAGGCCGACGCCGCGTACAAGGAGGGCCGCTTCGCCGACGCGCGCGCGGAGTACGAGAAGCTGCTCGCGGTGCGGCCGGACCTCGCCCCCACGATCCACCAGCAGATCGGGTTCGCCTACGTGCAGGAGAAGCAGTACGCGCAGGCGGTCGAGTCGCTCGAGAAGGTGCTGGCAGTGGACCCGCAGAACGTCCAGATCCGCGCGATCGCCGCGCAGGCAGCGCTCGAGGGCCGCATGGTCGACAAGGGGCGTGCGCTGCTCGCCGGGCTCGACGAGAGCCAGATCCAGAGCGCCGACGTGTTCTTCAACATGGGCATCAACTTCTTCAACGCCGGCGAGACCGCGGACGCGATCGCCTATCTCGGCAAGGCGATCGCCAAGGACCCGGCTCACGCGGACGCCTACTACCGCCGCGCGCTCGCGTACCTCGGACAAGGCAAGACGGCCGAGGCCAAGGCCGACCTGCAGAAGGTGGTCGAGCTGCAGCCGGATGGCGAGATGACCGCGATGGCGAAGAAGGCGCTCGAGTCGCTGAAGTAGCCGCGCGCTATTCGACCAGCACGGCGATCTCACTGCGCGGCGCGTCCTTCGATCCCGGCTCGCCCATCGCGAGGCGCAGCAGGTAGCGCCCCTTCGGCACGTTCTTCGGGGCGAGCGTCAGGACGTAGCGCGCGGTCCCGTCGGCGTCGGCCACCGCACGTGGCGATCCCGAGAGTGCGATCGGGCGCTCGCCGCCCGATGCATCCAGGAGC
>DATBSL010000191.1:0-6325 GCA_036559805.1 Vicinamibacteria bacterium
ACGGGTGCTCGGCGTGGCGGGGTGCTGCGCCACGCCGGGCTCCTGCGTACCTTCGGGGGACGTGGCGGCGCGGTGCGACGAGCCGCGCTGGCCGGCGTTCGTGGAGAGGCCGGACCTCTACGGGTTCGATTACAAGACGACGTGTGACGGGCTGCCGAATCGACAGGAAGACGAGGCCTGTGACGTCAAGCCGCTCGGCTGGCTGGAGCTCTCCGCCGAGATCTGCGCGGGTCGGCCGGTGCTGGCCGCCTTTCGCTCTCGCGGGTCGGTGCGCGGCCACATGGTCGTCGTGAAGGGGTTCTCGATCCACGGCGGGAGACGCGTGCTGATCGTGGATCCGAAGCGTCTGTGCCCGGCAGGACGGAATTGCGAGGGCGAGCTCGACGAGGGGTTCTGGATCTCGTACGACGAGTACGTCGCCGGCTGGGGTGGCTACGTGCATTGGCTCGACTTCTACGGGATCCGGAAGCGCTGAAACGCGCGAAATCGTAGCGCAGCGTCCGTCCAAGCATCGTTGCGTTGACACTCCCGTCGTGCGACGCCCATCATCCGCGCTGGAGGTATCCGAGCCCTCCGATGCAGCAGGAAACAGGCTGGCTGCGATGCCTGTGAAGCGCCTGCGCCGGCCCGCGCGCCGGGCGGGGCGCCGGGCGAAGCTGCCCTCGTCGATCGGCCGCTACCGGGTCGTGCGCAAGATCGGCGAGGGCGGGATGGGGACGGTGTTCGAGGCCTTCGACGAGGTGCTCGGGCGCCGCATCGCGATCAAGCGGCTGAAGGCGGTCGACGAGTCGGCGCGGCGCCGCTTCTGGCGCGAGGCGCGCGCGGTCGCGCGGCTGAGCCATCCCAACGTCTGCCAGCTCTACGAGGTGGGCGAGGACGGGAGCGGCCCGTTCCTGGCGATGGAGCTTCTGGCCGGCGAGCCGCTCTCGGCACGGCTGCGCCGCGCGACGATGAGCGCGGCCGAGGTGGTCGCGCTCGGCGCGGGGATCCTGGCGGCGCTCCAGGCGATCCACGCCGCCGGCCTGATCCACCGCGACATCAAGCCCTCGAACGTCCACCTGACTCCCTACGGTCCTCGCCTGCTGGACTTCGGGCTCGCGCGCGCGCTGCCGGAAGTCGCTCGCGCGCGGCGCTCCAAGCGCGCGGCGCGGAGCCGCGTGTCCAGCCGCAGCCCGATCACCGACGCGCGGCTGATGATCGGCACGCCGCGCTACATGGCGCCGGAGCAGATCCTGGGCGGAGTGGTGGACGGGCGGGCCGACCTCTTCGCCACGGCCGCGGTGCTCTACGAGGCGGTCACGGGAAAGCACGCCATACCGGGATCGCGGATCGGCGAGATTCTGAGCGCCACGATCCAGAGCCCGCCCGCGCCGCTCCCGGCATCGCTCACGCGGCTCGACGCCGTGCTGCGCCGCGCGCTCGCCAAGACGCCGTCCGAGCGCTACGCGGGGGCGCAGGAGATGGCGGAGGCGCTGCACGCCGCTGCCGCCGCGCCTCCAGTTGCCGCTCCGGCGGTCGAGGCCGAGAACGGCGCCATCTTCGTGGGGCGCGTCGCGGAGCTCGCCTCGCTCCAGGAACGGCTCGATGCAGCTATCGCGGGGGCCGGCGGAATCGTTTTCGTGACCGGCGAGCGGGGCGTCGGCAAGTCGGCGATCGTCGGCGAGATGCTGCGCCGCGTGCGCGCGTCGAGCCAGAAGATCACCGTGGTGACGGGACGCTGCCTCGAGCACCAGGGGCCCGGTGAGGCGCTGCAACCGTTCCTGGACGCGCTCGGCCGCCTGTTCGGCACGAGCCAGGGGCGGGCGTACGCCGTCGAGCTGGTGAAGACCTTTGCGCCCACCGCGGCCGTGCTGATGCCGGCCGCGCTCGTGCCGGATCCCGACGGATCGCTCCAGCGACAGACCGCGGGCGCGACGCGCGAGCGCCTGATCCGCGAGTCGGGCGACTTCATGGAGGCGGCGACGCGCCTCTACCCCCTGGTGATACTGCTCGAGGACCTGCAGTGGGCCGACGCCGTGAGCGTCGACCTGCTCTCGCACCTCGGGCGCCGCGCCGGGCGCCAGCGGATCCTGATCCTGGGCACGTGCCGTCCGTCCGAGGTCGAGGACACCAACCCCTTGCTGCACCGCGCGATGGTCTATCTGCGCACGGCCGGCCTGGGGCACGAGCTCGAGCTCGGGCCGCTCGACGCCGCGGACGTGCAGCAGTGGCTCGAGCGCCGCTTTCCCGGCAACGATTTCGCTGCCGGGCTCGCCCCGCCGCTCCACGCGCGCGCCGACGGGCTGCCGCTCTTTGTGCGCGGCCTGGTCGAGCTTCTGGCCGGGCGGCGCGACATCGAGCGGCGCGCCGACGGGTTCCGGCTGGCGCGGCCGCAAGCGAAGCTGGACCTCGAGCCTTCGAAGGACATCAAGGACCTGGTGCGCGCGCACCTCGCGACGCTGCCGGGCACCGAGCGCGAGCTGCTCGCCGTGGCCAGCGTCCTCGGCAAGGAGTTCTCGAGCGCGATCGCGCGCGGCCTCGCGCACGGAGACGCCTTCGAGCTCGAGGAGCGCCTGCAGCGGCTCGCCCGCGTGCACCGGGTGCTCGAAGGCCAGGGTGACGAGGAGCTGCCCGACGGTGCCCTCGGCACGCGCTACCGCTTCGCCCACGGGCTCTACCAGCGCGTCCTCTACGAGGACCTCGTCGCGCCGCGGCGCGCGGAGCTGCACCGGCGGGCGGGGGAGCTGCTGCTGCGCCACCTGGGCGAGAACGCCCCGACGCGCGCGGTCGAGATGGCCGAGCACTTCGAGCGCGGCCGCGACTTGGCGCGCGCGGCGCGCTTCCGGACCCTCGCGGGCGAGCACGCGGTGCGCCGCTTCTCCGGCGCGGAGGCCGTCGAGCACTACTCGACCGCGATCCGGCTGGTCGAGAAGCTGCCGGAGAGCCAGGCGCAGCCGCTCGAGGCGGCGCTCTACGGGCGCCGCGCCGCGGCCCGCGTGCTGCTCGCGCAGTTCGACTCGGCCGCCCGCGACTACGAGGCGATGCTCGAATGGGCGCGCGCGGGGAAGCTGGCGGCGGCCGAGTGCGAAGCGCTCAGCGGCCTGTGCAACGCGCACTTCTTCGAGCAGCGGCTCGAGCCGATGACGCTGCGCGCGCGGGAGGCGCTGGCGGCGGCCGAGCGGCTCGGCTCGCCCCACCACCTCGCGGAAGCTCGCGGCCGCGTCGCGCAGGCGCTCGTGCTCGAGGGCCGGCTGGGCGAAGCGTGCACCATGCTCGACGCCGTGGTAGCGGACGCGCGCGCGAGCGGCTCGCTCGCCGCGCTCCAGCTCGGCCTGATCTACCGCGGCTTCGTGCACTACTGGCACGGCGAGTTCCAGGCGGCCGAGGCCCGGATGGCCGAGGCGCTCGTGCTTTGCGAAGAGCGCGGTGACGGCTTCGCCGCGCTCTCTGCTCGAATGTTCCTGGGCGCGTCCCGCGTAAACCTGGGGCGCATGTCGGAGGCGCTCGCCGACCTGGAGCACGCCCTGGTCTTCGCCCACCGCAATGGCGACCGCTTCTGGCAGCCGCGCCTCGTCAGCCAGATGGGATGGGTGCACCGCGAGCTCGGCTCGGTGGCCAGGGCCCGCGAGCTCGACGAGCGCGCGCTCGCGCTCGCACGCGAGAGCCCGTCTCCCTGGGCCCCCGAAGTCGACGCTCTCCTCAACCTGTGCGTCGACGGCGTGCGTGCCGGCGATCCGGAGGGTGCCGCGGCCGTTCTCGCGACCCTCGACGACGGCACCGCACGCAGCGCCTGGCTGCGCTGGATGAACGACCTGCGGCTCGAGACGGCGGCGACCGAGCACCACGCCGCGCGCGGCTCGCTCGACCTGGCGCTGGAGCGCGCCAGCCGGCTTTCGCTGGTCGCGGCGCAGGTCGGGGCGCGCAACTACGCCTGCACCGCCGCGCGGCTCACGGCCGAGGTCAGGCTGGCCGGTCGAGGCGACCTGCGCGTGGCGGCCGCGAGGCTCGAGCTCGCACTCGCGGCGCTCGATCCCTTCCCCGCACCGCTCGAGACCTGGAAGTCGCGGCGCGTGCTGGGACTGCTCAGGCGCGAGCTCGGTGACTCGGCTGCGGCGAGCGAGGCGTTCCGAGCCGCCGCAGCGGACGTCGACGCGATCGCGCGCGGCACAGATGACGCGCCGCTGCGCGAGGGCTTTCTCGCGAGCCCCTCCGTCCGCGACGTGTTCGCGCAGTCCGGCCGGGCCTGACGCGGGAACCCGAGAGCCCCGCAGGTCTCCCTGAGTCTCGTCCCGGGGGCCTGTCCGCGCACAGCCGGTTTGTGACACTCGTCAAACTGTCACAGTGACAGCGAAACCACTGTCATAACGCGGCGCCGCCGCGGCGCCGCCCGGCGGCAGACTCCTCCCCGACGACGTTCCACCGTACGCACCTTTCGACACACCGGTGCCCGAGCGCCGGCGCGATGGGAGGCGATGATGAGGGACAAGCAGCTACACGCGGCGACCGAGGAATCCCGGACGGCGATCATGGCGTTCTGCGAGACGGCGTGGCCGACTGTCCACGCCTGCGTCCGTTGGCACGGCTACCGGGGCGCCGACGCCGAGGACCTGACGCAGGGCTACTTCGTGCGCTTCCTGGAGCGCGGCGACATCGAGTACGTCCTGACCTGGCGCGGCAGCCCGCGCGCGTTCCTGCACGTTTCGGTGCGCCACTTCCTGGCGAACGAGCGCGACCGGCGGCGCGCGCGCAAGCGTGGCGGCGGCGTGCCGCCGCTGTCGCTGGATGCCCCGTCCGACGACCCCACGGCGGCCCCGGAGCCGGCGTGCCTGGAGACCCCGGAGACCCTGCTCGCCCAGCGGCAGGCCGAGGCCGTATTGGCTCGGGCGGTCGACGCTCTGCGCCGGGAGCTGGAGCGGGCCGGGTGCGCCGGGCGCCTGGCGCGCGTGGAGAGCTACCTGCTCTCGGAGGTCAACACCGGCAGCTACGGCCGCATGGCCCAGGAGTGGGGCGTCGGCGAGTCCGCCGCGCGCGTGACGGTCCACCGGCTGCGGCGGCGGCTCTCCACGCTCCTGCGCAGCGCATGACAGCCTCGGGAAACCGAAGCGCCGCGTCCGTCTAGGTTTGCGCACGAAAGGGCATGGAGGCTGTCATGGACAAGACGGGATGGGTGGGGCGGACGGGAGCAGCTCTGACTCTGGCGGTTGCGTTGGTCGGGATGGGCGCGTGCGGGGGAAGCCCGACCTCTCCGCCGCCGCCGCCACCGCCTCCGCCCACGCCGGCCGCCACAATCACGGCCGCCGGTTCCGGCGCGCTGGTGATCCATCCGAGCCTGGACTCGCGCTTCGAGTTCGCGCTCGAGACGCCGATCCGCCTCACCGAGACGGCGGGTGGCAGCGCCGACTGGAACTTCGCGCGCTTCCAGACCTTCCTCGCGGGACGCGAGGTCGAGCGCAACGAGGTCGGCTCCGACGTCATCCGCAACGCCGGCTTTGGCCGCGTCGCCGCCAGCAGCAACCAGGTGGTGAGGGTTTACTTCCGCCTGAACTCCGACGACTTCGACCGGATCGACATCACGCTCGGCTTCGGCGACCTCAAGGACGCGCGCCAGTTCACGGTGCCGGTCCCCGGCTCGACCTTCAGCGGCGTGAACATCTCGCTCACCCCGGCGTTCGCCCCGCCCGAAGGCAGACTGCAGGCGGGCAGCTAGAGCGGTCTGTTCGGGCGGCCCGGGAACGGGCGCGGGAACCGTCCTCTAACTCAAGCCGCACTCGCAGGCGCGTCTCGGAAACCCGGACCGCGCGTCCGTCCAAGTCGTCGCAGTTCGCTTAGTGGAGGAGCCATGGGAACGCCGTGCGACGGTCTGCGATCGTTTGTCGTTCGTGTGCTGACACTCGTCTTTGCGCTGGGCCTTGCTCATGCCGGGGAAGCGGCGGACGTCAGGCAGATCGGTTTGCGGACCAACGACCTCGTGTACGACTCGAACAGCGGGCTGATATATGCCAGCGTGCCCAGCAGCGCGGGGCCGCCGAACGGCAACAGCATCGTCAAGATCGACCCCGTGACGGGCATGGTCGGAAGCCCGGTCTTCGTCGGCTCGGAGCCGACGAAGCTCGCTCTCTCTCAGGACGGCCAGTTCCTCTACGTGGCGCTCGAAGGCAGCGCTCAGGTGTGTCGGGTGGCGGTCGGCACCTGGACGGCGGAGGCACCGTTCTCGCTGGGAAGCGATCCCTTCTTTGGTCCCTACTACGCCGAGGACATCGCGGTGCAGCCTGGCAACCCGGACGTGATCGCGGTCTCGCTCAAGTACTCGGGCGTGAGCCCGCGTCATGCCGGGGTGGCCATCTTC
>DATBSL010000192.1:0-10595 GCA_036559805.1 Vicinamibacteria bacterium
GCGATCCGCGCTCTCGCCCAGTCGCTCCAGCTCGACATCAAGAACGCCGAGGCGCACAAGATCCTCGGCCGCTCGCTCATGATCATCGGCCGGTTCGACGCCGCGCAGCTCGAGTTCGAGGAAGGGATACGGCTGAAGCCCGAGTCCGCGGAGATGCACTACAACCTGGGCAAGCTCTTCTCCGTGCAGGACAACTGGGAGGACGCGCGCAAGGCGCTCGAGGCCGCGGTCGCGATCGACCCCGGCTACGTCGAGGCGCTCGACGCGCTCGGCTTCGCGTACGAAGCGCTGAGCGACGACGCCGGGGCCGTCGCGCGATACGAGCAGGCAATCGCGGTCAACAAGCAGCGGCAGGGCCGCTTCGCGGGCGGCCACGTGAGCCTGAGCGCGTTCTACAACCGCACCGGCGATCCGGAAAAGGCGCTCGAGTACGCGCGCCAGGCGCTCGAGCTCGACGCGAAGCTCGACGCCGCGTGGTTCCAGCAGGCGAAGGCGCAGGAGCGCCTGGGGCGGCTCGCAGAGGCGGTGGACTCGCTCAACCAGGCGATCGGGCTCAACCCCCGCGCGGCCTCGCACTACTACGTCCTCGCCGGGCTCTACCGGAAGCTCGGCAGGACGAGCGAGAGCCAGGAGGCGCTCGACGTCTTCAAGCGCCTCGAGCGCGAAACGAACGAGCTCGAGAAGATGCGCCGCGAGCGCCGCAGGAACGCGGCCGCGCCGGGCGCTGGAGAGTGACGATCGGCTACCCCGGCCGGAACTCCCGTCGCGGCTTCCTGCGGACGATGAGCGGAGCCCTGGGCGCGGGCCTGCTGCCCCTGCGCGCCCGAGCCCTGTCCCTGGCCCCGGATGCGGCGCGGCCACTCCTCTTTACCGACGTCACCGCGGCCGCCGGCCTCGTGGGCGCGCGCAACGTCTCGGGAAGCCCGGACGACAAGCAGCACATCCTGGAGGAGATGGGAGGTGGCGCCGCCTTCTTCGACTACGACCACGACGGCTGGCTCGACATCTTCCTCGTGAACGGCACGAGCCTCGACCCGAACGTCCGCGACCGGAAGCCCCGAAGCTACCTCTTCCACAACAACCGCGACGGCACGTTCACCGACGTGACCGAGAAGGCCGGCCTCACCCACACCGGCTGGGGACAGGGCTGCTGCGTCGGCGACTTCGACAACGACGGGTTCGACGATCTCTTCGTCACCTACTGGGGCAAGAACGTCCTCTACCGCAACAACGGCGACGGGACGTTCACGGACGTCTCGGAAAAGGCCGGCGTCGCGGGCTCGCCGGGCCGCTGGGGAGCCGGCTGCTGCTTCCTCGACTACGACCGCGACGGGCACCTCGACCTCTTCGTCGCGAGCTACCTGAACTACGACCCCGCCACCGCCCCGAAGCCGGGCCAGGCCGCCTACTGCCTCTACAACGACATCCCCGTTCCCTGCGGACCTCTCGGCTTCGCCGGGGGGACCAACGCTCTCTACCGTAATAGAGGAGACGGCACGTTCGCCGACGTCTCGGAGGCGTCGGGGATCGCCCATCCGCGCGGCCCGGCCTCCATGGTCTTCGTCGGCAGCAACTGGCGGCCCACGGGCTCCTACGGCATGGGAGCGGCCGCGGCGGACTTCGACAACGACGGCTGGCCGGACATCTACGTGGCCTGCGACACCGCGCCGAGCCTGCTTTACCGCAACAACCGTGACGGCACGTTCCGCGAGATCGGGGTTCCCGCCGGCTGCGGATTCGACGCGGAGGGAACGGCCCTCGCGGGCATGGGCGTGGGCGTCGGCGACTACGACGGCGACGGCTGGCTCGACATCGTCAGGACCAACTTCTCGGAGCAGCTGACGACGCTCTACCGCAACTACGGCGGCGCGTTCGAGGAGGTGAGCCTGCGCGCAGGGCTCGGCGTGAACCGCAAATACCTCGGCTTCGGCGTGGACTTCTTCGACTGCGACAACGACGGCTGGTCCGACATCCTGCTCGTGAACGGCCACGTCTACGCGCAGATCGCCAGGAAGAACCTGCACCTCAAGTACCGCGAGCCGCGGGTGCTCTACCGCAACCTGGGCAACGGGCGCTTCGAGGACGTCTCGGCGAAAGCGGGGCCGGCGATCCTGGCCGAGAACCTCGGCCGTGGCTGCGCCTTCGGCGACTTCGACAACGACGGCGACGTGGACGTGATCGTCAACAACCTCGACGGTCCCCCGACGCTCCTGCGCAACGACGGCGCGAGCGGCAACGGCGGCGTCCTGGTGAAGCTCGTGGGCACGAAGTCCAACCGGTCCGCGATCGGCGCCCGCGTGCGGCTGACGTCCGGCGACCGGAGCCAGATCCGCGAGGTGATGAGCGGCTCGAGCTACTACTCGCAGAGCGACCTGCGTCTCCACTTCGGGCTTGGCCGGGCCGCGGCCGCCGACGCGCTCGAGATCGCGTGGCCGTCCGGCCTCAAGGAGAGCGTGCGCGGCCTGCCCGCAGGCCACCTTTTCGTGATCCACGAAGGCAAGGGGATCGTGGAGAAGCGCCGGCTCGGCGAGGGCCGAGGGTGAGCCTGATCGTGAGGGGCGCCGCCATTCCAGTCCTGTCGTTGAGCTCGCTCCTGCTGCTCGCGGCGGCGGCACCCGCTCCCGACGTGCGGTTCACGGAAGTCGCCCGGACCGTCGGGATCGACTTCCTGCAGGCGAACTCCGCCACGTCGAACAAGTACCTGCTCGAGACGATGGGAGGAGGGGTCGCGCTCTTCGACTACGACCACGACGGCCGGCTCGACGTCTTCTTCACGAACGGCGCGAAGCTCGAGGACCCGATGCCGCCGGGCAAGGCTCCCGCCAAGTCGGAGCGGGGTTACTGGAACCGGCTCTACAAGCAGAGTGCCGACGGCACGTTCGCGGACGTCACGGAGAAGGCGGGCCTCACCGGGCTTCCCCAGGACCGCTACGACATGGGCGCGGCGGTGGGAGACTACGACAACGACGGCTTCCCCGACCTCTACGTGACGAGCTACGGCGCCAACACGCTCTTCCGCAACAACGGCGACGGCAGCTTTCGCGACGTCACGGCGAAGGCCGGCGTCGCGGGCTCGGGCTGGAGCGCGAGCGCCGGCTTCTTCGACTACGACAACGACGGGCGGCTCGACCTGTTCGTGACGCGCTACGTGGTGTGGAGCTTCGAGAAGAACGGCTACTGCGGCGAGAAGCGGCCGGGCTACCGCGCCTACTGCCACCCGGACAACTACGAGCCCACCACGAGCCTGCTCTTCCGAAACAACGGCGACGGCACGTTCAGCGACGCATCCGCGAAGGCGGGCCTCGCCGCGAGCCACGGCAAGGCGCTCGGCGTCGCGTTCGCGGACTACGACCACGACGGCCACGTGGACGTCTACGTGGCGAACGACTCGGTCCAGTCCCAGCTCTTCCACAACAACGGCAACGGGACGTTCACGGAGGAGGGCCTGCTGCTGGGCGTGGGCTTCAACGAGGACGGCAAGACCTTCGCGGGCATGGGTGTCGACTTCGCCGACTACGACAACGACGGCCGGCCGGACGTCGTGGTCACGGACCTCTCGAACGAGCGCTACCGTCTCTTCCACCAGGGAGGCGACGGGAGCTTCCAGGACGCCACGAACGCCTCGGGGGTCGGCGCCGCGACGCTCGCGTTCGCGGGTTGGAGCACGGGCTTCATCGACTACGACAACGACGGCTGGAAGGACCTCTTCGTCGCCCAGGGGCACGTGATGGACACGATCGAGAAGACGGCGCCCAACCTCCGCTACCTGCAGCCGCCGCTCTTGCTCCGCAACGAGGCCGGGCGCTTCTCGCGGGTCCAGCCCGGGGAGGTCTTTCAGGGCGAGTGGGCGGGACGCGGCGCCGCCTTCGGCGACCTCGACGAGGACGGCGACGTGGACGTCGTGGTCAGCAACGTGGGACAGCGCGCGCTCGTGCTGCGCAACGACGGCGGGAACCGCGGCCGCTGGCTCCGCATCCGCACCAGGGGCACGCGTTCGAATCGCGACGGCATCGGCTGCCGCGTCAAGGTGACGACCGCGGCCGGGAGCCAGTCGTTCACGGTCACCACGGCCGTCGGGTATCTCTCCGCGAGCGACAAGCGGCTGCTGGTCGGGCTGGGCTCGGCGAGCACGGCCAGCCTGGTCGAGGTGCGCTGGCCCTCGGGCGCCGTGCAGACGCTGCGCGACGTGGCCGCCGGCCAGACGCTCGAGCTCCAGGAGCCCGAACGATGATCACCCGGCGAAGCCTGCTCGCGCTCCTCGCGGGCTCGGTGCCGAGCGCCTTCGGCCAGGGCGTCTCGTCGCGCGGCGTGCGGCCCCAGCCGCGCGGCAAGCCGTCGGGGCTCCCCTTCCACTCGCGGCTCACGGACGTGGCCGCAAAGGCCGGCCTCACGCAGCCGATCGTCTACGGCGGCCTCGAGAGCAAGAGCTACATCATCGAGGTCGTCGGCTGCGGGGTCGCCTTCTTCGACTACGACAACGACGGCTGGCTCGATCTCCTGGTCCTGAACGGGACGCGACTCGAGGGCGCGCCGCCCGGGGTCTCGAACCGCCTCTACAAGAACAACCGCGACGGCACCTTCACCGACGTCACGGAGAAGGCCGGGCTGACGCGCGCCGGCTGGGCCTCGGCCGTCACCGTGGCGGACTACGACAACGACGGCCACGACGACCTCTTCATCACGTACTACGGCCAGAACGTGCTCTACCGCAACAACGGCAACGGCACCTTCACCGACGTCACCGCCAGGGCGGGCCTGCTGCACGACTCGGTCCGCTACGCCTCCGGCTGCACCTGGCTCGACTACGACCGCGACGGCAAGCTCGACCTCTTCGTCGCCTATTACCTGGACACGACGCTCGAGAAGCTGCCGAAGCCGGGCGAGAACCCGGACTGCCGCTGGAAGGGCGTGCCCGTGAACTGCGGCCCGCGCGGGCTGCCGCCGGGGTTCGTGCGGCTCTACCACAACAACGGCGACGGCACGTTCAGCGACGTCAGCGAGGCGGCCGGGGTTTCGAAGGCCGGCGGGTCGTATCCGATGACCGCCGTCGCGGCCGACTTCGACAACGACGGCTGGCCCGACGTGTACGTCGCCTGCGACTCCACACCGAGCTGGCTCTTCCGCAACCAGAAGGACGGCACCTTCCGTCAGGAGGCGCTCGAGCGCGGCGTGGCTCTCTCGGAGGACGGTCTCGAGCAGGCCGGCATGGGCGTCGCCGTCGCCGACTACGACCTCGACGGGCACCTCGACATCTTCAAGACGCACTTCTCCGACGACACGCACGTGCTCTACCGCAACGACGGCAAGGGCTATTTCGACGACGTGACGATCCGCTCGGGTCTCGGCGTCGAGACGCGCTACGTCGGCTGGGGCGCCGGGATCGTCGACCTCGACAACGACGGCCTCCCCGACCTGTTCCTGGTGACGGGCAGCGTCTACCCGGAGGTCGAAAAACAGCTGCCGGCTTATCCCTTCCGGACGCCGAGGCTGGTGTTCCGAAACCTCGGCAACGGCCGCTTCGAGGAGCTGATCGAGGAAGCGGGCAGCGGCGTCGCTGCCACGCACCCGAGCCGCGGCTGCGCGTTCGGCGACTTCGACAACGACGGGGACGTCGACGTCGTGGTCATGAACATGAACGAGCCGCCGTCGCTCTTGCGCAACGACGTCACGGGCGGCGGCCACTGGCTGAAGGTGCTGCTCGTCGGCGTGAAGTCGAACCGCAGCGCGATCGGCGCGCGCGTCGTGGCGCGCTACGGCGAGCGCGCGCAGGCGCAGGAGGTGCAGGCGCAGTCGAGCTTCTACTCGGCCAACGACCGCAGGCTGCACTTCGGGCTCGGCGCATCGAGCTCCGTGGACCTCGCGATCCGCTGGCCGAGCGGCGCGACGGAGGAGGTGCGCGGCGTGGCGGCCGACCAGCTGGTGGTGGTGCGCGAGGGCGGCGGGATCGTCAGCCGGCAGAAGTTCGGGAAGTAAGTGATGGACTCGAGACCTGACATGCCCAGACTCAACTCGTTCCGGAGCGAGTTGCTTCTACCGAAAGTGGGCACCTTGCTTGCTGGCGCCTGGCTGCTGGCTACCGCCGTGGCCTCGGCAGAGCCCAAGACACAGGCCCGTGCGACATTCGCCGGCGGCTGTTTCTGGAGCATGGAGGCGGCCTTCGACAAGGTCAAAGGCGTCCTCTCAACGACGTCGGGCTTCGCCGGTGGGAACGAGCGCAACCCGACCTACGAGCAGGTCGCGTCCGGCCGCACGGGGCACGCCGAGGCGGTCCAGGTCGTGTTCGATCCCGCGAAAGTCCCGTACGCGAAGCTCGTCGAGGTCTTCTGGAAGAACGTCGACCCCTTCGACGCCGGCGGGCAGTTCTGCGACCGCGGCCGCAGCTACCGCACGGCGATCTTCTACGAGGGCGAGGCGCAGAAGCAGGCGGCGCAGGCTTCGAAGGAGAGCCTCGAGCGACAGGGCCGGCTCCCCGCGCCGATCGCCACCGAGATCGTGACGCTCGAGGCCTTCTACCCCGCTGAGGCCGAGCACCAGGACTTCTACAAGCGCCAGATCCGCCGCTACTGGACGTACCGCGCCGGCTGTGGCCGTGAGACGCGGCTCCGGGAGATTTGGGGAGAGTAGCCGGGGCTCGCGGCAACCCCGTGAGTGGGGTGGTAGCATCGCTGGCTTCGAACCAAGGAATCCCGAGGTCACCGTGAACAAGCTCCCCCTGCCGTCATCCATCCTCGCGCGGCTCACGGCGCCGGGCCTGCTCGTCGGACTGTTGACGGCCTCGCCGCCCGTGGCGGCAGACAATCGCCCGCTGCGCACGAGCGACGTCTTCTCGATCAAGGACGTCGACGACCCGCAGCTGAGCCCCGACGGCCGCTTCGTCGCCTACTCGGTGCGGACGCTCGACGGCAAGAAGGACAAGTCCGACCGCGACGTCTACATGGCTCCCGTCGCGGGCGGCGAGCCGCTGCGGCTCACCTCGAGCCCGAAGAGCGAGTCGACACCGCGCTTCAGCCCGGACGGCGAGTGGATCGCCTTCCTCTCCAGCCGGGAAGGCAGCCACGGGCAGGTGTTCCTGCTGAGCCGCCGCGGCGGCGAAGCCGTGAAGCTGACCGACTACAAGGCCAGCGTGTCGGACCTCGCCTGGTCACCCGACTCGAAGCGGCTGGCGCTCGTCGTCTCGGACGTCGATCCCGACGCGCCGGCGACGGACGACGACGACGCCGACAGCTCCGCGCCCAAGAAGACCGCGAAGCCGATCGTGCTGAAGCGGCTGCAGTTCAAGCGCGACGGCACCGGCTACCTGAACGACCAGCGCTCGCACGTCCACGTCTTCGAGGTCGCGAGCAAGAAGTCCTTCCAGCTCACGTCGGGCCCCTTCGACGACGAGGACCCGGCCTGGTCGCCCGACGGCGAGCGCATCGCGTTCGTGAGCAACCGCTCGCTGCCCGACGCCGACGCATCGGACAACTCGGACGTGTTCGTGGTGTCGGCCCGCGAGGGCGACGTCCCACGCGGGATCGTGACGAGTAAGGGCGACGACGCGAGCCCGGTCTGGAGCCCGGACGGCCAGTGGGTCGCGTACGTCGCGGGTGGCGACCCGAAGGACATGTGGTACGGCGCGAGCCACCTGGCGCTGGCGCCATCGAAGGGCGGCGCCTCGAAGCCGCTCACGGCGGCTCTCGACCGCAACGTGCTCGCGCCGCGCTTCTCGCCGGACGGCCGCACGCTGCTGTTCGTGATCGAGGACGGCGGCAACCAGCATTTCGCGCGCGTGCCGGTCGAGGGCGGAGCCGTCGAGCGCGTGGTGGGCGGCGAGCGCGAGGTCCAGGCCTTCTCGGTGGCGAAGGACGGAACGATCGTCGTGCTCGAGAGCTCGCCGCACCAGCCCCCGGAGATCTCCGTCGTCGAGGGCGGGAGCTTGCGCCGCGTGACGCGCGTGAACGACGAGTTCCTGAAAGGTATCAGGCTCGGCACGGTCGAGCGCTTCAAGGCGAAGAGCAAGGACGGCACCCCGGTGGACGGCTTCCTGACGCTGCCGCCCGGCCACGCGAAGGGCCAGAAGCTGCCGGCGATCCTGCGCATCCACGGCGGGCCGGCCTCGCAGTACTCGACGGCGTTCGAGCTCGAGTGGCAGATGCTCGCCGCCTACGGCTACGCCGTGGTCGCCGCCAACCCGCGCGGCTCGACCGGCTACGGCACCGCCTTCAGCCGCGCGATCTTCGCCGACTGGGGCAACAAGGACTTCGACGACGTGATGGCGGCCGTCGATCACGTGGTAGCGGCCGGCACGGCCGACCCCGACCGGCTCGGCGTCGGCGGCTGGAGCTACGGCGGGATCATGACCAACTACGTGATCAGCAAGAGCGGCCGCTTCAAGGCCGCCGTTGCCGGGTCCGGCGCCGCGAACTACCTGGCGAACTACGGGATCGACCATTACCAGCACGAGTACGAGGTCGAGCTGGGCCTCCCGTGGAAAGCCCGCGAGCTGTGGGTGTCGCTCTCCTCGCCGTTCTTCGACGTCGAGAAGATCACGACGCCGACGCTCTTCATGTGCGGGGCGCTCGACGTGAACGTCCCGCTGCTCAACTCCGAGCAGCAATACCAGGCGCTGCGCCGCGTCGGCAAGGTCGCGACCGAGCTCGTGATCTACCCCGACCAGTGGCACTCGATCCGCACGCCCAGCTACCAGAAGGACCGCCTCGAGCGCTACCTGGCGTGGTACGACCGCTTCCTGCGCCCCGGAGTCGTGACCGCGGTGCGAACGGGCGCGCCCGAATCAGAGACGAAGCCCGAGGCCACGTCGCTCTTGGGCGTGCCGCTCTACGCGCCCGCGCTCGCACCCGAGCGAAAGAAGGCGCTCGACGCCGACCTGGAGAAGGCCACGGCCGAGTTCGTGAAGAGCCCGGACTCGGCCGATGCCGCGGTGTGGCTCGGGCGCCGCTATGCCTATCTGGGCCGCTATCGCGACGCGATCGACGCCTTCACGAGAGGGCTCGCGCGGCACCCCAAAGACGCGCGGCTGCTACGGCACCGGGGCCACCGCTACATCTCGGTGCGCGAGCTCGACAAGGCGCTGGCCGACCTCGCGCGCGCTGCGGATCTCGTGAAGGGCCGCAAGGACGAGCCCGAGCCTGGCTCCGATCCCAAGGCGCCCGCAACGACCACGCTGCAGTTCGGGGTCTTCTACCACCTGGGGCTCGCCCACTACCTGAAAGGCGATTTCGCGGCCGCCGAGAAGGCCTACCGGCGCTGCCTCGAGCTCGCGCGCGGCAACGACGACAGCGTGGCCTCCGCGAGCGACTGGCTCTACATGACGCTGCGGCGCCTCGGCCGCGAGGCGGACGCCGCACGCGTGCTCGAGCCGATCAGCCCGAGCCTGAAGGTCACGGAGAGCCGCGTCTACCTCAACCGTTTGCTGATGTACAAGGGCGTGCACGCGCCCGAGGACCTGCTACGCGCCGGCGGCGACGGGGTGGGGCGCGCGACCTACGGCTACGCCGTCGGCAACTTCCACCTCGTGAACGGCCGCCCCGCCGAGGCGCGCGCCGTCTTCGAGCGCGTCACCGAAGGCGACCAGTGGGCCGCGTTCGGGTTCATCGCATCAGAAGCGGAGCTCGCACGCCAAAAGGGGGGTCTGGGGGGACAGAGTCCCCCCAGCTCAAAGAAGGAGACAACAACCCCGTAGCCGGTCGTCCCCTTCACGACCCCTGATTGAAGAGTCGCAGAGCCGTAGCCCCTCGATCCCTCCTCGACCCGCGATCGAGGAGTCCCTACTCCGAAATCCGGTACAGGTACTTCTGCCCGCGCAGGTAGAGCTCCTTGTCCACCGCCACGGGCGAGGCGTCGAAGCCGTCCTCGAGCGTGTTCGTCGCGAGCAGCTTGAACGAACGGCCGGCCTCGAGCACCGCCGTCGCGCCCTCGCGGCCCGCGACGTAGACGCGGCCGCCGGCGCCCACCGGGGAGGCGTAGACGTTCGGGACGCCCTCGAGGCGCTCCGGGCCATAGAGGCGCTCGCCGGTCTTCGTGTCGAGGCACGTCACCAGGCCGTTGTTTCCTTTCAGGAAATACAGCTCGTTGCCATACAGGAGAGGCGACGGCACGTAGGGCGTGTCGCGATCGAGCTTCCAGGCGATCGCCGGCGACGCCTGGATGTCGCCTTTGGCCTCGTCGAGCTTGACGGCGAGCAGCGCATTGCCCCGGAAGCCGCTCGTGAGGAAGACGACCCCGTCCTTGTGCACGGGCGTCGGAATCGCGTTCGCGGTCATGCCCGGCGTCTCCCACAGCAGCTCGCCGCGGGCCGCGTCGTAGCTGCGCACCTTGTTGGAGGCGCTCGTGACGATCTGGGTCTTACCACCGTGCTCGACGACGAGCGGGCTCGCCCACGAGGTGCCTTCCTCGCGCTTCTGCCGCCACAGCTCGCGCCCGGTCTTCTTGTCGAGCGCGACCAGGAACGACTCGCCCTCGTGATCCCACTGGACGACCACGCGGTCCTTGCCCAGCGCGGGTGTACTGCCCTCGCCGAAGCCGAGCTTGACCGTCATGTCGCCGAGGTCCTTCTCCCAGAGAAGCTTGCCGTCCATGTCGAGCGCGTAGAGGCC
>DATBSL010000193.1:0-6725 GCA_036559805.1 Vicinamibacteria bacterium
GGATGCCGCCTGGGGACGCGAGCTGGCCTCGCAGCTCGCTCTGGCCAGCACGCCCTTCGTGGGCGTCCTGCATTCCGGTCGTGACGACCGCGAGTCGCGAATCCGCGTCGGTCAGGCCTTCGAGCGCGTGTCGCTCATGGCGGCTCGTTGCGGCCTCTCGACCCAGCCGTTGAGCCGGCTCGTGGAGCTTCTCGACATGCGCCGTTCTCTCCAGGCCCTGCTGCCCGATCCCCACACCTACGCCCAGCATCCCTTCCGCCTGGGCTACGCACGCGCCGCAGTCCGTCCTGTCGCCCGCCGCCCGGTACGGCCGGTCCTCGCATGAGGTGACCGCGGTTGCTCGGACCGCGGGTTTCGAGACGTGAACAGGTGCTACCGAGCTCCGCTCACTGCAGCAGCTCGTACAAGAGCCGCAGGCTCTCCCGCTCGGGGGCGTCGACGACGCGGTCCGCCGCGACCGCCTCCTCGATGGCCTTCAGGAACAGGCTGCGGTGCTCGCGAGGAAGCCGAGCCGGATCCACGTCCTCCGGCGGGGGCGGCTCAACTGCCGCAAGAAGACGGAGCTCCCCGGTCGGCCGATTCAAGAAGCGACGGGCGCAGCCGCTTGCAGCTGAAAGGCGAACCGTGTGGACGCGCGCGCCACGGCCTCGTCGTACTCGGCCCCGGAGAGCCGATCGTGGAGCCTGGCTGAGGCGGGCAGCACGCCCGTGACCGGCTCCCACCGGGCCGGCGTTCCGAGGGCGGCGTCCCGCACGCGCCCCTCGGCGAGAGCGACCGTGGCCTCGGCCAGGGACAGACCCGTGAGCGCTGTGTCCAGGGCTCGCAGGCGGGCCTCGTCCTCCGGATGAAGGAGGCGCGCGAGACGCCGGCTCTGCTTCGCGATGTGGTAGTGGGCCGCGACGAACGAGATGCCGTCGAGGCTATGCTCCTCGCAGAGCAGGACCAGCCAGCCGAGGACATCCTCGAAGAGCCCGAGGCCGGGATGTCGCTGTCCCGGAAGACGGGGACGTCGCGGCGAAAACGCATTCCTTGGGTTCTGCAGCAGGAGCCACTCGAGGAACAGAACCTCGAAGCCGGGAACCGCGCTGCGACTACGGGACACGCGCAGCTCGATCAGCCGCTCCTCGACCGCGTCGTCGCACGACACGGTGAGGGTGTGGCCGATGCCCTCGTCGTCGCCCAACGCCACCCGCAACGAGCGGAACCCGAGGGCCCTGAGGCGGGGCAGGATCCCGTACCGGTCGAGCTGCAGCTCCGCCCCGTAGCGCGAGAGCGAGCCCAGAAAGCGAGGGAGGTGCGCGAAGGCCGGGCCCAGGACTCCCAGGTCTTCCTCGCTGAGAGTGAAGGCTGGCTCGTCGCTTTCGTCTCGTGCCGTGGGAGCCGCTCTCAGCCGGTGGAGGCGGGCGTGCGTGAGCTCCTCCACTCCCGGCGGCTCGAGGGCGCGGCCGGACGCGAGCCATAGCAGGTAGCGGGCCGAGTAGCGCCACGCCTCGCTACCGTAGCCGCCAGCCAGGACGACGACCAGGGGATGTAGCTTGGCCAGCTTGGTCACGAGCTGGTCACGGGCCATGACGCCGGACGCCGTCACCCGCCAATTGCCGATCATGTCGTCGCACGCCACGTCGGTGCCGGCCAGGTAGAAGACGAGCCCGGGCCGGAAGTCGGCGAAAACGCGGGGAAGCCTGTCGTCGAGGACGGCGAGATAGCGCCCGTCGTCGACATCAGCCCCCAGCGCGATCGCGGTGGAGGCGACCGCATCGAGGCTTCCCCACTCCTCGTTGTGGACCGAGAACGTGTGGACCGTGGGGTCGCCTGCGAAGATCGCGCGGGTGCCGTTGCCGTCGTGGAGGTCCAGGTCCACGACGAGGATCCGCTCGCGGTAGCCGCTCGCCCGCAGCCGGGCGATCGCGACGGCCACGTCGTTGAACACGCAGAAGCCCATGCCGGCGCCAGGAAGGGCGTGGTGGAAGCCGCCGCCCAGATGCACGGCCGTGCCTCCGGAACTCAATGCCAGGCGCGTCGCCTGGATCGTGCCGCCGACCATCAGTCGCTGCACGTCCAGAATGGACTCGACCTCCCACGGGGGTACAGTCGCCCCGAGGATTCGTCCGAGGACGTCTCCCTCCTGCAAGGTTGTCAGGTACTCGGCCGTGTGGACGCGCAGGAGGTTCTCGACGGACACCGGGCGCGGCTCCGACAGCGCGTGGCGCGGCAGCAGCCCCGCTTCGTCGAGAGCCGCGAGCACCCTCTCTCCTCTGAGCGGGTCGAGCGGGACTCCCCAGAGGCCGGCCTCATAGCGCCGACTGTAGACGACAGGGATCCCGTGGACCCGCAGCCGGAACCACGCACGCCGCATCCCGCGGAGCGCGCCGCTCAATTTGGACCTCTCCTTCAGTGAGTCACCGCGGGCAGCTCCGCCGCAGGGCCCCGCGCGAGCACCCGACCGTCCGCCACGTATCGCAACACGTCGGTTTCGGTGAGCAGGCCCTGCAGCCGTCCCTCGCTCACGACTGGCAGGCAGCCGATCTTGTTCTCGACCATCAGACGGGCCGCGGCCTGGACCGTGGCATCCGGGTCCACGGTGATTACAGGCTCGTTCATGATTTCCTTCACCAGCAGACCCTGGAGCAGCTTCTTCCGCGTGTTGGTACCGATCCCTGTGGCGGCCGCCAAGCCCGAACGGAACAGGTCCCGCTGGCTCACGATTCCCACCACTGCCCCTTCCTCGACTATGGGAAGGTGGCGGATCCGGCCCATGGCCAGCATCTCGTCGGCAAGGTCGACGCGGTCGTTTCGACCCAGAGTCGTGACTTTCGCCGTCATCAGGTCGCGCACCTTCACGTTCGTCATAACGCCTCCTCGCGAGCTCCCCGTGGGCTTCCCTCGCACTGATAGGGAACAATCCGCGTGCCAGCCAGGTGTCGACCACATGCGACGGCTCGGAGGCACGAAGTCCTTCAAAACACACACCCGTCTCCCTCGCGCCTCGAGCATCGTCCATCGCGGGGCGCTTCGGCCCCCGCAATTCCTTCCGGGTACCAGCACCGACTCCAAGTCGACTCCGCCCGCGGGACGGCCGAGCGCTCCCTTACGGCCGCAGCTCGTAGCGGATCGCCCACTCCTGGAACGAGGCAATCTGGACCGGCCCCTCGACGACGAAGTTCATGTCGGAGATCGTCGCGGGGATGCCGCAGGCGGGGTCCGGCTGGTCGTATACGATCACGAGCTCGGTCGGGACGCCGGGCTGAAGCTGGAGCGGGCCCGTCGTCCCGCGCTCGCAGGCGATCTTGTTGGTCGCATGCAGGAACGCGGTCGAGAACAGCACCGGTCCGCCGACGGCGGACAGCAGCCGAAAGCGCATCTGCACCCTTCCGCTGCAGCCGCTCCCGTCCCGGCCGCAGCCCGTGATCGTCGAGCCGGGAGCCGGCTCGGCGGAGAGGAACGTGATCTCGGTCGGCCCGTTGTGGCCGCCGGCCACGACCGAGCCGAGCCCGGGTGTCGGTGTCGGCGTTGGCGAGGGTGTGGGGGCGGCGGTCGGTCCGTTGTCTCCACAACCCAGGCTGAAGGCGGCGAGCAACAGGGCGACCGCGGGGCTACAGGTCCCCATGCAGACCCTCCGTCCGATGCTACACCCGCCGGCGAGCGGCCCGGCTCTGCCTCTAGAGATCGGCGTGCCGCAGGCGGCGCAGCGCCAGCGCCGCAGGCACGACCAGCCAGAAGATCAGGGACGCGGCGAGCACGAGGCCCGTACCGCTCGGGCCGCCGGTGAAGCGAAAGAGTGCGAGCGAGGCCGCGCCGAAGGCGCCGGTGCCCTCGATGCCCAGGAGCGCGCCGGTTCGCACCGCGCTCAGCGGGTTCACGATCGCGGCGACCATCAGCACGCGGGACGCCGTTCCCGAAGGCAGGAGCGAGGCGACGCCGAGCGCCGCCAGGTCGAAGAACACCACGGCGACGAACCACACGACGAGCGCGAGTGCCAGCGCCCGCGTGCGCTTGCGGCCCACGCTGCCCGCGGCGAGCAGCGCCCCGAGCCCCAGGAACACGGCCGTCGTCACGAGCGAGGCCGCCACCAACAGGACGAAGCCGGACAGCCCCTCAGGGCCCGCCTGGGCGTAGACCAGCGTGCCTGCGACTCCGAAGCCCACCGCCTGCGCCGCGCCGAGCGCCTGGAACAGCCCGAGGAGCTTGCCGATCAGGACCGTGCCGCGCGAGACCGGCTGCGAGAACACGAGCTCGGCCGCGCCGCGCTCCGGAGCGAGCGAGAGCACACCGATGACGAGCGCCGTGAGCGGCACCAGCAGCAGCACGAGCTGCACCAGGGACACGGCGGTGCGTGCGAAGTCCTGGACGCCGTGGCCGCCGGAGAGCACGTAGCCGGCGCCCGCGACCGCGACCGCGAGCACGCCGAAGACGACCGCGAAGATCTGCGTCCAGCGCGAGCGCAGGGCGAGCACGAGCTCCTCGCTCGCGAAGAGATGCACCGCCCGGGGGGCGCGGGGGGCGCGGGGGGCGCGGCGGAAGAGCGCCCCCTGCAAGGCTCTCCAGCCAGCGCGGCCGTGGCTCGGCTCGCGCCTGGTCACCGCTCGGCTCCTGGCGCCCCGGTCTTCCCGAAGAGCTCGCTTACGGAGACGGCCACGCCCGTTCTCGCATCAGGATCCTGGTCGCGCGAGGCGACATCGGCGTGGGCGACGACGTGCGAGCTCATCGGCGTCGTGAGCGCCGGCACGCGCGTGTACACGGCCCGATCGGCGCGCACCCAGGCGCGTGTGCGGTGGTCCGCGACGAACGCCATCGAGCTCGCGGGCGCCCTGCCTGCCTTGACGAATCCCGCGAGGCAGCCCACGTCGTCGAAGAAACGCGGCAGCTCTCCGGGTGCGACGAGCTGCGCTGCAAAGCGCGCCTCCGAGACGGCCATGCGGCACGCGGCGCAGGCGTCGTTCCGCGTGTCGAGCGGCGCAGGCTCGGGCGGGCCCGAGGCGCATGCGGAGAGTGCGAGCAGAAGCGTCGCGGCCATGCCTCGAGCGCCCGCCTTCACGGCGCGTCCCCCTTGGCCGGCGCCTCCGCGACCAGCTCGCGGTAGAGCGCGTCGAGGCGGCCGTCCTCGGCCAGGAGCCCGCGCACCTCCACTCCCCTGCCCCGCACCAGGTCGAGTACGCGGGGACGCAGCGCGGCTGCGCCCGGGACCACGAGCTCGTCGCCCGCCCACGTGGCGGCGGGCGAAAGCGCGCGGACGGCAGCCAGGAGGTCGTCCGGGCTCTCGCCGAGGCGCAGGCGCATGACGCCTCGCTCCGCGAGCCTGTCCTTGAGCTCGGCCGCGGTCAGGCTGGCGACGAGCCGGCCGCCGACCAGCACGGCGAACCGGTCCGCGAGGCGCTCGACGTCGCCGAGGTGGTGCGAGGTGAAGAAGACCGCGCGCCCGTCCGCCCGCGCCCGCTCGACGAGGCCGTAAAACGCGCACAGGCCATCGGGGTCGAGCGCGGCCGTGGGCTCGTCGAGCAGGAAGAAGGGCGCCTCCGGCAGCATCGCGACGGCGAGGCCGAGCCGTTGCACCATCCCGCCGGAGTAGGTGCCCACGGGCCGTTCGCCGGCGCCGTTGAGCGACGCGAAGCGCAGCACGCTCGGCACGCGCTCGGGCGCCGCTCCGCGCAGCCGGCGGTAGAACTCCACCACCTCGCGCCCCGTGAGCGCGTCGGGGAACGCGACCTTCTGCGGAAGGTAGGAGAGGCTTTCGCGTGCGCCGGCCTCGGACGCGGGCCGCGGCGGGTCGCCCAGCAGCACTTCGCCCGACGTCGGCCGCGTCAACCCGGCGGCCGCCTTCAGCGTCGTGGTCTTGCCCGAGCCGTTCGGCCCGAGCAGCGCCACCACCTCGCCGCGCGCCACGTCGAGCGTGAGCGAGTCGACCGCCGCGTGCGTCCCGAAGCGCTTCGTGAACGCGCGGTAGCGGATCACGGCCGGCGTCCACGAGCGAGCACGAGGCCTCCGGCCAGCGCGAGGAGCAGCGATGCCACGATGCCGGCCGGCCGCGCGCGCGCCTCGCCCGCCGACCCGCGCGGGACCCGTGCGAGCGAAGGCGGCCGGGCGAGCGGCGCCGCGTCCTCGACCGGAACGGCCCGCAGCACCGGGAACGCGCGCTCGGCGGCGCCGATCGCCGTCGCCGCGAAGCTGTCGGAGAGCAGGTCGGCCGCGGTGAGGTTGCCTCGGAAGTGGTCGAAGACGCTCGTGAGGCGGTAAGCCCGGTCGCTGCGGCCGTCGCCGTCCAGGTCGGGCTCGTCGTTCCCCGACCAGTAGTTGCCCAGGAACACGGTGTCGGTCCGGCGCGCGACGAGGTCGAGCGGCGAGCGGTTGCCGACGAACAGGTTGGCCTCGAAGCGGTGGCCGCCCGAAGGGTCGTAGAGCACGACGGCGACGTCCGATCCCGCGATCACGTTGCCGCGCAGGGTCACGCGCTGCGAGCCCTCGACGAAGACGCCGCGCGCGTTGTCGGCGATCAGGTTGTCCTCGGCCAGGACGTCCTCGCAGGTCTGGAACAGCAGGCCCACCGAGGCGAAGCCGCGGTTGCGCACGAAGCGGTTGCGGCGGAACACGATCCGCTTCGAGTACATGATCGCCGTTCCCGCAGCGCCGTTCTCGAACGTGTTGTCCTCGAACACGTTGTCGTCCGAGAACATGTAGTGAAGACCGTAGCGCACGTCGCGCACGACGTTTCCGACGAGCCGCCCGCCCGA
>DATBSL010000194.1:0-13321 GCA_036559805.1 Vicinamibacteria bacterium
CATCGTGTTGATGGTGTTCTTCAGCTCAAGAATCTCGCCCCGAGCGTCGACGGTGATCTTTGTCGAGAGATCGCCCCGTGCGACTGCTGTGGCTACCTGTGCGATGTTACGGACTTGTGAGGTGAGGTTGCCGGCCATGAAATTGACCGAATCCGTCAGGTCTTTCCAGACGCCGCCGACTCCGCGGACATCGGCCTGGCCGCCCAGTTCTCCTTCAGTACCGACTTCGCGAGCCACGCGCGTGACTTCCGAAGCAAACGCGTTGAGCTGGTCCACCATCGTGTTAATGGTGTTCTTGAGCTCGAGGATCTCGCCCTTCACATCTACGGTGATCTTGCGCGACAGGTCGCCCGTGGCCACGGCCTTCGTGACGTCCGCGATGTTGCGGACCTGGCTCGTCAGGTTGCTGGCCATGAAGTTGACGTTGTCGGTGAGGTCCTTCCAGGTCCCCGACACGCCCTTCACCACGGCCTGGCCGCCCAGCTTGCCCTCGGTGCCGACCTCGCGCGCCACGCGCGTCACCTCCGACGCGAAGGCGCGCAGCTGGTCCACCATCGTGTTGATCGTGTCCTTGAGCTCCAGGATCTCGCCCTTCACGTCGACGGTGATCTTCTTGGACAGGTCGCCCTTGGCGATCGCCGTCGTCACCGCCGCGATGCTGCGGACCTGGACGGTCAGGTTGCTCGCCATCAGGTTCACGTTGTCGGTCAGGTCCTTCCAGGTCCCCGCGACTCCCCTCACGCGCGCCTGGCCGCCGAGCTTGCCCTCGGTGCCCACCTCGCGCGCCACGCGCGTCACCTCGGCGGCGAACGCCCCGAGCTGCTCGACCATCGTGTTCACGATGCGCGCGGTGCGCAGGAACTCTCCGGCGAGCGGACGGCCGTCGAGGTCGAGGGCCATCGTCTGCGAAAGGTCGCCCTTGGCCACGGCGCCGATGACGCGTGCCGTCTCGGTCGTCGGGTGGACGAGGTCGGTCACGAGCGCGTTCACGCACTCGACGGATTCGGCCCAGGAGCCGCGCACGTCACCGAGCGAGGCGCGCTGGTTGACCTTGCCTTCCTTGCCGACGGCCATGCTCAGCCGCGCGAGCTCCGCCGCCAGCCTCTGGTTCGTTTCGACCGCCTGGTTGAAGGCGTCGGCGATCCTGCCGGCGACGCCCGTCCATTCCTCCGGCAGCCGAGCGGAGAAGTCGCCTTTCTTGAAGGCGTTGAGGGCGGCGAGCAGCTGGCGCGGGTCCAGCTCGCCATGGGCGCCTGCGAGAACCTTGGGAGCGTCTTGACGGGAGGACCTTTGGAGCATTTCTCGGACGCTGCTCGGGCCTTTGCAGGCGAGATGCCAGGGACAGCCCGCAGGCGGGCCCTTGAGTACGCGGTACTTACGCCCGCCATCGACCCCGGACCCTGTAAATTCTGCCAGTCAGTGTGCGCGATATTACAAAGTGACCGCAATCACGGAGCAAACCTTACGAAGGGCTCAAGACTGTCGTGATCAAACTCGTTGGTTCCCGACAACTTCTCAATTGCTCTCCGGCCCGTTGTCTGATCGAATTAAGGATCTCTCCATGTCCTCCGAAATCGCCGCAAGCGTGGAAGACGCTCACGCAGCGAAGCGACGCGAGACATCCAGCCAGGACGAGCTGATCGCACGCGCGGCGCACGAGCTGCGCGGCCCGCTCGGGTCGATCGCGAACTGGGTCCACCTGCTCTCGCAGGCCAAGCAGGACACAGCGCTGCAGCAACAGGGCCTCGCCGCGATGCAGCGAGCGCTGCAGCTCAGCGGCCGACTGATCGACGAGCTATCCGACGTGGCGCTCCTCCGCGCGGGGCGCGTGCGCCTGCGCTCGGGGCTCGTCGACCTCGTCGCGATCGTGGAAATGGCGATCGACAAGCCGCGCTCCACGGCGCGTGAGAAGGGCGTCTCGCTCGAGCTGGCGCGCGAGCTCGCGAGCGTGCCCGTGCTCGGGGACCCCGATCGGCTGCAGCAGATCGTGCTCCACCTGGTGGGCAACGCCGTCAAGTTCACGCCGGCCGGCGGGCGCGTCGACGTGACGATCGACCGCGACGGAACCAGCTGGCGTCTCGCGGTGAGCGACTCGGGAGCGGGCCTCGCTCCCGAGCTTTTGCCCCGCCTGTTCGGAGACCTGCACTCCGTCGATTTCGCCACGCCGCGCGCGCCCGCCAGCCTCGGAGTCGGGCTGGCAATCGTTCACCATCTGGCCGAGCTCCACGGAGGCAGCGTCGAGGCGGCGAGCCCCGGTCCCGGGTGCGGCGCGCGCTTCACCGTGCGGCTGCCCGTACCGGCCCTCGTGCCCTCGAGCCTCGGCGACGCGTCGTCGTCCAGGGCCGATGCGGATCCGCTGGCCGGAGGCCCCCGCGCCACCGGCAAGCGCAAGGCCACCCAGCAGCCACCCCGACTTCTGCCGCGCGCCTAAGCGCGGGCACGAGTCGAGGGTCCCCCAACCACGCGCGGCGCGTCGCGCGCTCCTGAGGAAGCGGATGTGAGCGAAGCGGGCGGCACCGGGCGCCTCGAGCTCGAGCTCTTGCGGGCGCTTTCGAATTGCGGAGCCGAGGCGCAGACGCTCGCGGAGGCCGCCGCGCACTGCGCGGCCAGCCTGCGAGAGAGCCCTCTCGACCTGCCGTTCGCCGCCGTCTACCTGCTCGACGCCGATGAGCCGCGCGCGCTACTGGCAATCGCCACGAGCCCGGGCGCTGGGCCCGTGCTTCCGACGAGCATCCCCATCACGGCCGGCAACCCCTGGCGCTTCGCGGCGGCTCTCGAACGGGCCGAGCCGCTCGTGGTCCGCGTCGCGGAGACCGAGACCGCCGCCATCCTCGGGCTCGTGGAGCCTCACGGCACGGAGCGGCTCGGCGTGCTCGTCGCCGGGCTGAACCCGAGCCGCGCCTTCGACGATTCGTACAGCACCTGGATCCGGCTCGTCGGCGTACTGGTCGCCGGCACTCTCGCGCGGGCACGGGCGCGGGAGCGCGAGCGCAGCCGGGGCGCGGCCCTCGAAGAGAGCGAGCGCCGCTTCGCCTGGTTCATGAACCACCTGCCGGGCTTCGCCTGGATCAAGGACCCGGACGGCCGCTACCTCTTCGTCAACGAGGCCGCCGCTCGCGCCTTCGGGCGCTTTCGTGGGGACATCCTCGGCCGCACGGACGAGGAGATCTTCCCGCCCGCCACAGCCGCCGAGTTCCGCAGAAACGACGCGCGCGCCCTGGCCGGCGGCTCCGCGGTCGAGACCGTCGAGACCCTGGAGCACGAGGACGGCGTGCACCACTCGCTCGTCAGCAAGTTCGCGATACCGGCGCCCTCCGGACCGAGCCTGATCGGCGGCATCGCCATCGACGTGACGCAGCGCATCCGCTTCGAGGCGGCGCTGCGCGAGAGCGAGGCGCGCTTCCGCTCGCTCGCCGACAACGCGCCGGTGCTGATCTGGGTCAACGGCCTCGAGGGCTGCGAGTTCGTCAACCGCGAGTACCTGCGCTTCCTCGGCTGCGCGTGGGAGGACGTCCGCGGCCTCGGCTGGCAGCGCTTCGTCCATCCCGACGACACGCAGGCCTACCTCGCGGCCTACCTGCACGCCTTCGAGGCGCGCCAGCCGTTCGACGCGCAGGTCCGCCTGCGCCGCGGCGACGGCGAGTACCGCTGGCTGCACGCGACCGGCGTGCCGCGCGTGACAGCCGACGGGACGTTCGTCGGCTACGTCGGCTGCTCGAACGACATCACGGAGCTCAAGCGCTCGGAGCAGTCGCTGCTCGAGGCTGACCGGCACAAGGACGAGTTCCTGGCGACGCTCGCCCACGAGCTGCGCAACCCGCTCGCGCCCATGCGCGCGGCGCTCGAAACGCTGCGGCTCGCCGGCGCCACGGACACTCCGGTGCTGGCGCAGGCGCACGGCGTCATGCAGCGGCAGCTGCGGCAGATGGTTCGGCTGATCGACGACCTGCTCGACCTGGGGCGCATCAGCCGGGGCGCGCTGGAGCTGCGCAAGCAGCCGCTGACGCTGGCCGAGGTGCTGGCGAGCGCGATCGAGACGACGAAGCCGACGCTCGACGCCGCGGGACGCGAGCTCGCCCTGGAGGTCCCGGAAGGCGAGGTCCACCTCGACGGGGACCTGATGCGGCTCGCCCAGGTGTTCGCCAACCTGCTCCACAACGCGGTCAAGTACACGGACGCGGGCGGCCACATCCGCCTGCGCGCCAGCCGGGTCGCCGGCACGCTCGCCGTGAGTGTCGCCGACGACGGCGTCGGCATCTCGCCCGAGGCGTTGCCGCGCGTCTTCGACATGTTCACGCAGGTCGACCGCGGCCTGGGCGCCTCCCGCGGCGGCCTGGGCGTCGGCTTGAGCATCGTGCGCAGCATCGTGGGAATGCACGGCGGCAGCGTCGAGGCGCTGAGCGCCGGCCGGGGCCGAGGCGCCGAGTTCGTCGTCAGGCTCCCGGTCCTCGCGGCCCCCGCAGCGGGCGCCGCCGAGCCCGAAGCGCCCCAAGCACCGCCGCCGACGCTCGCTCCGCGGCGCATCCTGGTGGTCGACGACAACCGGGACGCCGCCGCCAGCCTGGCCCTGTTGCTGGAGATGAAAGGCAACGAGGTGCGCACGGCGCGCGACGGCCGCGAGGCGCTGGGGCTCGCCGAGCAGTTCCGGCCCGAGATGATCTTCCTGGACATCGGCCTGCCTGGGCTCGACGGGCACGGCGTGTGCCGGCACATCCGCGAGCAGCCCTGGGGCCACGAGCTGCCGATCGTCGCGCTCACCGGCTGGAGCCAGGAGGAGGACCGGCGCCGCTCGCAGCAATCGGGCTTCACGCACCACTTGGTGAAGCCCGCGGAGCCCGCGCAGCTCGATCGCCTGCTCGCGAGCCTCCCGGAGGTGCCCCCACTGCGATAGAGTGTGGCGCCAGCCCCCCGATGAAACCCAGCGCCCTGCTCGTGGACGACGACGAGGAATTCGTGCGCGGCCTCGCCGAGGCCGTCAAGCTCGAGGGCTTCGAGGTGCGCATCGCTGGCACGCTGCAGCAGGCGCGCACCGCGCTGCGCGAGCAGGACGTGGACGCGCTGCTCGTCGACATGCAGCTGCCGGACGGGTCCGGCCTCGAGCTGCTCCAGACGCCCGAGGGCCGGCTGCCTCCGGGGGTGGTGTTCATCTCCGGCAACTCCAGCGTCGAGCTCGCGGTCGAGGCGCTCCGCTCCGGAGCCACCGACTTCCTCACCAAGCCCGTCGACTTCGCCCGCGTCAAGATGGCGCTCGCCAATCTCTCCAAGACGCGCGAGCTCGCGCGCCAGGTGGGCGCGCTGCAGGGCGAGCTCAGGCGGCTGGGCCGCTTCGGCTCGCTGATCGGCGCCTCGGCAGTGATGCAGCAGGTCTACGACCTGATCACGAAGGTCGCCCCCACCGACGCCTCGGTGTTCGTGCTCGGCGAGACCGGCACCGGCAAGGAGCTGGTGGCCCAGACGCTCCACGACATGAGCAAGCGGCGCAAGGCGGCCTTCCTCCCGATCAACTGCGGAGCGGTGTCGCCAACGCTGATCGAGAGCGAGCTGTTCGGCCACGAGCGCGGCAGCTTCACGGGCGCGGATCGCAGCCACCGCGGCCACTTCGAGCGCGCGCACGAGGGCACGCTGTTCCTGGACGAGGTCAGCGAGATGCCGGTCGAGCTGCAGGTGAAGCTGCTGCGCGTCCTCGAGACCGGGCGCGTGCTCCGCGTGGGCGGCAGCGCGCCCGTCGACGTGGACGTCCGCGTGATAGCGGCCAGCAACCGCCCGCCGCAGCAGGCGGTCGCCGAAGGCAAGCTGCGCGAGGACCTGCACTACCGGCTCAACGTGTTTCCGCTGCAGCTGCCGCCGCTGCGCGAGCGGGACGACGACGTGGTGCTGCTGGCCGAGGCCTTTCTCGAGGAGCTCAACAAGGGCGCCGAGGGCCCGCCCAAGAGCTTCACGAAGGCCGCGCTCGACCGCCTGAAGGCCCACCCCTGGCCCGGCAACGTGCGCGAGCTGCGCAACGTCGTGCAGCGCGCCTTCATCCTGGCCCCGAACGACATCGGGGTCGACGCGCTCCCCCTGGGGGTGATCGAGGAGCGGCTCGGCACGACGCTGTCGATCCGCGTGGGCACGCCGATCGACGAGGCGGAGCGCCGTCTGATCCTGGCGACGCTCGAGCACGCCGCCGGCGACAAGAAGAAGGCTGCCGAGATCCTGAAGATCAGCCTGAAGACGCTCTACAACCGGCTCAACGTCTACAACGCCTGAGCCGGCCCGCCCCTTCGGGGCGAGCTCATTTCCGCGCCGCGACTTCGATCGAGGCCGTCGACCAGACGAGCTCGGGCGAAACGTGCAGGCCCGCGCCGCGCACCGAGAGCTCGACGGTCCGGTTCCCGAGCGTCACGCGCCGCTCGAGGGTCGCGGGAAGCCGGACGGGACGGAAGAACGCCTCGGGCAGCCGCACCGAGATCCCGCGGGCCGCCAGCTCGCGCAGGCGCGCCAGCACCGCTTCCGGCTTGAGCAGCAGGCCGCAGCGCCCCAGGCTGTCCTGCGAGCGCAGGGCCGCCTCGACCGCGGCCCAGGACTCGCTGCTCAGGTCCAGCTGGAGCGGAACGCGTCGCTGTTCCAGGACGGGCGAAGCGGCCTCGTCGTCTCCCGATGTCAGCCGAAGCTCGCCCGAGAGCTCGTGCCGCTGCTCGAGCACCCGCCCGTCGAGCGCCAGCCGCGCCTCGAAGTCGGCGCACACGACGTTGGCGACGCCGGCCGTGTCCCAGGAGAAGGCGAGCACCATCGTGCCTTTGGTCGGCTTGACCCGGACCGGCAGGCTCACGTCGACGCGTCCTTCCTGAAACCGCAGGCGCGGGTGCCCCGCCTCGAGCGTCCCGCGCAGCCGTTCGATCGTGACCGCGACCTGCCAGCTGCCGACCCGGAAGCGACCGAGCCAGCCACCGGCGCGCACCTCTCCGTCCGCGTCCGCTCGCAAGGAGGAGAGATCGAGTTCCACCTCGTCGAGATACTGGTGCGCCACCTCCGCGGCCACCTCGCCCACGAACGCGGAGCGCACGGCGATCGCCACGTCGCCGCCCGCTTCGAACACGCGGCGAGCCGTCCGGTCGCGTCCTACCGCCGCCTCGAGGCGCGCGGCGAGCGCCGCGTGCTCGCCGCGCAGGGAGGCGAGGTCCAGCGCGCGCTGCTCGCGAGACGCGACGACCTGCGAGCCGGCGGCGCTCGCCAGGACGAGCGCCGCGAGCACGATCGACGCGGCGCGCATCACGGCGCGGCCCTCTTGCTGCACGCGCGGCGTCCGGCGGACGGCAGCTGGCCGCTCACTCCGATCCACAGCTTGCCCCCGAACGCCTTCAGCGAGCTCACCTCGGCCTCCACCGGCAGCTCGAGCCCCGCGACGCGCACGCGCTCGCTGCGCACCGGAGGCAGCGACAGCCGGTCCGCCACGCGCACCGGCACGCGAATCGGTCCGATCAGCGTCTCGAGCCCGCCCTCGGCCAGCACCTCGGTCAGCTTGCGCACCGGCTCGTCGGCTCCCAGGACGTCGGCCCTCGGGATCTCCACGGCGAACACCTTGACGCTCGAGCGCAGCATCCCGGAGGCCGGCTCCAGCTCCGCCTGGTCGAGCCCTCCGTAGACCGACATCGTCGCCGACGCCCCGCGGCCCACGAGCCGCACCTCACCGGCGAGGTTCAGCAGCGCCACCCCGTCGCGGAATTCGGCGCGCGCCGAGTCGAGGCGGACGCGGAACCCCCCGCCGACGTCTCCCTCCACGGGAACGACGCTCGCCAGCAGCCGCTCCACCACGCGCTGGTCCACGACGATCAGCATCTGCTCGAAGTCCACGAGCTTTCCCTGCTCCGCCGCGCCCACGAGAGTGCGCAGCCCTGCCACCTGGCGGGCCAGGCTGAGCTCTTCGGGTGTCGGGTCCGGCGTTCGCGCCCTGCACGTGAGCGTGGCCAGCAACAGACCGACGCCGGTCAGAAGCGTGACGCGCGAGCGATGCACGACGTTTTTCTTGCAAGACAGGGACCGTGCTCGCGAACTCTCGATCCTGTCTCGCACTTCCCCGCCCGAGGCGCCTCGAAGCGCACGACATTTGTAGAGTCTGCAGTCCGAAACCGGCGTCACAGCAGCGGGACGGAGCCCGATTTTTCGAGGCTTGCGCGAAATCCCGAGCCTGGCATCCCGCTTGCTTTTGGCTCGTGCGACAGCGGAGAGGAGGACATATGCCGAAGAATCGCAGGTGGAACAAGCTTCACCGGCTGCAGCGGTTGCTGGCGCAAAACGTCCAGTCCTTCGAAGAGCGCAGGCAGGCTCTGCGCGAGGCCTTGACCGACGACACCTTCGGCACGCGCTCGGAGAGCGAGTGGGGCTTCGCGATGGCCGCGCGCGGCCTCGGCGCGGGCCTGCTGTCGATCTCGGCGCACACCGTCCAGTCGATCGAGGACGCGCTACGCCGCGTGAAGGCCGGCACCTACGGACGCTGCGACGACTGCAACGGAGAGATTCCCATCCAGCGGCTGCGCGCGCTTCCCTTCGCGCAGACCTGCGTCCACTGTCAGGAGCGGCGCGACGAGTCGAGGGGCGGAACCTTCGCGGCGGCCTAGGCCTTCGCCCCTACCGAATCGTGGATCTGCAGGTCTAGTCGACGCGCGGCTTCCAGCCGCGCGTTGACGTCGTCCCAGTTCCACAGGTTCCAGACCGCGTCGAAGAAGGCGGCCTTCTGGTTGCGGTATTGCAGGTAGTACGCGTGCTCCCAGGCGTCGATCACCATGAGCGCCACGCCGCCCTGGCTCAGGTTGGACTGGTGATCGTAGATCTGGCATGTCAGCAGCTGGCCCGCCAGCGGCTCCCATACGAGCGCCGCCCAACCCGAGCCCATCACGGTGCTCGCCACCTCCGTGAGCTGCGCCTTGAACGGCTCGAAGCCGCCGAAGTCGCGCGTCAGCAGCCGGCCGAGCTCGCCCGTCGGGCTGCCGCCACCTCGCGGCGCGAGGTTCTTCCAGAAGATCGAGTGCAGCACGTGGCCCGAGAGGTTGAACGCCAGCGCCCTCTCGAGCGAGGCGATGCGGGACAGGTCCTTCTTGTGCCGCGCCTCCGCCAGCTTCTCCAGCGCCTCGTTGGCCTTCGTCACGTAGCCCTTGTGGTGGGCGCCGTGGTGAAGCTCCATGATCTTTCCCGAGATGTGCGGCTCGAGCGCCCCGAAGTCGTAATCCAGGTCCGGTAGCACGTAGCTCGGCACAGGTCCTCCCGATGCGATGGCTCAGGCGGAACGGCGCTCGAGCCTCGTGGATAGCGCGTCCGGCTCGGTCTCGGCGATGTCGCGGTGGCACATCCGGACGATCGCGAGGAAGAAGGCGATGATGAGCGGCCCCGCGGCGAGCCCCGCGGGTCCGAACGCCGCGATGCCGCCCACGAGGGCGAAGAAGATGACCGCGGCGTGGACCTCCATGCGGCCCCGCATGACCAGCGGCTTGACCAGGTTGTCCGCCAGGCCCACGAGCAGCACGCCCCACGCCGCGAGGGCGAGGGCCTGCAGTGGGTGCCCGGTGAGATAGAGAAGCAGAGCCAGGCCCACGCTCACGCTGGAAGCCCCCACCACCGGGACGAAAGCCATGATGAACGTCACGAGCGCGAAGAACAACGGCTGCGGCACTCCCGTGAGCAGGAAGCCGACGAGCGCCACGCTCGCCTGCACGCCGGCGGTCGCGAGCGATGAGAACAGCACCGCTTCCGAAACGGTCCGGAACTCGTGGAGCAGCTCGTAGGTCCGCGAGCGCCCGATTGGAGCGACATCCGCCAGCCAGCGCACCAGATCCGCGCCGTCGACCAGCAGGAAGTACAGGGCCACGAGCATCAGGCCGACGTTGACCAGGAAGGCCGAGGTGGCGAGGATCACCCCGCCGAAAGCGGCCGCCGCCCGGCCGGACTGGGCCTCCGCCAGGTCCTGGACCTCCCGCCGGTTCTGCGGCACGTCCACCGCCTCGGCCAGGACACGGAGAGGCGCGGGCAGCCTCTTCGTGAAGGCCGCGATCTCCCCGCTGCGCAGCGTGGTGCGGACGTACTCCACGGCGTCGATCGCCTCGGCACCCAGGACCAGCGCCAGGCTGCTCACCGGCAGGACGACCAGGAGCGCGACGGCGGCGGTGACGAGCCCGGCCGCGAGAGCGCGCCGACCACCCAGCTTCGCGGCCAGCCGGCTCACCGAGGGCTGGAAGGCCCCGGCCAGGACGCCCGCGAACAGGAGCGCGCTCGCGATCGGATACACGACGAGCGTCAGGAGCGTCACCGCCACGATCGCGAGCCCGATCAGTACGGCGCGCGCGATCCGGCTGCTCACGGCCCCACCCGGTCCGTCCGCCGGGCCGCCGTGGCGGGCGCTAAAGGTATGAGCGCCGCATCTCCTCGGATCGGGACTGAGCCAGTCCGACGACCAGGAAGACGCTGCCGACGCAGACGTTCAGCAGGTTGTCCGGAGCGAGCGCCGCCGCGTCCAGACCGGGGGCGTGCGCAATCAGGTCTCCGAGGAGTCCGGGAGCCACCACTCCAAGCACCCCGAAGGCCGTATAGGCCACACCCAGGAGCGAGCCGAGGGCCCGGACGGACCGCGCCGACCCCCCGAAGCCCACGCAAAAGGCCAGGAACCCGGTAAAGAGGTGGGTGACGTTGTGGACGGGCGTCAGATGAAGGCGCAGCAGGGTTGGGTCCGCGAAGCCCATGACACCCAGCCACAGAAGCCCGAGAGCCAACAAGCGGCACACCGTTCGAGACATGACGACACCTCCGGGAAGGCCCCCTGCCTTTTTCGCTTGCGCGCGGTACTGCAGGATTTGGGCCACGACTGGATCGCCCCGATTGCGGCTTGGGCATGGGTTTCCCGTGCTTCTGGCGTTGGAGAATGTTCAAAATGCACAGACCATCTTGCAGGACCGATCGTCGAGCGACCGACGATCAGCCTGCGGCGTGATACACGTTGAGCCTGTTGTAGAGCGTCTTCAGGCTGATCTTGAGAATGGCGGCGGCTTTCTTCTTGTCGCCCTCGTAGTGCTCGAGTGTCGCAAGCACCAGCCGCCGCTCAGCCTCGGCGATCGAGGTGCCGACGCTCAGCACCAGGCCGTCCGAGCGGGGCCCCTCCCCGGGCGTTCCGAGAGGCAGCGTGTCGGGGCCTATCTCGTTCTCCGCCAGGATGTAAGCCCGGTGGATGACGTTCCGTAGCTCTCGCACGTTGCCCGGCCAGGCGTGGCTGCGCAGCCGATCGAGGGCGGAGCTCGTGAAGCGCTTCGAGGTCTCTCCCTCCTTGTTGAACTCGGCGAGAAAGTGCTCGGCGAGCAGCTCCACGTCGTCCCCGCGCTCTCGAAGCGGCGGCACCTCGACGGGCAGCACGTTCAGGCGATAGAGCAGGTCTTCGCGCAGCTTGCCGGCCGTCACCGCCTCTTCCGGCCGCCGGTTCGTGGCCGCGATGATGCGGATGTCGACCTTGACCGTCTCGGTGCCCCCGACGCGGCTCAACGATCCGGTCTCCAGGACGCGCAGCAGCTTGACCTGCAGCTCCGCCGGCATCTCCGTGATCTCGTCCAGGAACAGCGTCCCGCGGTTCGCCCGTTCGAAGTAGCCCCGGTGCGAGCGATCCGCGCCGGTGAAGCTGCCGCGCTCGTGGCCGAAGAGCTCGCTCTCGATCAGCGTGGGAGACACGGCCCCGCAGTTGACCGGAACGAAGGCTTCCTTGGCGCGCCGGCTCATCGAGTGGATCGCCTGCGCCACCAGGTCCTTGCCTGTCCCCGTCTCGCCCAGCACCAGGACGGTGGCCTCCGAGCGCGAGATGCGGGCGAGGAGGTCGTAGAGCTTCTGCATCCCCTCCGAGGCGCCCACGAGCGGGCCGAAGCGCCCCAGCCGCCGCAGCTCCCCGCGCAGGCTCCCGATCTCGCGCTTCAGCTCGCGGGTGCGGACGAGGTTGGCGAGCACAGTCTTGATCCGCGCGAAGTCGACCGGTTTCGTCAGATAGTCCGCGGCTCCGCGCCGCAGCGCCTCGATCGCCGTCTCCACCGTCGCCTGTCCTGTGATCAGGATCACTTCGGGTGAGCCGTTGCCGGCGACCTCGTCGAGGAGCTCCATGCCCGACCCGTCCGGCAAGTTGAGGTCGATGAGCAACGCGTCCGGCAGGCCCTGGGCCAACTCGGCTCGGGCCTCCGCGAGATCGCCGGCCGTCACGGCCTTGAAGCCCTCCCGCTCGACGACCTCAGCCAGCCCGTGCTGGAAGCTCCGATCGTCGTCCACGATCAGGGCGCGCGGCATTCCGTTGTTCATGGATGCCGACGCTTTCCGCAAGAAGCGTACCAACCGCGACTGCGTTCCAAACACGGGGTTTCGCCGCTGCAGGCGTGCGCGGATCGGCGCGACCTTTGTAGAGTCTACACCCCTGCCACGCCTAGATTCGCACCGATTCCCGCGCAACTCGCGCAGGTTTCCCATGGCACATCACTTGCTCGGGGATGAGGAGACGCAAGGGGAGGTGAACCGTGCTGGTTTCCGAAGTCATGACCCGCGACGTGGTGGTGGTGCCCGTCGGAGCACCTCTCGTCGAAGCCGCCCGTCTCATGCGCGACTCGGATATCGGCCCGCTGCCCGTCAGGTCGGACAAGCGCATCGTGGGCGTGCTCACCGACCGCGACATCACGGTTCGCGCGACGGCCAGCGGCCGCGATCCCCTGACGACCCGCGTCGAGGAGATCATGACGCCGACCGTCGTCTCCTGCTTCGAGAACGACGACGTGCGCCGCGCGGCGGAGATCATGCAGTCGGCGCAGCTTCGCCGCCTGCTCGTCATGTCGTCGGCAGGAGACGTGGCCGGGATCGTCTCGCTCGGAGACCTCGCGCTGCAGACTCGGGACGAGGAGCTGACCGGCGAGACCCTCGAGCACATCTCCGAGCCCCCTCCCGGCCGTTGAAGACCGTCGAGCCCAGCAAGGAGAACTAGTCGATGAGTAAGTTGTCGAGCATCCTGGTCATCGGAGCCGTGCTGGGGATCGTGATCTGGCTCCGCCCGGCGCACGACCTGCCGTCGGTGAGCGCCCGCGAGCAGATCCGGCACGACGTGCTGGCGGCCGAGCGCCAGGCCGACGCACGCGCCGACGCTGACGTGGAGTCCGAGCCGGCCACGACCGGCGGCGTCGTGACAAGCCGCCCGACGCGGCCTCCGGCCCGGGCCGCGGCTACGAGAGACGTGCGTACCACCGCCGCCATCGAGGCGAAGCTCGCCCGAGACCCGCGCCTCGGGCAGCTCGACATCGACGTGACGACCACCGACGGCCGCGTCACGCTCGCCGGGCGCGTG
>DATBSL010000195.1:0-5790 GCA_036559805.1 Vicinamibacteria bacterium
ACGAGGCCGCGCGGCACGCCGAGCAGGCGGCAGATCTCGAAGTGCTCGCGAGTCTGGGGCATCACCGACTCGTCGGCTGCCACCACCAGGATCACGGCGTCGACGCCGTGGGCGCCCGCCAGCATGTTGCGCACGAAGCGCTCGTGACCCGGCACGTCCACGAAGGAGGCGGCGAGGCCCTCCCCGAGCGCCATGTGGGCGAAGCCCAGGTCGATCGTGATGCCGCGGGCCTTCTCCTCCGGCAGCCGGTCGGGGTCGGTGCCGGTGAGCGCGCGCACGAGAGCGCTCTTGCCGTGGTCGATGTGGCCGGCCGTCCCGACGACGAGCGAGCGCGGGCCCGCTTCAGTCCTCGCGGGTCGTGACGCCGAAGACCGATTCGGCGGTCTTGTGCAGCTTGGCGGCGAGCGCCAGGCGGGCTTCCTTCTCGGCGCGCGCGATGAACGAGTAGTTCTCGCGCGCGACCTTGATCAGGAACAGCAGCTCGTCGCGGCTCAGGTTGAGCACCACGCGTCCGCGCTCCTGGTCGAAGGAGGCCTCGACCAGCTTGTCTCGCAGCTTCAGCCGTGCCTGCTGCTCGTCGTCGGTAATGAAGTGGTACTCCTGCCGCGTCACCTTCTGCAGGAACACCAGCTCCTTCGCCGACAGGTTCAGCGCCACCATACGGACTTCGGAACTGCGGGTGGGCAGCTTCTGGGCTCCAGTGGTCACGAGCTTCTCCCTTTCGACGCTAATACGCATGCGATCCTGCTCGGGGGATACGTCTATTCTAGACGGCCATCCCGGGCTCGGTCCAACTGTCATTATTGACGGTGGCGGCGCGGCCTCTGGCCGCGCTTGCCGCGCCCGGCCGCCGATGCCCGGGGCACGCCTGCGCCCGCGCGCGGCGGGTGCTTTTCCTTGGCGCGGCCGCGCGGCGGCGGCGAGGCCTGCCGCGAGGAGGCGCGCTCGAGCACGTCCCGCAGCGCGAAGTCGATCTGCCGCCGCTCGAGGTCGACCCGGACTACCTGAATCTCCACGCGGTCGCCGAGCCTATAGGTCCTGCGCGTGTTCTCACCCTTGAGCAGGTGCGCCCGCTCGTCGAAGCGGTAGTAGTCGTCGGTCATCGAGGAGACGTGCACCAGTCCCTGCACGTAGACCTCCTCGAGCTCCACGAAGAGCCCGAACGCCTGGACTCCCGTGACGTAGCCCGAGAAGACCTCGCCGAGCTTGCCCGCCATGAAGCGGACCTTCTTCCACTCGATGAGCTCGCGCTCGGCCTCCGAGGCGCGCCTTTCCATCTCCGAGAGATGGAGACCCATCTCCGGCAGCTTCGGCTTGAGCCACGCCTCGCGCTCGGCGTCGCGGCCCTGGCCGAGCGCCCGCAGCGCCCGGTGGACCACGAGGTCGGGGTAGCGGCGGATCGGGCTCGTGAAGTGCGCGTACATCTCGGTCGCCAGGCCGAAGTGGCCGAGGTTCTCCTCGTGGTAGCGCGCGAGCTTCATCGTGCGCAGCAGCAGGTACGAGACGAGCTTCTCCTCGGGCTTGCCCTCGATCTGACGCAGGATCAGCTGGAAGTGCTCGGGCCGGATCGTCTCGACGTTTGGCGGCATCCGGTAGCCGAGCGATGCCACGAGGTCCACGAACTCCTCGATCCGGCCGGGGTCGGGCTGCTCGTGGATCCGGTAGAGGGCGCCCGCCTGCGCGCGGTGGAGCGCCTCGGCCACCGCCTCGTTCGCGGCCAGCATGAACTCCTCGATGAGCCGCATGCTGTCGAGCCGCTCGTGGCGCACGATCCCCGTCATCTCGCCCGCTGCGTCGAGCACCAGCTTCGGCTCGGGCAGGTCGAAGTCGAGCGAGCCGCGCTCGTAGCGGCGCGCCCGCATCTTCTTCGCGAGCTCGTCCATCGCCAAGAGCGCCTCGACGAGCGGCGCGAAGCGCGCGCGCGCCGCGGCGTCGCCGTCCACGATCGCCTGCGCCTGCTGGTAGGAAAGCCGCGCGGCGCTCCGGATCACACCGTCGTGGAAGGCGGTCCGGGCGACGCTGCCGCGCGCGTCGAGCTCGATCACCGCCGTCTGCGTCAGCCGGTCCTGGCCTTCGACCAGGCTGCACACGTCGCTCGACAGCGCGTGCGGGAGCATCGGCACGACGCGGTCGGGGAAGTAGACCGACGTGCCGCGCAGGTACGCCTCCTGGTCGAGCGCGCCGCCCTCGCGCACGTAGTGCGCCACGTCGGCGATGTGCACCGCGAGCCGATAGCCCCCGCCCGCGAGGCGCTCGATGCCGACCGCGTCGTCGTGGTCGCGCGCCGTCTCGGGGTCGATCGTGACGGTGAGCCAGGAGCGGAAGTCGGTGCGCGACGCGGTCTCTGCGCGGCTCACCGGGCGGGCGACCTGGGCCGCTTCGGCTTCGACCTCCGGCGGGAAGGCGTCCGGCAGCGCGAACTTGGCGACGATCACCTTGAGGTCGACGCCCGGATCGCTGAGCCGCCCGAGCACGGCGGTGACGCGGCCCGAGGGGTTGCGCGTCGCGGTCGGCGGCCGCGTGATCTCGGCGGCCACCATCACACCGGCCTCGGCGCCTTTCTCCTCGCCTGCCGGCACGAACACCTCGTGCAGCACGCGGCGGTCGAAGGGCACTACCCGCCCGCCGAAGCGGCCGTCGCTCTCGTAGCGCCCGACGATGCGCTGGTTCGCGCGCTCCAGCACGCGGATGATGCGTCCCTCGGCCCCTTTCGGCCCGTGGCGCTCGACGCGAGCCACGACGCGGTCGCCGTGGAGCGCCTCGCGGATGTTGGCGGCGGCGACGAACAGGTCGTCCTGGCCTTCCCGGCGCGCCTCGGGCACGACGAAGCCGTGGCCGGCGGGGCTGCACGACAGCTTGCCGACCACCAGATTCATGCGGTCCGGCAGGCCGACGCGCGCTCCGCGGATCTTCACGAGCGCGCCCTTCTCGATCAAGCGGCGCAGCGCCGATTTGAGCTCGCGCCGGCCCGCGGCGTCGAGCGCCAGGCCGTGCGCGAGCTCGCGCACGGAGACCGGCTTGCCGAGGCTCGACACGCTGTCGAGCACTCGGCCTTCGAGGTTGTCTAGGGTGTCTATCGGGATCTCGTTATTGAGGATGGTGCCGGAGGTGGGACTTGAACCCACACTAGCCGAAGCCAACACGGCCCTGAACCGTGCGCGTCTGCCAATTCCGCCACTCCGGCAGCGGACGAAGAGACCATACTACCCGCGACAGGCCCGAGGGAGCAAGCGGGCGCCCTGCTCTCGCGTGAGGACGCTCTGGCCTCGGGTCGTGACACGAGTCGAGGCCTGCGGGGACTCCAACCTCCTCTCATGCAGGGACTTGGCTCTCGGGCTTCCCGGCACGCTCCTTGCTCTTTCCAGGATCGGAGCGCGATGCGCTCCCTGGAGAGACACACCATGCGGTCTACCCTCCTCGTGCTCGCGGCCAGCCTGTTGGCCGCATCCGCCGCGCCGCCCGCGCCCGCCGCCGAGGCCGAGGACGGCTATCGGCACGGCCGCGTCCGCTACGTCGAGCCGGGAGTCACCCTGCACCGGGCGACGGAGGTGAGCGCCGAGGAGGCTCTCGCCAACGTCCCCTTCCTGCCGGGCGACCGCGTTTGGACCGACGGCTCGGGGCGCGCGGAGTTCCAGTTCCCTGACGGCACCCTCGTGCGCCTCGACGGCGCGAGCAAGCTCGACTACGCGGGACACGAGGAAGGCCAGGGCGAGCGGCTCGTGCTGCGACTCTGGTCGGGCAGCCTGATCGTGCGCGTGCGCACGCCGCAGGCGGCCCGCTTCGAAGTCGAGACGCCGGCGGGTTCCATAGCCCTTCTCGACCAGGCGATGCTCCGGGTGGACGTCCACTCCGGCGAGACCCGGATCAGCGTCTACCGCGGGGAGGCCGTGGTCGACGACGGCCGCGAGCGCGTGCGCCTGGCTGCCGGCGAGCGCACGCACGCGCGCTGGGGCGGCGCCGCAGCGCCTCCCGAGTCGTTCGACATCGAGCCCGAGGACGACTTCGCGCGCTGGGACGACGCGCGCGAGTCGGAGGAGCGCTGGGCGGCCCGCTCGTCGGAGTACCTGCCGGCCGAGCTGGATCCCTACGCGGGTGAGCTCGAGCGCAACGGCAACTGGCGCTACGAGGCGTCGGCGGGGTACGTCTGGACGCCTAGTGTCGCGGCGGGCTGGAGCCCCTACTCGAGCGGTCACTGGAGCTGGACTCCCTACGGCTGGACCTGGGTTCCCTACGAGACCTGGGGCTGGGCGCCCTCCCACTACGGCCGCTGGGGATTCTCCGCGTCGTTCGGCTGGTACTGGGCGCCCGGAAGCGTCTGGGGGCCGGGCTGGGTGAGCTGGGGCGTGGGCCACGGATACGTGGGCTGGTGCGCCCTCGGCTGGCGCGACAAGCCCGCGCTTCCCTGGCACGGCAGCTTCAACCGCGGCTACGCCGTGCCGCGAGGCGGACGTGGCAGCGGCGGCTGGAACGTCGTGCGGGAGGGCGATTTCGGCCACCAGGACATCGCGCGGCGCCGCGTGCCGCTGGCAGGGATCGACCCGCAGGCGCTGCGAATCGCGGAGTCTCCGAACCTCCGGCCCAGCCGCGACGGCCGCGCGCTCCTGGCGTCGAACCCGTCCGTGCGCGCGATCACCCGGCGCCCGACGCCCGGCGACTTCGTACGCGAGCTGGCCGTCGACAACAAGACGACGATTCCGTCGCCCTGGCTGCGGAGCGGCCAGAGCCGTGACCAGAGCGAGCCGCGCGACGCGCGGGACCGGGTGGCCTCCCGTCGCCGCTCGAACGACGCAGGCGTCGCGGGCGGCCGTTCCGGAGTGGAGTCCCTGGCTCCGGCAGCGGTCGTCCCGCAGGAACGCAGCCAGGCGCGGTCCCGCGGCAGCTCGCGCTCGGTGCCGTGGTACGCACCGCGCGAGCAGAGCGGCTCCGCGGCCGCGCCGCCCGAGGCGACGAGCGAGCGCGGCGCGCGCACGAGGGACACGCAGTCCTACGAGCGAAGCCAGTCCGAGCGCCAGCGCGACACGCAGGCGTACCGGCGGACCGAGCCGCGGCCACGCGTCGAGACGGAGGCGCGAGAGAGCGCGCCCTCACCGCAGAGCCTCGGCGGCGGGCGGGCTCGCGAGAGCGAGGCCCGGAGCTATCGCGCGCGGCCCGAGCGAAGCGAGCCGCGTGCGGAGCGCTCGGAGGCGCCGACGCGGGAACCGCGAGCCGAGCGCGCGGCCCCGCGCTCCGATTCCGGCGCCTCGCGTTCCAGCGATTCCGGCTCGTCCCGGTCCAACGATTCGGGCTCCTCGCGGTCGTCGGGTTCCGGGGCCTCCCGCTCCTCGGGTGGCGATTCCGGCTCGCGCTCGAACGGAGGCGGAGGTGGCGGCGCCGTGCGCTCCGCCCCGCGCCCTCCCCGCCAGCGCAACTAGCCGCGTATAATCGTCGTCGATGGCGCTTTCCGCGGCTGCGCCGCGCGTCCTGACGCTGCGCCGCGTCGTCGTGACCGCGCTCTTCGCCGCTACCGTGATCGGCGGTGCGCTGCTCGGCGTCTTCTTCGCGTTCGAGAGCGACCTGCCGCAGGTCACCTCGCTCGAGGACTTCAAGCCCAACATCATCACGCAGGTGTTCGCGAACGACGGCAGCGTGATCGGCGAGTTCGCGATCGAGAAGCGCGTGGTGGTGGCGTTCCAGGACATCCCACCGGTGCTGCGCAACGCCATCGTCGCGGTCGAGGACGCGGACTTCTGGAAGCACATCGGGATCAACTTCTGGCGCATCCCGGGCGCCGCGCTCGCGAACCTGCGCTCG
>DATBSL010000196.1:0-9614 GCA_036559805.1 Vicinamibacteria bacterium
CGCTTCGCCGCGCGCACGCTCTGGAAGTCGCCGGGCTTCACGCTCGTCGCGGTCGCGACGCTCGCGCTCGGGATCGGCGCCAATACCGCGATCTTCAGCGTGATCAACGCCGTCCTGCTGCGGCCGCTGCCCTACCCGCAGGCGGAGCGGCTGGTGTTCTTGAGCGAGTGGTCCGAGCAGGTACCGGAGATGAGCTTCTCCGTCGCGAACCTCAAGGACGTGCGGGACCAGAACGGCGTTTTCGAGTCGGTGGTGGGCTATAACGGGGCGAACTTCATCCTGAGCGGCGGAGAGGGCGCGGGCGGCGCGGCGGGCCAGCCGGAGCGTGTCAACGGGCGCCAGGTCACCTCGGGCATCTTCGCGACGCTCGGCAAGCAGCCGATCGTCGGGCGCGCGTTCGGAGCGGAGGAGGAGAAAGCCGGAGCGCCCGGCGTGGCGCTGCTCGGCGAGGGCTTCTGGGAGCGGCGCTTCGGGCGCGACCCGGGCGTCGTCGGCCGCACGCTGGTGCTGAGCGGCGACACCTTCACGGTGATCGGCGTGATGCCGAAGTCGATGCACAGCAGCTGGCGCAACACGGAGGTCTTCACGCCGCTCTTGCGGCTCGAGGACCGGATCGGCGGCGAGACGAACCGCGGCAACCACCCCGGCATCTACGTGATCGGGCGCATGAAGCCCGAGGTGAGCGTGGAGAAGGCCCGCGGCGAGGTCAAGGCGATCGCGGCGCGGCTCGCCGAGAAGTACCCGAACTCGAACGCGAAGCAGAGCATGACGGTCGAGCCGCTGCACGAGGCGATCGTCGGCGACCTGCGGCCGGCGCTCATGGTGCTGCTCGGCGCCGTCGCCTTCGTGCTGCTGATCGCGTGCGCCAACGTCGCCAACCTGCTGCTCGCGCGCGCGGCCGACCGGCAGCGCGAGGTCGCCGTGCGGCTCGCGCTCGGGGCGCGCCGCGGCCGCGTGCTGCGCCAGCTGCTGACCGAGAGCGTGCTGCTGTCGCTCCTGGGCGCTCTCGCCGGAGTGCTGGTCGGCTACCTGGGGCTGGAGGCGCTGCTCGCGTCGCTGCCCGCCAACGTGCCGCGGACGGAAGAGGTGCGCGTCGACCTCGCGGTGCTCGGCGTGACCGCCGCGCTCGCAGTGGTCACCGGGCTCGCTTTCGGGATCGTCCCGGCCTGGCGCGCGCTGTCGACGAAGCTTACCGAGCCGCTCAAGGAGTCCGGCCGCGGCAATAGCGGCGGGCCGGGGCAGCACCGCGTGCGCAACGGGCTCGTGATCGCGGAGGTCTCGATCGCGCTGGTGCTGCTGGTGGGGGCCGGGCTGATGCTGCGCAGCTTCTACCGCCTGATCCACGCCGACGCCGGCTTCAGCTCCGAGGGCCTGGTGACGGCCAACGTCGCGCTGCCGCAGACCGGCTACAGCGAGCCGGCGAAACGCGCCGCTCTCTTCGAGCGCGTCCTCGCCGAGCTCCGGAGCCAGCCCGGCGTCAAGGCAGTCGCCGCGACGCTGCCGCTCCTCGGTGGCTGGCAGAGCGGGTTCAGCCTAGAGGGCAGGCCCGAGCCGCCTCCGGGCCAGCGTCCCTCGGCCGATATCGCGCGCGTCAGCCCCGAGTATTTCTCGGTGATGGGCATTCGTGTGCTGTCGGGACGCGTGTTCGAGGAGCGCGACCGGGAGGGCGCGCCGACCGTCTGCATCGTCGACGAGACGTTCGCGCGCACGCACTGGCCGGGTGAAAGCCCGCTCGGCAAGCGCGTGAAGTTCGGCGCGCTCGACAGCAAGGACAACCCCTGGCTGGAGGTGGTCGGCCAGGTCGCGCACGTCAAGAACTACGGCGTCGACGAGGAGTCGCGCGTCGAGCTCTACCTGCCGTACCTGCAGAACACCGGCAGCGGCTTCGCGCTGCTGGTCAAGACCGACCACGCCGCGGGTGTCGCCGCCGCCTCCATGCGCGCCGCCATGCGCGCCGCGAGCCCCGAGATCCCGCTCTACCAGCTGCGTGCCGTGGACGAGCTGGTCGCCGAGCGCTCGGCCGAGCGGCGCCTGGTGGCGCAGCTCATCACGGTCTTCGCGGCCGTGGCGCTCGTGCTGGCGGCGGTCGGGATCTACGGCGTCATGTCCTACGCCGTCGCCCAGCGCACGCAGGAGATCGGGATCCGCATGGCGCTCGGCGCCGGCGAGGAAAGCATCCTGCAAATGGTGCTCCGCAACGGCGCCGTGCTGGCGGTCACCGGCGTCTCGATCGGGCTGCTCGCGGCGTTCCTGCTGGCCCGGCTGATCACGTCGCTGCTGTTCCAGACGAGCGCCGCGGACCCGCCGACGTTCTCGCTCGTCCCGCTGCTGCTGCTGGGGGTGGCGCTTTTGGCCTGCTACCTGCCGGCGCGCCGCGCCGCGCGCGTCGACCCGATGACCGCGCTGCGCTACGAGTAGCGGAGACGCTCGCGCCGTGAGCGCGCCACGCCCGTTCCAGCTCGAGCGCTACTTCGCCCGCTACGAGTTCACGACGCGCCACCTGCTCGCGAGCTCCGACTGCGAGGCGGTGTCGCTGTCAGAGCTCCTGGCGCTGGCCGACGACGCCGACCGGGCCGCGTGGGACGGGCTGCGGCTCGGCTACACCGAGTCGCCCGGGCTCCTCGAGCTGCGCGAGCGGATCGCAGCGCAATACCCGGGGCTGGCAGCGGACGACCTGGTGACCGCGGCGCCCGAGGAGGCGCTCTACATCCTCGGCCGCACGCTGCTCCGGCCCGGCGACCGCGTGATCGTGACGTTCCCCGGCTACCAGTCGCTCTACGAGATCGCGGCCGCGGCGGGAGCGACCGTCGAGCGCTGGACGCCGGAGGAGAGCGCCGCCGGCTGGTGGTTCGACCCGGGCAAGCTGGAAACGCTCGCGCGCGGCGGAGCGAAGGCGATCGTCGTGAACTTCCCGCACAACCCGACCGGAGCGCTGCCCACGCCCGCGGAGTGGGCCGCCGTGGTGAAGACCGCCGAAAGCGCGTCGGCGATCCTGGTCTCGGACGAGATGTACCGCGGCCTCGAGTACGAGCCTGCGCGGCGGCTCGCTCCTGGTGCCGTCGCCTGCGAGCGCGGGGTGTCGGTGGGCGGCCTGTCGAAGGCCTACGGGCTGCCCGGCTTGCGCGTGGGCTGGCTCGCCACCCGCGACCGCGCGGCGCGCGAGGCGGCCCAAGCCTACAAGGACTACACCACGATCTGCTCGAGCGCCCCCGCCGAGCGGCTCGCGGTCGTGGCGCTCAAGAACGCGGAGCGCCTGGTCGAGCGCTGCCGCGGGATCGTCGCCGCGAACCGTCCGCTCGTGGAAAGCCTGGCGTCGCGCCACGCCGACGCGTTCGCGTGGCGGCCCCCGCTCGCCGGCCCGATCGCGTTCGCCCGCTACCATCCCGGCGCGGCCACCGCCTTCTGCGAGCGCCTGGCCGAGACGGCCGGCGTGATGCTGCTGCCGAGCAGCGTCTTCGAATGGGCCGACAGCCACGTGCGCTTCGGTTTTGGGAGGACGACGCTGCCCGAAGCCTTGGCTGCTCTCGAACAAGCGCTCTAGGGGGGTCTGGGGGGACGAAGTCCCCCCAGTTCAAGAAAGGAGGCAGCAGCTCTGTTGCTGTTCTTCCCCCTTCACGAGTCTCGATTGGAGAGTAACGAGCCGACAAGCACCGACGAGCTTGCGCCTGGTTGTCGCGCTGAGCCTGCGGGCGGGATCACGGTTGCGGTTGCGACGCTTCTAGATCTCGTCAATCGGACGCGGGCGGCCGAAGTAGTAGCCCTGAGCGTGAGTGAAGCCGATGCGCATGCACACCTCGGCCTCCTCCGCGGTCTCGACGCCCTCGGCGACGGTGTAGACGAGGAGGTCGCGCGCCACGGAGACGAGCGAGGCGAGCAGCCGCTGGCGCGTGTCGGCGGCCTTGTCGATGCCCCGCACGAACAGCATGTCGAACTTCAGGTAGTGGGGCGGCGCCTCGGCGAGCTCCAAGAGCCGCGCCTGCCCGGCGCCGAAGTCGTCGTAGGCGATTCCGATGCCGGCGCGGCTCAGCTGCGTGCGCAGCCGGTCGACGCTCGCGAGGTCGGCGAGCGCCCCCTCGTGGACCTCGAGCGTGAGCCGCAGCCGCGGGCAGCGCTCGCGCAGGACGCGCACGTCGTCCACGAGCGTCGGTGTCTCGAGCTCGGAGGGATGGATGTTCACGAACAACGCCGGAAAGTCGGGCAGCCCTTCCACGATCGACAGCGCGGACTCGCGGAACAGCCGGCTCAGCTCCGCTTCGGCTCCGATCGCGGACGCCACGCGGAACAGCTCCTGCGGCAGCTCCGGCAAGCGGGGGTGAAGCCCCCGCCCGAGCGCCTCGTAGCCGGCGACCGATCCGCTCGGCAAGCTGACGATCGGCTGGAACAGCGTCGTGACCATCCGGCCCTCGAGCAGCTCCGGCAGCTCGCGCACGCCTTCCACGAACTGCTGTGGCAGCCGCATGTCGCCGAGCGACACGGTCGAGGGCTCGAGGCCCGGATCCGACTCGTCGAGCTCATGGCGCCCGACCCGGAACTCGACCTGCGCGAAGTGCAGGATGTCGCCCTCGTTGAGGCGCGCCTCGCCCACCCGCTCGCTGTTGACGAAGGTGCCGTTCTTGCTGCCCAGGTCGCGCACACACAGGGCATCGCCGTCGAGCACGATCTCGGCGTGCTCCTTCGACACCGACTCGGAAGCGAGAAAGAGCGACAGGCCGCGCTGCCGCCCGACGCGGAACGGCAGCGGGTGCAGGGCGATGCGCCGCAGCTGGCGGCCGCCCTCGACCATGCTTTCCAGGTAGAAGCGGACCATGGGAGGAAAAGGGTACCGCAAGCGGGGGGGCGCGGGGACGGCTAGCCGCCGCCGGGGACGATCTCGAAGGACGTGCTGAGCTCGATGTCCGACCGCATCGAGTGCCACACCGAGCAGTACTTGTCGCGCGAGAGCTGGATCGCGCGCGCCACGCGGTCCTCCGGGATGTCGCCCTTGAGCGTGTAATGCAGGTCCACCTTCACGATGCGCCGCGGGTCGGCCGGGGCGCGCTCTGCCACGAGGCGCGCGGTCATCGCTTCGAGCGGGTAGCGCCCTTTTCGCACCACCACCAGCACGTCCATCGCCATGCAGCCCGCGAGCGCGAAGGCGAGCGTCTGCACGGGAGTCGGGCCGGCCACCGGCGGGCTGTCCATCACGATCTCGACCTCGCCCACGCGGCCGCGCACGCGGTCGTCGCCGAGCCACTCGAGGTCCAGCACCATGCTCTCGGGCTTCGCGCCCGGCGCGGGACCGCTCACCGGGCCGCCTCCTCGACGAGCGGGAGCGGGCTCGCGTCGCTCGCGAGCCCAAGCTTGCGCCGGATCTCGGCCTGCACCACGTCGGGCGCCGGCATCCCGTCGACGCGCACGATCAGCTCCTTCTCGCGCAGCAGGTCCAGGATCGGCTGCGTCTTCTCCCGGTACTCGGCGAGCCGCGTGCGCACGGCCTCCGGGGTGTCGTCGGCGCGCGCCACCAGCCGGCCGCCGCAGTTGTCGCACACGCTCGGCACGTGGGGGCGCAGCTGGATCAGGCTGTAGTCGAGCCCGCAGCTCGAGCACAGCCGCCGGCTCTGGATCCGCGCGAGCGCCGCCTCCTCCTCGAGCTCGAGCGCGATCACCGCGTCGATGTCGTAGTTCTCCAGGAAGAACTCGGCCTGCGCCGCGTTCCTGGGGAAGCCGTCGAGCACGAAGCCGAAGCGCCAGTCGTGGACATCGAGCCGCCACTTGACGACGTCCGCCACCATCTCGTCCGGCACCAGCCGCCCCTCGTGCATGTAGCGCTTGACGCGCGTGCCGAGCTTGGTGCGGTTCTGGACGTGCCAGCGGAAGATGTCGCCCACGCTGATGTGGACGAGGTCGAAGCCGCTGGCCAGCATCCCGGCCTGCGTGCCCTTCCCGCTGCCCTGGGGTCCCATGATCACGTACTTGCGCAAGCCGGCCTCCTGGTCGTCGGTCGGGGAAGTATGCCGCGGACCGCGGGCGCGGCCAACGGTCCATCCGTCACCGTTCCGGGCAGGCGGCGCCGGGCGTACCATTCGAGGATGCGCCACGCACTCCTGCTGTGCTCGATCCTGACCGCCGCCGCGGCCTCGGCCGGCGTCCCCGAGACGATGGACCCTGGACAGATCCCATACTACAAGCTGCTCACGCCGGGGATCGCGACCGCCGGCCAGCCCTCGTCCCAGGCGCTCCCGAAGCTCGCGGCGCTGGGCTTCAAGACGGTGATCAACCTCCGCATGCCCGGCGAGGACGCCCCGCCCGACGAGCGGGCGGTGGTCGAAGGCCAGGGCCTGCGCTACGTCCACGTCCCGCTCACGGCGGCGAGCCTGAGCGCCGCCGACGTCGCGGCCGTCGAGAAGGTGCTCGACGACCCGGCCGCCGCGCCGGTCCTCTTCCATTGCACGACCTCGAACCGCGTCGGAGCCGTCTGGGCGCTCGTCCAGGTGCGCAAGGGCAGGAGCCTCGACGACGCGCTCGCCGCGGGTCGCGAGGCCGGGCTCAGGAGCCCCGTGCTGGAGGAGGCCGTGCGGAAGCTCGCCACGCCCGCGCCCAAAGCGCCGTAGGCGTCGCGCTTGACAGCCCCGCGGGGCTCCTCTAAAGTCGGGCTTCTCGGAAGGCTGCTGAACACATGACTCCGCGCGCCACCACGGCTCGGCGTATCGACCGCGGCGGAGCTGTGTGCCGGTGGCGTCCCGTGTTCCATTACTGGCACCCGTAGCGGCGGCCCCCTGGGGGTTCGCCGCCACGAGCGGTTCCCTGGGGATGCGGACGGCAGCCTCGAAAGCCTCTTCAGGGAACCTGGAGAGGCTTTCGTGCTTCTGGACGATCGAGATCGCTCGCTCGAGCCGGGCGCCGACGAGGGGGCGCGCGCGGTGAAGCTCTGCGTGGTGCTCACGGAGGCCACGACTGCGGCGATGGCCGCGCGCATGGCGGAGCTCGCCCCGCTCGCCGACCTCTTCGAGGTGCGCGCGGACTACGTCCGGGACCTCGACCTCGAGGCGCTGCTGCGGGCGCGCACGCGGCCGATCCTGCTGACCTGCCGGGTCGAGTCGGAGGGCGGGCGCTTCCCGGATGCGGGCGCGCGCGAGCGGCAGGAGCTGCTGCTTCGGGCCGCGCGGCTCGGATTCGAGCTCGTGGACGTCGAGGCGCGCGCCGGCTTCTCCGAGGTCGTCGCCGCGCGGAAGCGCGGCGGCCTCGTGCTGTCGTGGCACGACCTCGTGGGCACGCCCGACGACCTCGAGGCCGTCTACGCGAGGATGGCGGCGGAGCGTCCCGAGATCGTGAAGATCGTGGTCACGGCGCGCTCGATCCGCGACCTGGGGCGGCTCGTCTCGTTCGCCGCGCGCCACGCGCAGGGTCCCGGTCCCCGGCTCCTCGCGCTCGCGATGGGCCCGCACGGCGTCGCCTCGCGCGTCCTCGGCGGTCGCTTCGGCGCGCCCTTCACGTTCGCCTCGGCCGAGGCGGGTCGCGAGTCGGCGCCGGGCCAGCTCGCGGCGCGCGCCCTCGACTCGGTCTATCGAGTCCGCTCGATCGGCCCGCGGACCCGTGTTTACGGCCTTCTCGGCAGCGACGTCCTGCGCAGCCTGTCGCCCACGATCCAGAATCGCGCGTTCCGCGAGCGCGGGTTAGACGCGGTCTACGTCCCGCTGCAGGCCGAGTCGCTCGCCGCCTTCATGGAGGCGCTGCCCGCGCTCGGCCTCTCGGGCTTCAGCGTCACGCGGCCCTACAAGGGCGAGATCCTCGAGCGGCTCGACTCGGTGACGCCGAACGCCGCCGCCTCGGGGTCGGCGAACACCGTGGTCGTGCAGGACGGGCGGCTCGTGGGGATGAGCACCGACGGCGACGGCGTGCTGCTGCCGCTGCGGCGGCGCCTCGATCCTGCGGGACGCCAGGTTGCGATCCTCGGCGCCGGCGGGGCGGCGCGGGCCGCGGCCTTCGCACTCGTGCGTGCGGGGGCGCGCGTGACGCTCGCCGCGCGTCGCGCGGAGCAGGCCCGAGAGGTCGCGGCCGCAACCGGCTGTGACGCGTGCGCGCTCGAGGACGTCGCTCGACTGGAATACGACGTCCTCGTCAACGCGACGCCGCTGGGCTCGGGCGCCTACCCGGGCGAGACGCCGCTGCCGCGGAGGCTTCTGCGCGCGGGCAGCGTGGTGTTCGACATGGTGTACGAGCCGCGCGAGACGCCGCTCATCCGCGCGGCGCGCGCCCTGGGCTGCGCGACGATCGACGGCGTCGAGATGCTGGTGGCGCAGGCAGTGGGGCAGTTCGAGGCCTGGACCGGAGAGGCCGCGCCGGTCGAGGCGATGACCGACGCGGCGACCGCCGCGATCGAGGACGTGCGGTCGGTCGAGATGGGAGCGGCGTCGTGAACGGCAGCCACCGTCTGGCACAGGTCCCTCCCGGCGTGCAGTGCTTCGTCGGCGAGGAGGCGCGCATGCGCCGCCGCATCGAGGAGACGGTGGTGTCGGTCTTCGAGGGCTGGGACTACGAGGAGATCATCCCGCCGCTCTTCGACTACGCGGACGTGTTCGAGGGCGAGGCGCTCGCCTCGAAGACCTACTCGTTCGTCGCGCGCGACGGCAGCGTGCTGGCGCTGCGCCCGGACTTCACGAGCCTCTTGGCCAAGATCGCCGCGGGCCGGCTGCGCGAGCGCCCGTCGCCGCTGCGCCTGTACTACTCGGGCGAGGTCGTGCGCTACGAGCCCGTTCGGGCCGGGCGGCAGAGCGAGCTCTACCAGATGGGCCTCGAGCACATGGGCGGCGACGCGCGCGCTGCGGACGCCGAGGTCGTGGCGATCGCGGTCGAGTGCCTCGAGCGGCTCGGCGCGAGCCAGTTCGTCCTGGCGCTGGGGCACGTGGGCGTCTTCTCCGGGTTGGTCGAGGCCGCGGGGCTCGACCCGCAGCGCGTCGAGACCCTCCGCGAGCGCGTCGAGGCCAGGGACGCGGCGGGCGTCAGGGCGCTCGTTCACGCCACGCCGGCCGCTCGCGACGTGGCCGAGGGGCTCGAGCGGCTCGCCACCGCGAGCGGCGGGATCGAGACCTTGTCCGCCGTCGCGCCGGCCGTGGCCGCCTGCCCCAAGGCCAGGGCGGCGCTCGAGGAGCTGCGCACGGTCGTGGAGGCGCTGTCGGCCGCCGGCCTCGGCCCGCGCCTGGCGCTGGATCTTGCCGAGGTGCGCGGCCTGGACTACTACACCGGGCTCGTGTTCCGCGTTTTCGCGCCCGGCCTCGGGTTCGAGGTCGGCGGCGGCGGCCGCTACGACACGCTGCTCGCGCGCTTCGGCCGGCCTTTGCCCGCCGTCGGGTTCATGCTGGGCCTCGACCGCGTGGCGCTCTTGCTCGCGCGCCAGGGACGGCTCGCGGGCGCGCCGCGGCCGGCGAGCGAGCCGGTCGCCGCGAAGGAGCTGCGCTCCGGGATCGCGTCGGCGGTCGCGCTGCGCGCGCGCGGCACGCGCATCCGCTTCGGGGACGGAGGCCAGCCGTGAGTCTCACGGTCGCGCTCTCGAAGGGCAAGCTGCTCGCGGGGTCCGAGGCGCTCTTCAAGCGTGCGGGGCTCGCTTTCCCGAACGGCGAGGGCCGCAAGCTCGTCGT
>DATBSL010000197.1:0-8048 GCA_036559805.1 Vicinamibacteria bacterium
CAGGCGCGGCCACTGCGGCAGCCCGGGCGCGTTGGGATCCCCCGCGCGCGCGAAGTTCGACCAGTAGCTCATCATCAGCTCCGTGAGCTTTCGGTCGGACTCCGGCCACGTCACGCCGGGGATCGTGTCGAGCATCCCGAATACGTACTCGATCTCGCCCGCATGGCGCGCGCCGATGTCGGCGGAGGTGGCGGGCTGGCCCATCACCTTCGTGTCGGGAGCGACCGGGATCTTGCGGTCGAAGCTGAAGCGGTAGACGGGCACGCCGCCGCCGGCCCTCGCCTGCGCCTCGAGCCACTTCCAGGTCGCGAAGCCGACGAACGTGTCCCCCGCGAGTGCCGCCGCCGACTCGACCGCCTCGGCGTCGCTCCCGGCGGGATAGACCGCCAGCAGCGCGTCGGCCGCGGCCCCGTAGCGGGTGCGCGCCTGCTCGCTGAAGCTGGCGGCGGTCGTCTTCTGGCGGCCGAGCACGACACCGGCGCGCACCTCGTCGGCGTTCCAGCCCGCGAGCAGCGGCACCTTGCTCTGCGCGCCGGCGGCGTAGACCTCGACGGGGGGTTTCGGCAGCACGTGGCCGTCGATCGTCGGGCTGAACCAGGGCTGCAGCTTGAGCGCCGCCTGCAGCACCTCGTCGGCGGTCTTCGCGCGCAGCGCGGAGGGGGAGTCCGCGCCCAGCGCGGCCGCGAGCTTCGCTCCGTGCTCCTCGCTGCCCGCGAGCGTCTTCGGCGCGAGCGGCGCGTCGCCGGCGCGGAAGAAGGCGCCGCTCTCGCCGATCGCCCGATGGAACAGGCCCTGGGCCGGGGGCGAGGCCATGAGCGCGCTCACGGCGAACGAGCCCGCGGACTCGCCGAAGATCGTGACGTTGGCCGGGTCGCCGCCGAAGGCCGCGACGTTGTCGCGCACCCACGCGAGCGCCGCGACCATGTCCATGAAGCCGTAGTTGCCCGAGGCGCCGCGGCCCGACTCGGCGGTGAGGCCCGCGTGCGCGAAGAAGCCGAAGACGCCGAGGCGGTGGTTGGCGCTCACGACCACGACGCCCTTGCGCGCGAGCCGCTCGCCGTCCTGCCGCGGCTCGGAGGCGGAGCCGGCCTGGAAGCCGCCGCCGTGGATCCAGAACATCACCGGCAGCCGTTCGGTCGCGGCCTTCGCGGGCGTCCACACGTTCAGGTACAGGCAGTCCTCGCTCGGCTGGTCGCGGAACACCATGTCGCCGAAGATCGGCCCCTGCACGCAGCGCGGGCCGAACGCGGTCGCCTGGCGGACGCCCTGCCAGGCCGGCGCCGGGCGGGGCTCGCGCCAGCGCAGCTCGCCCACGGGCGGCGCGGCGAACGGGATGCCCCGGAACGCGCGCACGGCGCCGTCCGCGCTCGCGAGCCCGACGAGGCTCCCGGACTTCGTCGCGACGGGCTCGGGCGCCGCTCCCGCAAGGGACGCGAGCACGAGCAGCGACGGCAGGCAGTACGTCGCACGACGTAGCGAGAGCTTCATCGTCATTCCTCCGAGGCTGAATCTGAGCACGAAACCAGGAATCGGCCGAGGGCCCGGCGCTGCATGAGCAGCGGCGCGGCCTCGAGCACTTCCGCGAGCGGCACCACGCGCGAGACGATCGTCGCGAGATGCGGCGGCTTGAGCTCGCCGCCCAGGCGGGCCCAGACGTCGCGCCGCAGCGGCATCGGGCAGTTCGTGGACGTCACGCCCAGCAGGCTCACGCCGCGCAGGATCAGCGGGAACACCGTGCCGGCGAGCTCGGGCGACGCCGCCATCCCGATGCAGGCCACCTGGCCCCAGGGCGCCACGTGGCGCACCAGGCCGGCCAGGAGCTCGCCGCCCACGTTGTCGATCACGCCGCCGAAGCGCGCGGCCTCGAGCGGCCGCGAGCCGAGCGCGAGCGACTCCGGGCTCGCCACCTCGGCGGCGCCCAGCCCGCGCAGGTACGCGTGGTGCTCGGGCCGGCCCGAGACGGCGGTGACGGAATAGCCCCGGGCCGCGAGCATCGAGACGGCGATCGAGCCCACGCCGCCCGTCGCACCGGTGACCACGATCGGCCCGAGCTCGGGCCGCTGGCCGATGAGCTCCATCCGCACGACGGCGAGCGCGGCGGTGAAGCCGGCGGTGCCGAGCGCCATCGCCTCGCGCAGCGTCAGCCCGGCGGGCAGCGGGACGATCCAGTCGCCAGGCACGCGGAGGCGCTCCGCGAAGCCGCCGTCGTGGAGCTCGCCGAGGCCCATGCCGTTCACGAGCACGGCGTCGCCCGGCGCGAAGCGCGCGTCGTCGGACGCAAGGACGACGCCGGCCGCGTCGATCCCGGCGTTGAGCGGGAAGCGCTTCAAGATCCGGCCCCGGCCCGTGACCGCGAGCGCGTCCTTGAAGTTGATCGAGGACCACTGGACGCGCAGCACCACGCCGCCCGGCGACAGCTCGCCCGTCTCCATCCGCACCAGGCGCGAGACGACGCGGTCGGCTTCCTCGAAGACGCGGCAGGCCAGGAAGCTCACGGGCGTCTCCACCAGCCGAGCACGTCGCGCGCGACCGACCAGCGCGGCGCGTGCGTCCGGGTCGCCTCGCCCAGGATCCAGTACGTCCGCGCCGACTCGAGCCGCCCGGCCCCGCGCTGCGCCTCGACGAAGCTGTCGAGCATGTTGACGAGGTCGGGCTCGCCGCGGGGAGCCGCGTAGGCGAGCGTGAGCTTGCCGATGCGCGGGTGCGGCAGTGCCGGCGCGAGAGCGGGGTGCAGCAGGCTCCAGGCGCAGGCGCGCTCCCACGAGGTCAGCATCGCGTCCGCCGCGACCCGGCCCTCGGCGTAGTCCGCCTCCGATCGGAGCGGCACCACCTCGGCGTTCGGAAGCGCCCGCTCGAGGGCCTCGATCCACTCCGGGCGCGCGATGATCGCGATCCGCATCGCGCGCGCGCGGAGCGCCTCGAGCTGTGACACCTCCTCGCGCCGATGGTCCGGCGCCAGGAACGCGATCTCCTCGTGGGCGTAGGGCGTCGAGAACGCCACCTGCTCCGCCGCGCGCGGCGTGACGCGCGCTCCCGACATCACGACGTCGATCCTGCCGCGCTCCAGGGCCTCGGCGAAGCGGTCGCGCGGCATCGACACGTGCTCGAGCCGAGCCCCCAGCGCGAGCGCCAGCACGTGCGCCAGCTCGACGTCGAAGCCGACCGGCTCGCCGCGGCCGTTCAGGAACGCCCACGGGATCGTGTCGGGGTCGAAGCCGACGCGTATGCTGCCTCGCGAGCGCACGAGGTCGAGCCGCGTGCCGCGCGGCGGCGCCGGCTCCGGCGCCGTGGCGTCGGGCTGCGTCACGAGCGTCGCGGGGGCGAGCGGCCCGCGCGGCTGGATCGCCGCGAGCACCTCGTCCCGCGACGCCGGCTCGGGCAGCGCGCGGGCGAGCACGACCCGCGTCCCCGCCACGAACGCCAGCACCAGCACGGCGCTTATGGCTGCGAAGCGGACGAGGCGCGCCTTGTGGATCCTGAGCCGGCCGGTGATGAGGCAAGTCCCCAGGATCGCGACGACGAGCGTGTGCATCGCCGAGGTCATCGCGCCGAAGCGGCTGTTGAGCACCCCGGACACCACGAAGAGCTGGAAATGATCGGCCGGGATCTGCACCAGGTCGAGCACGAACGGGATCGCCGTGTTGATGCTGCCGAACGTGGCCAGGAGCCCCGCGCCCGCGAGCGTCGGGTACTGGGAGAGGGCGAGCGGCATCCCCGCGTACCAGCCCACGAACGGCACGAACAGCAGCGACAGCACCTTGGCCGAGTGCGGGAAGTTGAACGAGGTCGGGACGAGGACGTCTACGAGCTCGGCCTCGGTCGGGTCGCCGCCGCCGCCCTCGGCCAAGAGCTCGCGCGAGTGCTCGACGAGCTGCGGCAGCACGATGAACAGGTTCGAGGTGACGAAGGCGGTCACGAGCGCGTCCTGGGCGCCCGTCACCAGGCGGCGGTGGGACACGTGCGTGGTCGCGGCCACGAGACCCGGCAGCAGCCAGAACGTGAGCAGGCAGGTGAAGCCCGTGTACAGGAACAAGAAGCCCTGCAGCCGCTCGAACTCCGCGAGCCGCATGGTGCCGGCGGTTTGGGCGGCGATCGCGAAGATCCCGTAGGGCGTCGTCTTGGTCACCATCGCGCCGACGCGCCCCATCGCCTCGTTGAAGACCGCGAGCGGCCGCAGCACGGCCGCCTTGTCCGGCATGCCCATGAGCGCGATACCGGCCAGGATCCCGAACACCACCACCGCCGGCACGACGTTGTTGGCGAGCGCGTAAAACGGGTTGGCCGGGATGTAGAGGCCCACCCAGTCGATCGGGTGCTCGGCCTCCTGCGGCGCCGCGCTGAAGAACGCCCCGCCCTTGCCTTCGGGCAGCGCGAGCGGCGAGAGGAACACGAGCGCGAGCGTGATCGCCCACAGCCCGACGAGCAGCGCGCCGCCGCGCGTGAAGACGAGCCGCGCCTCCTTGCGGCCGAGGCTGCCGAAGCCGTAGATCAGCGAGCCGGCCACGTACGGCAGCACCGTGATCTGCAGCAGCTGCACGAAGGCGCGTCCGAAGATGCCGAGGAAGGCGAGCGTCTCGCCGAAGAACAGCCCGAGCGCGATCCCGCTCGCGAGCGCGACGAGGATCTTCTTGGAAAGGCTCACGCCCGCCAGCGGGGGTTCGGGGGGCGCTCAGCCCCCCGATGGCTCAGTCCACTCATCGTCTTGCTCGTTGTACGTTGTTCGTTGTTCGTTTCCGTTGTCCGTCCTCCGGTTCGTCGGTCCGTTGTCCGTTCTCCTCGCGGTCCGTTTCATCGCGCCGGCGTCAGCACGATGTTCCGAAACCGCACCTTGCCGTGGTCCCCCTGCAGCATCAGCGGCCCGGGCTCGCCCTCGAACGGGCTGAGCGCGCCGCCCGTGATCCCCTCGACGATCCCGTTCACGATCTCCTTGCCGTTGAGGACGACCTTGAGCTGGCGCCCGACGAACGTGATGTCGTAGGTCTGCCACTCGCCGGCGGGCTTCGTCGCGTCGAGCGACGGCGCGATGCGGCTGTAGAGCCCGCCGCAGCCGTGGGAGTCGAGGGCCATCTTCGCGTCGGGGTTGTCGAGGATCTGGACCTCGTAGCGCCCGCGCAGGTACACGCCGCTGTTGCTCTTCGGCTCCACGTTGAACTCGAGGTGCAGCTTCATGTCCTGGAACGCCTGCTCGGTCACGAAGTCGGCGTTGTCCTTCGTCTCGACGACGGCGAGCTCTCCGCCCACGACCGCCCAGCCGTTCTTCTTCTTCGTGTCGCGGAGCTTCCAGCCGTTGAGCGTCTTGCCGTCGAACAGCGTCACCGGCTCGCCCCAGACCGGAGCCTTCTTGTCGAGCAAAAGCGGCGCCTTCCTGCCCTCGAAGTGGTGGAGCTGGCCGTCCGGGTAGGTCACCTTGCCCTTGAGCACGTCGCCCTCGAGGCGCGCCTCGAAGCGGTCGAGCTGCCCCGGCCGCTCCTCGCGGACGACGTGCAGCACGCCGTCTTTCACCTCGACGGACTTGGCCGGCAGGTAGCTGCCCCAGCGCCACACGAGAGAGGCGGTGAGGGCGCCGTCACGGCTCGTGATCTGGAAGCCGCCGCTCACGAACGTGTCGCTCGCGTCGGTGATGCGGACGTTCCAGCGCCCGACGAACGCGTCGACCACGGGTGGCGGCGGGGGAGGCGCCTGAACGGCGAGGGCTGCGGCGAGGACGAGGCTCGCGGGCATTGGTGGTCGCTCCTTTTTCTGGGACGGATGACGCTAGTCCCCGCGGGCCGGAGGTGTCAATCGGGTGCGGCGCGTGTGCCGTGTCCGCGCGCGCGCCCGGCGTGGCAAGATGGCCGATAGCGAGGAGGACTCATGGCCTTCAGCCGTCCCCAGCTCGAGCGCTTCGCGGCCAGGGAGCGCGACCGCTTCGAGGACATGCTCAAGGATTTCGTCGAGGTGCCGAGCGTCTCGGCGGACCCGGCGCACAAGCCCGACGTCGAGCGGGTCGCCGAGCTCGGCGCCGCCACGCTGCGGGCCATGGGCGGGCGCGCCGAGCTGCATCGCGTCGCCGGCGGCAGCCCGGTCGTGCTCGGCTCCTTCGACTCGGGGCCCGAGCGTCCGACGATCACCGTCTACAACCACCTCGACGTGCAGCCGGCGTCGAAGGAGACCGAGCCCTGGCGCAGCGAGCCGTTCCGGCTCACGAAGCAGGGCGACGTCTACTTCGGCCGCGGCACCACGGACGACAAGGGCCCGGCGCTCACGGCGCTCCTCGGCGCGCGGGCGGCGATCGAGGCCGGCGTGCGGGTGAACATCCGCTTCCTCTGGGAGACGGAAGAGGAGATCGGCTCGCCGCACTTCGCCGAGACGCTGCGGGCGATCGGGCCGTCCGCGAAGACCGACGCCGTCGTGGTCTCGGACACGGTCTGGATCTCCCGCTCGCGGCCCTCGCTCTCGGCGGGCCTGCGCGGGCTGCAGCGGATCAGCTTCCACCTCGAGACCGCGGAGACCGACCAGCACTCGGGCACCACCGGCGGCGCGGCGCGCAACCCGGTGGCGGAGCTCGCGCAGCTCGCCTCGGAGATCTTCGACGCGAAGACCGGCCGCGTGAAGGTGCCGGGCTTCTACGACGACGTCGAGAAGCTCTCCGCGGCGCAGATCAAGGACTTCAAGGCCGCGGGCTTCAGCGTCAAGAGCTTCGTCTCCGACCACGGCTTCAAGTCGATCCGCACCAAAGACCCGCTCGAGGTGATGAAGCGGATCTGGGCGATGCCGACGTTCGAGGTGCACGGCCTCGTCGGCGGCTACACCGGTCCGGGCGTCAAGACGATCGTGCCGCCGCGGGCCGAGCTCAAGTGCTCGATGCGGCTCGTGCCGAAGATGAAGGGCGAGAAGCTGGTCAAGCTGATCAAGGGGTTCGTGAAGAAGCGCCACCCCGACGTGCGCGTCGAGACCGACCCCGGGGCGCCGGCCTACAAGGGCATCACCAGCGGGCCGTACGTCGAGGCGGCGAAGCGCGGGATCCAGTTCGCCTTCGGCAAGACGCCGGTCTTCGTGCGCGAGGGCGGGACGATCGGGGCGGTGCTCTCGATGGAGCAGATCCTGAAGTGCCCGATCGTGTTCCTGGGCCTGTCGCTGCCGCACCACGGCTACCACGCCCCCAACGAAAACTTCGACTGGGGCCAGGCCGGCGGCGGCATCGTGGCGTTCGCGAAGTTCTTCGAGGAAGTCGCGAAGGTCTAGGCCCGACTCGTGCAGGAATCGCGGCAGACCGCCGCAGCCTTGCCGGCGCGCGCGGCGCTCAGCGTGCCGTGGCTGGTTCGGCTGCGCTGGGGCGTCCTGCTGGCGCAGGCCGCGACACTCGTCACCGGCAGCGCGATGCTCGGCGCGGGGCCGCCGCTCGCGCGCGGCCTGGCCCTGCTCGCGCTGACCCTCGCGAGCAACGTCGTGCTCGGCCGCGCGCCGCTCGCCCGCGCGGCCGGCAGCCGCGCGCTCTCTGGGCTGGTGCTCGTCCTCGACACGGTCGTGCTGACGCTCCTGCTGCGCGACGGCGGCGGCCCCGCCAATCCCTTCAGCGTCCTGTACCTCGTCGGGATCTCGCTCTCGGCGGTGGTGCTGGGCACGCGCTGGACGTGGATCCTGACGGCACTCGCCATCGCCGGCTTCGCGAGCCTGTTTCTGGGCGAAGCGGCCCCGGTGCCGCATCACGCCTTCGCGAGCCATCTCTACGGCATGTGGGCCGCGTTCGTGATCGCCGCGCTCCTGACCGCGTACTTCGTGAGCCAGCTCGCGGATGCCCTCGAGCGGCGCGACCGCGAGATCGCCGCGGTGCGCGAGCGCGCCCTGCGCTACGAGCGCGTGGCGGCGCTCTCGACGCTCGCGGCGGGGGCCGCGCACGAGCTGGGGACGCCGCTCGCCAGCATCGGCGTCGCGGCGCGCGAGCTCGAGCGCGCTCTCGAACGGCTGCCGGGCGGGGAGTCGCTCGTCGACGACGCCCGCCTGATCCGCTCAGAGCTGGGCCGCTGCCGCGCCGTGCTGGACAACGTGGCCGTCCAGTCGGGAGAGGC
>DATBSL010000198.1:0-37179 GCA_036559805.1 Vicinamibacteria bacterium
CGGCCTGGTGGCGATGGCCAGCCTGCAGGCGCAGCAGAAGCCCGAGCTCCAGCAGCTCGCCTCGGCGATCAGCGTCGCGACGGAAGAGAACCGCGTGCTCGTGAACGCGCGCGTGCCCTACGAGATGCTCGAGGCGCTACAGCCGAAGCCGAAGTCCGCGAACATCGAGGCGAAGGTCACAGCACCGGCCTCCCGCTAGAACCGGGTCCGCCACTCCAGCCGGTAGCGGGTGACCCACTCGTCGCGCACCAGCGGGTCGGGGCTGTCCTTGAAGCGCTGCCACTGCGCGATCCCGTGGATCGAGTTGTTCTTGCGGGTCGAGACGCCGAGGTCGCCGCGGTGGCCTTCCCAGCCGGTGCCCCAGAAGAAGTCGTCGCTGTTGTACGCGGCCAGCGTCGCGTCCTTGTCCACCTTGGCGTAGGTGTACTCGAGGCGCGCCGGCGAGACGCCGATCGCGCCGAGCACGGCCGCGAACCACAGGCCCTTGTTGTCGGCGTCGACGGCGTTGTTCCAGCAGTAGTCGAACACCAGCTGCATCGGCACCTGGCCGCCGCGGGTCAAGCGGGCGACGATGTCGAAGACCTGGTAGTCGTGCAGGATCAGCCCCGCGACGCGAGTGTTCTGGCGCCGGATCTGCGGCTGTAGCGACGGGGTGTGGTCGAAGTCGAGATAGGCCCCCAGGACCGAGAGTGCCGACTCGCCGGCACGCCCGAGCGAGATCTCCGCGCCGCCCCCGACCATGCTCGTCGCCTCTTCGTCCGGCAGGCCGGGTTCCCTGAAGTCGCCCTCGTCGTCGAAGACGTGGCTGCCCAGCGCGTAGATGCCGTGGAGCGCGAGGCGGGCGGGGCTCGTGGCCGAGCCGAGCGTGACCGTGGCGGCTCCGCCCTGCGGGCGCAGGTCGCGGTCCCAGATCATCTCGGTGAACGGGATCGGCATGAAGAAGCGGCCGCCCTGCGCGGCAAAGGGCCCGAACGTCACCTTGCCCCAGGCGAGGTCGAGCCGCGCGTCCTTCGAGCGGTAGTTGTCGCGGATGATCAGGAGCGATTGGCCCGCGGGCGGGACGTCGTTCTCGTCCTCGCTGTAGTTGAACTCTCCGCCCACGCCCAGCTCGACCGGGCCGAACCGGAGCTCCACGCGCGGCCGGAGCTGGAAGCGGTAGCGGGTCTCGTCGATCGTGCCGGACGGGTCCGGGATGCCTCGGGTCCACTCGTAGCGGCCGAGCGTGTCGCCGGCGAAGCGGTAGGCCTGTTTCTGTTCCTGCTGGTAGACGGGGTCCGGGTCCTGGGCCGTTGCGGCAGCGGCGAGAGCGATCGAGAGCGTCGCGGCGGCGAGGGGGACACGTGTCATGGCCGTCATTCTAGCCGGGTTGGCTCGGCCTGGACGCGGGGTCGACTATGCTTGGCGGCGTGATCCATGGAGGCTTTCGAATGACCAAGAGCCGACTCGCCTGGGCCGTGTCCGTGGCGCTCGTCGCGGCGCCCGCCGCGACGCAGCAGCCCGTGCAGGAATCGGCGGCGTTCACCTGGGAGGCCATCCAGGCGCGTCCGACCGGAGCCAGCGGGCGCTCGCGCGAGCTCCTGCGTGTGCCGACCGCGACGCTCGACCAGCTCGAGATGCACGTGACCTGGCTCCCGCCCGGCCAGACGACACACGCGCCCCACACGCACCCCAACGAAGAGGTGATCGTGGTCCGCGAAGGCACGCTCGAGGCCTTTCAGAACGGAAAGCTCACGCGCGTCGGGCCGGGATCGGTGCTGTTCATGGCCTCGAACCAGCCTCACAACGTGGTGAACGTCGGCGACACGATGGCGGTCTACCACGTCATCAACTGGCACTCGCCGGGCATGCTGAAGACCCCGGAGTCGAGCAAGTAGCTCCCGCGCCGAGGGTTCTCGCGGGCTCGCGCTCGTGCAGTCCTCTCGAGGGCCGGCGCCGCGCTCGCCATCCCGTCGGTTAGCACCGCAGCTGTGCTCCGGCTGCCGATGACCGGTAAGTGTCGCTGAATGAGTCAGTAACTGGCAGGTCGTCCATTGACATGGAGCGCCCTCCCTGCCATGCTTCGCCCTCAATTCCAAAGCAGGGACGCCAACCCGGAAGGGTGTCGTTTGTAGTTCCGAGCAACAACACCACCACCACAGGTGTCGTGCACGACGCTATGGGCGACACCGAGGAGATGAGTCCACGATGACGTCAGGGAGCCTACGCGCGGCGCGCCTGCCGCTCGGAGTCGTGTGGGTGCTCGGTCTGATCGCGGGCGCGGCGTCCGCTCAGCCGATCGCCACGCTCGAGGCGGCCACGGGCCAGGTCAGCGTGCTCCGGCTCGGGCAGACGCAGACGGTCTCGCCCGCGATGCCGCTGCAGCTCAACGACGTTCTCGTCACGCGGCAGGGTCGGGCGAGCGTGCGCTTCCTTTCCGACGGCAGCGTGCTGCGGGTCGGCCCCGAGTCGCGCGTCGAGATCGACGAGAACGCGACGGGGCGCGACATCAAGCTGTTCTTCGGCCGCATCTGGGCGCACGTGATCCGCTGGAAGGAGCGGCCCACGCGCTTCAGCACCGGCAGCACGATCGCGGCGATCCGCGGCACGGAGCTCTCGGTCTCGGTGGCGACCGACGGCAACGAAACGGAGGTCGCCGTCCTCGAAGGCAGCGTCGAGACGAAGACCGATACCGGCAACCCGGTCACGCTCCAGGGCGGCCAGGCGGCGACCGGCGCCAAGGGTCGGGCGGCCGCGATCGACGCTCGCGTCAAGCCGCAGGATGCCGTGCAGTGGGCGCTCTACTACCCGCCCGTCCTGTACGCCAAGGCCGGCGCGCCCGAGAGCGCCAGCCAGCGCGCCGCGGCCAAGCTCGCGGCCGGCAGCGTGGAGGAGGCCGCGAAGGACCTCGACGCGGCGCTCAAGGCGAACCCCAACGACGCCTCGGCCCTCGCGCTGTCGGCGATCGTCAGCGTGGCCACGAACCGCGCGGACGCGGCGCTCGACACGGCGAAGAAGGCCGTGGCGGCCGATCCCAAGTCGTCGGCCGCGCTCATCGCGCTGTCGTACGCGCAGCAGGCGCACTTCGACCTCGAGGGCGCGCGGGCGAGCCTCGAGCAGGCGGTGACGCTCGATCCCGAGGACGCGCTCGCCTGGGCGCGGCTCGCCGAGATCCGCTCGTCGCTCGGCGAATCCGGGCCGTCGCTCGAGGCCGCACGCAAGGCGGCCGAGCTCGAGCCGGGCCTGGCGCGTGCCCAGACCGTGCTCGGGTTCTCGCAGCTTTCTGAGGTGCGCACCGCGGAGGCCGCGGCGGCCTTCCGGAAGGCGATCGAGCTCGACGGCTCCGACCCGCTGCCGCGGCTCGGCCTCGGCCTCGCGCGCATCCGCGACGGCGCGCTCGCCGAGGGCACGAAGGAGCTCGAGACCGCCGTCAGCCTCGACCCCGGCCAGGCGACCGTGCGCAGCTACCTAGGCAAGGCCTACTTCGAGCAGAAGCGGGTCGACCTCGTCGACCGCGAGTACGACCTCGCCAAGCAGGCGGACGCCAACGACCCGACGCCGTGGCTCTACGACGCGATCTCGAAGCAGACGACGAACCGGCCCGTCGAGGCGCTCGAGAGCTTCCAGAAGGCCGTCGAGCTCAACGACAACCGCGCGGTCTACCGCTCGCGGCTGCTCCTCGACTCGGACCTCGCCGCCCGCAGCGCGAGCCTGGGCCGCATCTTCAGCGACCTCGGCTTCCAGGACCGCGGGCTCGTCGAGGGCTGGAGCTCGCTCGGCGCCGATCCGAGCAACTTCTCCGCGCACCGGCTGCTCGCCGACAACTACGCCGCCCTGCCGCGCCACGAGATCGCCCGCGTGAGCGAGCTCCTCCAGTCGCAGATGCTCCAGCCGCTCAACACCACGCCGATCCAGCCGAGCCTCGGCGAGAGCAACCTGTTCCTGATCAGCTCGCAGGGGCCGGGGACGCTCGCGTTCAACGAGTTCAACCCGCTCTTCAACCGCAACCAGGTGAACGGCCAGGGCAGCTTCCTGCTCGGTGAGGACGACACCGTGGCGGGCGAGGGCATCCTTTCGGGCATCTACAAGAAGCTCTCCTTCAGCGCCGGGTACAGCGGCTACCAGACCGAAGGGTTTCGCGAGAACAACACGCAGGACGACAAGATCGCGAACGTGTTCCTCCAGGCCGAGCTCAGCCCCCGCACCAGCCTCCAGGCCGAGTTCCGCTATCGCGACCTCGAGACCGGAGACCTCGGGCTGCACTTCTACGAGGACGACTTCAGCAGGCTCCAGAGCGAGAAGACCAACGGTACCAGCGTGCGCGTCGGGCTGCGGCAGGAGCTTGCGGCGGGCGCCACGCTGCTCGCGTCCTACATGCATGCCGACAAGGACATCGATTTCGCGCTGCCCGACCCCGACCTCGGCCAGAGCTTCGCGCTCGGCCGCGACGAGAAGGCCGACAGCATCGAGGCGCAGCTGCTCTTCCGCGGCCCGAAGCTCAAGGTCGTCGCGGGCGCCGGGTACTTCGACATCGACGCGCAAGAGAGCACGGTGTTCGCGATCGACGACCCGCTCTTTGGCTTCAGCGATACCACGACTGGCGACGCGAAGACCAAGCACTCCAATCTCTACGCCTACGCCTACTTCACGCCGATCGACGACTTGACGTTGACCGTGGGCGCGAGCGGCGACCTCTTCGACGAGACGGGGGAGTTCGTTTCCGAGTTCCAGATCCCGGGGTTGCCCCCCGACGCTCCCGTCCCCGTGGACCCGGCGCCCGTGCTGGGAGAGAAGAACCAGTTCAATCCCAAGCTGGGCGTGAGCTGGAGCCTGGCCTCCGGGACGACGCTGCGCGGGGCCTGGTTCAAGACCCTGAAGCGCACGCTCGTCACCGACCAGACGCTGGAGCCCACGCAGGTCGCCGGCTTCAACCAGTTCTTCGACGACCCGAGCGCGACGGAGTCCGAGGTGTGGGGGCTGGCGCTCGACCAGAAGCTCGGCCGCAAGGCCTTCGGCGGGATCGCGTACTCGGAGCGCGAGCTCACGATCCCCCAGCTGCTGCTGGAGGACGGCCTCACCTGGACCGTCAACGAGCTGCCGGGCGAGGAGCGCCTGGTTCGCGCCTACCTGTTCGGCGCCGTGCATCCCTGGCTCACGCTCGGCGCGGAGTACGGGTACGAGGAATTCGAGTACGACCCGGAGCTGTTCCTTTCGTTCAGCACCGTGAAGACCCACCGGGTGCCGTTTTCCGCGCGGTTCTTCCATCCGTCGGGCTTCTCGGCGCTCCTCGGCGTCACCTACCTCAAGCAGGAGGGCGAGTTCCGGCCGGCCGCCGGTGCCGAGTTCCTGCCCGGCGACCGGAGCTTCTGGGTCGTGGACGCGGCGCTGCGCTACCGGCTGCCGAAGCGCTACGGGTTCGTCACGGCCGGCGTGAACAATCTCACCGACGAGACGCAGACGTACGAGGCGACGGATCCGGGCAACCTGACGATTCGCCCGGGAAGGGTCGTTTACGCCCGGGTGGTGCTGGCGCTGCCGTAGTCGATTGACGAGAAGCTCCCTCCACGGTCGAAAACAGACGCAAGACAAGAGGAGAAGAAGTAGCGATGCGAACCAGAGACAAGGCGTTCCTCTCCTGCGCGGTCGTGGCGGGGGCCGTACTGCTGGCGGCGCCGGCGGCGATGGCGACGGGCAGCTCCTGCTCGTCGCTCAACTACTCGTTCACGGTCGTCGCGGGCCCCTGCCTGGTGCAGGATCCCAACAGCCCCGCGTGCTCGGCCGACGGCGACTTCACGGGGATCCAATACCAGCTCACCGGCAGCAGCGCCGACCACGTCTTCACGTTGGTCACCGCGAACAACACGGTGATCGCGCCTCCGGCGATTCAGGTGCTGCCTCCCGGCGCGGGCTGCCCCAACCTCACGCTGGGCAAGGACGCGCAGCACGAGCAGTGCGTGAAGGTCAATCCGCAGGGCGCCACGCGCACCTTCTGGGTCGTCGTGTCCGGCAAGAAAACGCCCGTGCAGACGACGATCGCGGTGAAGAAGGGCAGCTGCGTGAAGTCGTACGCGATCGCAGGCCTGGGCCTCGATACCAACGCCTTCCAGGCGGTGCAGCCCAAGGAGGTCGTGGCCTTCAAGAAGTGCAAGGTCGAGTTCACGAAGGACCCGATCTCGGGTGACGTCGTGAGCGCCGCGCTCACGGACGACTCGCCGGCCTCGTGCCAGTTCTACGAGACGACGGTCGACCAGATCACCGTCACCGTTCCCGGCGCGGGAGACGTCGGGGTGCCGAAGTTCGGCGAGGGCTACGTCTCGAGCGGCACGAACTCCTGCATCACGCGGATCATCGGCGGGCGCGTCTACACCTGGGGCGATCCCTGCCCGGACTAAGGCGGCGTCCTCAGTACACCGAGAGCTGACGCAAAGGGCGGCCGGCTCGACCGGTCGCCCTGCTTTCTACCTTCTTCGGGCCCGCCTCAGCGGGCTCTCGCGTCCCGCACCGCCACGGCGAGCTCCTTGACGGTGGGATAGCGATCGTTGCGGTCCTTGGCGAGCGCCTTCTTGAGGATCGCGTCCCAGGCCGGGTGGACGTCCGAGTCGACCCTCGACGGCTGCGGCGGATCGGCCTTCATGATCGCGAACATCAGCGCCGGCACCGTGTCGCCCTTGAAGGGCTTCTGGCCCGTCACCAGCTCGTAGAGGATCACGCCGAGCGAGAAGGCGTCGCTGCGGCCGTCGACGCGCTCGCCGTGCACCTGCTCCGGCGACATGTACGCCGGGGTGCCCATCACGCTGCCGGTCTTGGTGAGGCTCGATTCCACCATCCGCGCGATCCCGAAGTCCATCACCTTCACGGCGCCGATGTTGGACAGCATGATGTTCTCGGGCTTGACGTCGCGGTGGAAGATGCCTTTCTCGTGCGCGTACCCGAGCCCCAGGCCCGCGTGGTAGATGACGTGCTTGATCTGGGGGACGCTGAAGCGCTGCTTCTTCATCCACTGCGTGAGCGTCTGGCCCTCCACGTACTCCATCACCAGGTAGGACATGCCCAGGTCTTCGCCCACGTCGAAGACGGTGACGATGTAGGGGCTCGAGAGCTGGCCGGCGGCCTGGGCCTCGCGGTAGAAGCGCTGGCGCATCTCGATCAGCTGCCTCGAGTCGAGATCCGTGTCGAGGCGGATCGTCTTGAGCGCGGCCTGGCGGTTGATGACCGTGTCCTTGACCAGGTACACGTCGCCCATTCCGCCCCGGCCGAGGTGGCGCTCGACCTGGTAGCGGCCGAAGCGCGAGCCGGGCATGACGGGACCGCCCGGAATCGGCGTCGTCGTAGAAGGGGAGCCGACGACCGTCGGTCCCAGCCCGCGCGTCGGCGCGGGAGCCGGAGCCAGCTGTGTCGGAAGGCTCGTCTCCGATCCGACCGCCTGGATCTCGCCGTGCGAGATCGCGACCTCCGTCGGAACGTTCGGCCCGAGCTCCGTCGGGGCCTCGTGCGGAGCGGGCGTCATCGCGGGCAGGCTGGCCACGAGCGAAGGCGAGGCCCGGGGCGAGGGCGTCGGCGGGGCGGGAGCCCCGGGAATCGAGAACATCGGGCTGGCGGTGGCGGCGGCCGCGATCTGGCCCGTGGGCGCGCCGAAAAGGCCCGAGCCGGCTCCCGACTGGCTGAGCCGTTCCAGGCGCGGCGCCACGTCCTCGAAGCGCGGATCGAAATCGAAGAGCTTCTTGTAGACGAGATAGGCCTTGTCGCGCTGCCCCCGGTTCTCGTAGTCGAGGCCAAGGTTCAGGTACACGAGCTTCATGTCTTCCGTGAAGGGCAGCTTGTTGAAGGTGGCGTGCGCCATGTCGAGCATGCCCTTTTCCTGGAAGCTCAGCCCGAGCAGCTTCTGGTTCTCCACCTTCTCGGCGGCGACGTCGCGCGTCTCCCGCTCGCTCGCCGTCAGGCGCAGCGCGGTGACGAGCGCCAGCGGCGCCACGAGCGCGAGGCTGGGGTAGAACGCTTGCAGCCAGACGCCGCGCTGCACGAACAGGAAGCCCGCCACGCCCAGCACGAAGAGCGCGGCCAGCGGAACGCCGACGAGCATCACCCGCGTCGACAGGCGCGGCAGCAGCCACACGCTCAACCCGCAGGCCGCGAAGAACAGCCCCCACTCGACCAGCCAGGCCCAGACCGGGGCGCGCACGAAATCGTAGCGGAAGAGGTTGTCGAGGAACGTCGCGAAGACGAGGACCCCGGGCGCCTCGACCGCGAAGGGGAAGTCGCGATCGTCGAGGCCCGAGGCGGTTCCCGCGACGAGCACGGCCTTGCCGGCGAACGCGTCGTTGGGCACGTCGCCGCGCACCACGTCGAGGAACGAGTACTGGGCGAACGCCCGCTCGCCCCCCGCCGGCCAGTTGAGCAGCACCTCGCCGGAGGGCGACACGGGCACATCGAGCTCGCCGACCGAGACGACGCCGTCCTTCGCCTGCAGGGCGTCGAGCGGCAGGCCCATGTAGACCCGCGCGAGCTGCAGCGCGAGCGACGGGTAGGCTTTGCCCCCGTGCTGGATCAGCAGCAGCAGCGTCCGCATCTTGCCGTCGTCGCTCGCGACGGTCCGCACGTGTCCGAGTGCGCCCGCGGCCTCGGCCAGCAACGGCTCCGGCTCGATCAGCCGGGGCGACGGCGGCAGCGCGCTCTCCTCGAAACGGGAGAGCGCGTTCGCCTGCAGGACGGCCGAGGGAGCGCTGCCGGCCGGCGAGGGATCCCCGACGTCCATGAACTCGTAGCCGAAGACGACGTTGCCCGCCTTCTTCATCGCGGCGGCGAACGTCTGGTTGTGGGCCGCCTCGCGCTCGAGCGGCGCGAAGGTGAAGTCGAAGCCGATCACCTTCGCTCCGGCGCTCGACAGCTTCTCGACGAGCGGCACGTACTCGTCGCGCGGCCAGGCCGGCGGCCCGAAGCGCTGGATGCTCTTCTCGTCGATGCCGACGATCACCACCTGCGGGCTGGGACGCCGCGTGCCGCGCAGCGACTGCCACGCGTCGAGCAGCATCAGGTCGGGAACCCGCAGCGCCGGCACGAGCTCGGCGCCGAGGCGGAGCAGGACTAGAGCACCCACGGCAGCGACAGCCCAGCCGCGCAGCCGGCGGCGGGCGATGATTCTCTCGTCGAAGAGGCTGGCTCCAGCGCCGCCCATGGATTTCGCGCCTATGCTAGCAGAGCCCGCGCTACGCTTGGCGCGTGAACGGTCCGCTGCTCGAGCTCTTCGATGCGTCGCTCCTGGCGCGCGCCGGCGAGCCCGCGCTCGAGCTCGGCCCGGCCGGCGGACAGGCGACGACCTTCACGTTCGGCGAGCTCGAGGCGCTGTCGAATCGCACGGCGCACGCGCTCGCGGCTCGCGGCGTGCGCGCGGGCGACAGGCTGGCCGTACAGCTGCCGAACGGGCTCGAGTTCCTGGAGCTGTTTCTCGCCTGCCTGAAGCTCGGGGCGCTGTTCGTGCCGATCAACGTGCTCTACCGGGAGCGCGAGGTGAGCCACGTGCTCGCGGACGCCGAGCCCGTCGGGCTCGTCGCCGCCAACGCGACCGCGGCTCGGGCGGCCGTGCCGGTCTGGACCGCCGAGGAGGTGTCGGCCGAGGCGGCCGCCGCGCCGTCGCACCGGCCGGCGGTCGCGCTCGACGAGGCGTCGCCCGCGGCGATCGTCTACACCTCGGGAACCACCGGGCGCGCGAAGGGGGCCGTCCTGACTCACGGCGGCTTCGCCCGAAACGCGCGACGGCTCGTCGAGGCCTGGCGCATCACCGCGGCGGACCGTTACCTCGCGGTGCTGCCGCTCTTCCACGTGCACGGCCTCGGCGTCGGCGTCTGCTGCTGGCTCGCGAGCGGCTGCCGCATGCGCCTCGCCGCGCGCTTCGAGGCCGACGCGGCGCAGGGGCTTTTCGAGGCGTTCCGGCCGACTCTCTTCTTCGGCGTGCCGACGGTCTACGTGCGGCTGCTCGAGTGGCCGGAGCCCCTGGCGCGCCGTCTCGGCGCGGGCGTGCGGCTCTTCGTGAGCGGCTCGGCTCCGCTGCCCGCGTCGGTGTTCGAGGCGTTCCGCGAGCGTTTCGGCCACGAGGTGCTCGAGCGCTACGGCATGACCGAGACGCTCATCACGCTCGGCAATCCCTACGAGGGCGAGCGTCGGCCGGGGTCGATCGGACGGCCGCTGGCGGGCGTCGAGGCCAGGGTCGTGGACGACCGGGGCCGCGAGGCGCCGGAGGGCATCGCCGGCGAGCTGCAGGTGCGCGGGCCCGGTCTTTTCGCCGGCTACTGGCGCATGCCCGAGGCGAGCGCTTCCGCCCTGACGGCCGACGGGTTCTTTCGCACCGGCGACCTCGCCGAGCGCGCGGACGACGGCTACCTGACGCTACGCGGGCGCGCGAGCGACCTCATCATCAGCGGCGGCTTCAACGTCTACCCGCGCGAGATCGAGGACGTGCTGCTCGAGCAGCCGGGCGTGCGCGAGGCGGCCGTCGTCGGGCGCGCCGATCCGAAGCGGGGCGAGGTGCCCGTCGCGTATTTCGTGGGCGAAGCGGACCAAGGAGCGCTCGAGGCCGCCTGCCGCCGCGAGCTCGCGTCGTTCAAGCAGCCGCGCGCCTTCGTCCGTGTCGCGGCGCTGCCGAGGAACGCGATGGGCAAGGTGGACAAGCGGCGCCTCGCATCGGCTGCGGAGGCGCCCGAGACGTAGCCTTTCGCGCCCCGGGCTGTGGTGCTACCGTTGCGCTCGAGGAGATCTCGCATGAAGCCCAGCTCCGCCGTGCCGACCCTCGCGGTGTGCGCCTTGCTCGCCGCCGCGCAGCCGCTCGCCGCCCAGCCCGCCTGCCAGGGCCAGAACACTCTCAGCGCCGCGGAGAAGTCCGCGGGCTGGCTGCTGCTGTTCGACGGAGCGAGCACCAAGGGCTGGCACGGCTACAACGGCCAGAAGACCCCGGCCTGGTCGATCGAGGACTGCGCGCTCCACTCCGCCGGCACCGAGGGCAACTACGGCAGCGACCTGCGCGCCGACCTGGTCACCGACAAGCCCTACACGAACTTCGAGCTGAGCCTCGAGTGGAAGGCCTCGAAGGGCGGCAACAGCGGCGTGATGTACGGCGTCGTCGAGGACCCGAAATACAAGGCCGCCTGGATGACGGGCCCGGAGTACCAGTTCATCGACGACGTGGGCTTCCCGCAGAAGCTCGAGGACTGGCAGAAGGCCGGCGCCAACTACGCCATGCACGTCGCCAGCGACCAGAAGCAGCTCAAGCCAGTGGGGGAGTGGAACTCCACGCGGATCGTCGTCAACGGAAAGCACGTCGAGCACTGGCTGAACGGCAAGCAGGTCCTCGAGTTCGAGCGCTGGAACGACGCGTGGAACAAGCTGCGCGACTCGGGCAAGTGGAAGGACGCGCCGGACTACGGCAAGGCCGCCACGGGCCCCATCGTGCTGCAGGACCACGGCAGCGCCTTCTGGTTCCGCAACGTCAAGCTGAAGCCGCTGCCGTAGGGATCGCCCAACTTTTTGCTCGAATGTCTGTACTTAGCAATCAGCCACTCGCTGGAGGTGAACGAATGTCGCGACGCTCCCTTGTGTGTACGGTTGGCGTCTTCCTGGCCCTGGGGCTGGGCCTGAGCCTGGAGGCTCCGCGGACCGCCCGCGCGGCCGAGCCCGAGTGGGCCGCCAATATCACGGTGATCGAGGCGTGCAGCTGCCCGATGTTCTGCCAGTGCTACTTCAACTCGAAGCCTGCCTCCCACGGCGGGCACGAAGGCCACGGCGGAGGCTCCGGGGCCAAGCACTTCTGCAAGGCGAACAACGCCTACAAGGTCAACAAGGGCCATCACGGGGCCACGAACCTCGACGGCGCCAAGTTCTGGATCGCGACCGACCTCGGCGACGACTTCGCCGACGGCGAGATGGAGTGGGCGGTGCTCTACTTCGACAAGCCCCTGAGCACGGCGCAGCGCGAGGCGATCCAGGCGATCGCCGGCCACCTGTTCCCGGTGAAGTGGCAGTCCTTCAAGACCGCCGAGGCCTCGATCGACAAGTGGGAGTTCGACAAGAACGGGGCGCACGCGCTGCTCGACGGCGGCAAGAGCGGCGAGGTCAAGCTGAAGGCCTTCCCCGGCATGACCGGCGAGCCGGTGGTGATCAAGAACCTGCCGTACTGGGGCGCTCCGCGCAACGACGGGTTCGTGATGATGCCGAACGAGGTCGAGGCCTACCGCGTCGGGCCGAACGCCTTCGAGTTCAAGGGCACGAACGGTTTCATGCTGACGGTCGACATCACCTCGAAGGACATCAAGCCGAAGCCGAAGCCCGCGATGGACTAGCCCGCTCGGGGTCGCGCCGGGCGTTCCGGGTTAGGATCCGCAGCCGGAGGTGAGCATGGGCGGCGTGAGGACCTACCTCGAAGCGCTGATGACGCTCGACGAGGCACCGCTCCGGCTCGACCCCGGGCAGGTCATCTTCAAGGCCGGAGATTCCGGCCGCGAGATGTTCATCGTCCGCACCGGCAGCGTGGATCTGCGCATCGGCGAGACGGTGCTCGAGACCGTGGAGCAGGGCGGCATCTTCGGCGAGCTGGCGCTCGTCGACGCGGCCCCGCGTAGCGCCACGGCGATCGCGGGCCCCGACTGCACGCTCGTGCTGCTGGACGCGCCAGCGTTCAACAACCTCGTGCGTCGCGTGCCCAACCTCGCGCTCGAGGTCATGAAGGTGATGGCGCGCCGGCTGCGGCGCGTGAACCCGACGGAGTAGCCCGGCGAGCGCACGAGCGCCGGGCGTTCGCCCTGTCGCCGGTCAGCTCCCGTTTCGCCCGCCTCGGCGGATCAGCGCGAGGAACTCCTCGCGCGTCGGCTGACGCTCGCGGAAGGCTCCCAGCATGCAGGAGGTGACGGCCACCGAGTTCTGCTTCTCGACACCCCGCATCATCATGCAGAAGTGCACGGCCTCGATCACGACACCGACGCCACGCGGGTGGATCACCTCCTGGATCGTCTCGGCGATCTGGACGGTGAGCCGCTCCTGCACCTGCAGCCGGCGCGCGAACATGTCCACGAGCCGCGGGATCTTCGAGAGGCCGACCACCTTTCCGTCGGGGAGGTAGGCCACGTGGGCCTTGCCGTGGAAGGGCAGCAGGTGGTGCTCGCACATCGAGAAGACGTCGATGTCCTTGATGATCACCATCTCGTCGTAGGTGACCGTGAAGAGCGCCTCCCCGATGAGCGCCTTCGGGTCCTCGCCGTAGCCCTTGGTCAGGAAGCGCAGCGCGCGCTCCACCCGCTCGGGGGTCCTGTCGAGGCCTTCCCGGTCGGGATCCTCCCCGACGCCCGAAAGCAGCGTGCGGACGGCTTCCTGCATGGAGTTCTTGGGGGTCACGTGGCCTTCTCCAAAGGAAGAGAGCATACCCCGGTGGTCGGCGTGACGGCTTTGGACCTGCCCTGACCGGCCCCTCGGGCATCATGCGTCAGCATGAGCCAGGAGCTGGTCCCGACCCGCGCGCGGCCCCTCCCGGCGCGTGCCGACGGCCAGGCGGCCCTTCTGGCGGTCCTGAAGGGCCTGGAGATCCAGAAGACGCTGGGCAGCGAGCCCGTGCTGGCCGCGCTGCGGCACTTCCCGGCGCAGCCCGCGCGCATCGTGGGCTTTCCCGACGGGCTCCATCCCAAGCTGCGCGACGCCCTGGTCGGGCGAGGCTACGAAGGGCTCTACAGCCATCAAGCCGACGCCTTCGGCCGCGTGGCGCGAGGCGAGGACGTGGTCGTGGTGACGCCCACCGCGTCGGGCAAGACGCTCTGCTACAACCTGCCCGTCCTCGACCGGATCCTGAAGGACCCCGACGCGCGCGCTCTCTACCTGTTCCCGACCAAGGCGCTCGCCCAGGACCAGCTCGCCGAGCTTTCCGGGGTGATCGAGCAGATCGGGGCCGACATCGGCACGTTCACCTACGACGGTGACACGCCGCAGGACGCGCGCAAGTCGATCCGGGCGCGCGCGCACGTCGTGGTCACGAACCCAGACATGCTGCACAAGGGCATCCTGCCCCACCACACGAAGTGGGTGAAGCTCTTCGAGAACCTGCGCTACGTCGTGATCGACGAGCTGCACAGCCTGCGCGGCGTCTACGGATCGCACGTCACGAACATCCTCAGGCGGCTGCGGCGGCTCTGCGAGTTCTACGGCTCGCGGCCGCAGTTCATCGGCTCGTCGGCGACGATCGGCAACCCGAAAGAGCTCGCCGAGCGTCTCACCGAGCGCGAGGTCGCGCTCGTCGCGGAGAGCGGCGCGCCGCGCGGCGAGCGCTACTTCGCGATCTACAACCCGCCGGTCGTCAACCGCCAGCTCGGGATCCGCAAGTCGGCGCTCAACTCGGCGCGGGACGTCTCGCTGTCGTTCCTGGGCAAGGGGCTGCAGACGATCGTGTTCGCCCCCTCGCGGCTCGCGACCGAGGTGCTCGTCACGTATCTCAAGGAGGCGCTCGAGACGAAGCCCGGCTCGCAAGGCGTCATCCGCGGCTACCGCGGCGGCTACCTGCCGCTCAAGCGGCGCGAGATCGAGCGGGGGCTCCGCGAGGGCTCGGTGCTCGGCGTCGTCTCGACGAACGCGCTCGAGCTCGGGATCGACATCGGCAGCCTCGACGCAGCGGTGCTGGTGGGCTACCCGGGCAGCGTCGCCTCGGCCTGGCAGCAGGCGGGCCGCGCCGGGCGCCGCTCGGGCACGTCGGTCGCGGTGCTGATCGCGAACTCGACGCCGCTCAACCAGTTCATCGCGAAGAACCCCGACTACTTCTTCGGCGCGCCGGTCGAAGAGGGCCGCATCAATCCGGACAACCTGCAGATCCTGGTCAACCACGTCAAGTGCGCCGCCTTCGAGCTGCCGTTCGTGGGCGACGAGCCCTTCGGCGGCGAGAATTTGGTCGAGATCCTGAAGTACCTCGAGGACGAGAAGCTGCTGCACCGCGCCGGCGAGCGCTGGCACTGGACGAGCGACAGCTACCCGGCCGACGCTATCAGCCTGCGCTCGGTTTCCTCGGACAACTTCGTGATCCAGGACGTGACCCGCGAGCCGCGGACGATCGCCGAGGTCGACTACGACTCGGCGCCGTCGATGGTCCACGAGAAGGCGATCTACATCCTGGAGGGCCGCACGTACTTCGTCGAGCGCTACGACCACGCGGAACGACGCGCCGAGGTGCGCGAGGCCGAGGTCGACTACTACACCGACGCGATCACCTACACGAAGGTCCGGATCCTGGATCGCTTCGCCGACGAGGCGCGCGGCAAGGGCCGCCGCAACCACGGCGAGGTGCACGTCGCCTCACAGGTCGTGGGCTTCAAGAAGATCAAGTTCCACACGAACGAGAACGTGGGCGCGGGCGAGCTGACGATGCCCGACAACGAGATGCACACGACCGGCTACTGGCTGACGGTGCCGCGCCAGCTGATGCGCGAGCTGCCCTTCTCGCTCGAAGAGCGCCGCGACGGTGTCGTCGCGCTCTCGTACACGCTGGGCCAGCTCGCCGCGCTCTTCCTGATGTGCGACCGGCGCGACCTCGGCGTCGCCATCGGCGACAACGGACAGGGCGACGCGCGCATCGAGCGCGGGCTGCTGCGGCTGGGAGCGGGCCGCGGCGGCTCGCGCGACGAGCAGCCGCCCGGCGAGGACTACGAGCCGAACGTGTTCGTGTACGACGCCTACCCGGGCGGCATCGGGCTCTCCGAGCCGCTCTACAGGCTCCACGACCGGCTGCTCGCCGAGAGCCGAGCGCTGATCGCGGCCTGCGCGTGCAGCGAGGGCTGCCCGTCGTGTGTGGGGCCGGCAGGGGAGGTAGGGAGCACGGGCAAGCGGGTGGCGCTCGCCATCCTGGATGCAATTGCTGCGGGATGACGGCCGACCGTCGAGATCAGCTATACCGGGGGGTCTGGGGGGCGACGCCCCCCAGAACAAGAACGCGATCGACAGCCCTGACTGTTCGTCGTCCTGGCACCATCGACCTTGAGGAGCCAGGGTGGCCGGGGACGGCACGCATGCACGCGGCAGCTCCCGCGGGATCCGCTCGACAGGGATCCCGCGGGTGAATCTCCACGAACGCCTTCAGCGGCTGAGGCAGCCGGCGGCGGTTCCCGGCCTCGAGCGGCTGGAGCGGGAGCTGCTGGGCGAGAGCCCGCCGGTCTCGGACGAGTACCTGCCGCTGAAAGCGCGGCTCGAGCGGCTGGTGGCCGTGGCGGCGCGGCGCGAGCGCAGGCGCGGACCCGCGCCGCTGCCGCTCGAGGAGCTCGTCGACGGGATGCGGGTCGAGAACGAGCGCGGCGAGTTCTTCCTGGTCGAGAGCTCGGTCCACCTCGAGGTCCGGCACGGTGACGTGCCGCTGTCGCGCTTCCATTCGGTCGCGCCCGACACGGTCGGCGTGCTCACGGCGGAGCCCGAGCTCGCGGGTTTCGACCTGCGGCGGGCGGTCTTCCTCGACACGGAAACGACCGGCCTGGCGGGGGGGGCCGGCACGGCCGCCTTCCTGATCGGCGTGGGCTTCGTGGACGGCGAGCGCTTCCGCGTCCGGCAGTACTTCATGCGCGACTACCACGAGGAGGGGGCGCTGCTCCACGCGCTCGCCGCGGAGCTCGCGGGCTTCGACCGGCTGGTGACGTTCAACGGGAAGATGTTCGACGTGCCGCTGCTCGACGCGCGCTTCCGCCTCAACCGCGCGCGCTTCCCGCTCTCGGCGGCTCCGCACTTCGACCTGCTCCACCCCGCGCGGCGGCTGTGGAAGGCGCGGCTCGAGTCGTGCCGGCTCCAGTCGCTCGAGGCCGAGCTCATGGGCTTGCGGCGGCACGCGGACATCGCCGGCGAGGAGATCCCGCACGTCTACTTCGACTGGGTCAGGCGCCGCGACGCGCGGCTGCTGGCGCGCGTCTTCGAGCACAACCGCCAGGACATCGTCTCGCTGGCCGCGCTCGCGGTCCTGGCGTGCCAGTGGGTCGAGGAGTCGCGCGCCGAGGACCCGCGCGACGTCTTCAGCCTCGGCCGCGTGCTCGAGCGCGGCCGGCTCTACGAGCGCAGCGAAGCCGAGTACCGGCGCGCGCTCGCCCTCGGGTCGCCGGCCGTCCGCGGTCCGGCCCTGCTGCGCCTCGGCTGGCGCGCCAAGCGCGCGGGCGACCACGCGCGCGCGGCGGAGCTGTGGGCGCAGGCGGGCGAGGCGGGGGAGCCGGAAGGCTGGCGCGAGCTGGCAATGCACCACGAGCACCGCAGCCGAGACCTGCAGCAGGCGCTCGTCGCCGTCGAGCGCGGCCTGCGCCTCGTCGAGCCCGACGCCCCCCACGACCAGCGCGCCTGGCACCAGGCCCAGGCCTTCGAAAGGCGACGGCTACGCCTGCACCGCAGGCTGTCTCGCAGCGGGCTTCGGAGCGAGCGGGACTACGAAGCGCCATCTTGATCCGGCCGCTTCGCTGACGCTGGGCTCCCGAGTGTATGCGCGTGCAGAACACCGCCGCCGTTGCAGGTCGGAGTAACGGGCTGCGGAGCGAGCGGGATTACGAAGCGCCCTCGTGATCCGAGGCCGCTTCGTTTCGCCTCGCTGACGCTCGGGGTCCACTCCCGCGAGCGGAGCGGGGGGTGTAAGGGGGGTCGCGGCGCAGCGACTCCCCTTCTCATGAAGGTATCTCGCGCTGCAGGAACTCGACCAGGTCCTGGATCAGGATCGGCTTCTTGAAGACGGCCATGCCGGACTTCTCGAAGGCCGGGATCAACGGGGAGTGCCCGTAGCCGGTCAGCAGGGCGATCGGCAGGCCCGGGAAGCGGCGCCGCAGCGTCTGGGACAGCTCTGCCCCGTCGCCGCCCGGCATCACCAGGTCCACGAGCGCGGCGTCGTAGCTCGCGGCCTCCGACTTCGTGACCGCTTCGTCCGCCGAGGTAGCCGTGTCGACGTGGAATCCGTGCCGCGCCAGAGCCTTCGTGAGCATCTGGCCGATGCCCGGGTCGTCGTCCACGACGAGGATGCGCCGCGAGTCCTTCATGGGAGGGAGCGGAATCCTAGTCCGAGCCGGCCATCGGCGTAAAGACGCTGGTTTAGACTGACGCCGGATGCGGGTCTCGCCCGGGCGTCGGGCCGTGGCCGACGTGCTCGGCCTCGGCGTCCTGCTGCTGGTGCTGCTCGACTTGCTGCGCCCGGCGCTGCTTCTGCTGCCCACGATCACCGCCGGAGGCGACACGCCTTGCCATGTGCCGACGGCGGCGTGGTTCCACGAGCGTCTGCGGCCCGAGTGGCGCCTGCACGGCTGGTACCCGGGGGCCTACCTGGGCCACCCGCTCCTTCTCTACTACTTCCCCTTTCCGTTCCTCGTGATGTCGGCGCTCGCCGGGCTCACTGGACTCCCCGTCGCGTTCAAGCTCGGGACCGCGCTGCCGGTCTTCCTGCTGCCGCTCCTGGTCTATGCCGCGTTCCGCCTCGTGCGCTTCGCGTTTCCCGCGCCGCTCCTGGGCGCCGCGGCCGCGCTCGTCTTCCTCTACGTCGAGGAAACGCCGATCTGGGGAGGCTCGATCGCCAGCACGCTCGCCGGGGAGTTCTCCTACACGTACGGCGTCGGATTCGCGGTCCTGTTCCTGGGGGTCCTGGTGCGGGCGCGCGTGGACGGCCGGGGGCCGTGGCTGCCCGCGGCGGCGCTCGCGTTGACCGCCTACGCCCACGGCTATGCGGTGCTCTGGGCCGGCCTGACGGCGGGCGGCCTGCTCATCTTCGATCCCGCGCCGCGCCGGGACAGCGAGGAGGGTCGTCTGCGGCTCCTGGGCTGGCTCTCGGCGGTGGCGGGGCTCGCCTTCTGCCTGGCGGCGCCGTCGCTCGTCCCGCTCCTGGCGGACTGGGGCTGGACGACGCCCTACGACGATGCCTGGATCGACGTGACGACGCGCGGCGTCCTCCCGCCGCTCTTGCAGCCGCTCATGGCCGCGGGTGTCGTCGGGATCGCGGCGACGCTCGTCGCGCGCCTGTCCGGCGGGAGCAGCGATGCGCGCCTGCTCCTGCTCGGCTTCGGGTCGCTCGCGGGCGCCGCGCTGGCCGTCGCCGGCCCGGGCCTGGGCGTGATCGACGTGCGCTTCGTCCCGCTCGCGCAGCTGTCGCTCTCGCTCTGCGGCGCGGCGGCGCTCGGCTGGGCGCTGTCGCGGCTGGCGCTTGCCGACGCCGCCGCGCTCGGGCTCGCGCTCGTCGCCGTCTTCTGGGCCGACTCGCGCTCGCACGTGCTGCGGCACTGGGTCGACTGGAACTACTCCGGCCTCGAGGCGAAGGAGCTCTGGCCGGCGTGGCAGGAGCTCACGGAGCGCCTGCGCGGCGGCCCGTCCGACGCGCGCGTGGCCGTCGAGTACGGCCCCGTGCACGAGCGCGCCGGCTCGATCCGCATGTACGAGACGCTGCCCTGGTTCTCCGGCCGCTCGACTCTCGAGGGCGTCTACAACCAGGCCTCGACCACCACGCACCCGGTGTACTACCTCGCGTCGGAGCTTTTCGCCCGATCGCCCAACCCGTTCCGCAGCCGGCGCTACTCGAGCTTCGACCCGGAGAGCGCCCTCGCCAGGCTGCGGCTCTTCAACGTCTCGCAGATCGTCGCCGTGAGCCCGGAGCTCGCCTCGGCGCTCGACGCGCGTCCCGACCTCGTGCGCGAGGCCGTGATCCCGCCGTACACGCTCTACCGCCTGCGCGAGCCGGGGCCGGGCTACGTCGAGCCGCTGGCCCTGGCACCCGTGCGCGCGGATCCGCGCACCTGGCGCGACGCGTCCTATCGCTGGTTCTCGCGCAAGCCGGCAAACCGGGCGCTGCTCGTGTTCACGGACGACACGCGCTTCGACCTCGTGCTCGACGACGCCTGGGGCCCGCCTCCGGAGCGGCCGCTCCCGCACGACGCGCGCGTCACGGAGCGCGTCGAGGCCGAGGCGATCCACGTCACCACCAGCCGGCCCGGCCATCCGCTCCTGGTCAAGCTCTCCTACCACCCCCGCTGGCGCGCGGAGGGGGCCGACGGGCCGTACCTGGTGTCGCCCGGCCTGATGCTCGTGGTGCCGCGCCAGCGCGACGTGCGGCTCGCGTACGCGGCCCGCACCTGGTCCGATCGGCTGGGGCGCACGCTATTCCTGGCGGCGGTCGGCGCGGGTCTCGTCCTGGTCCGCCGACGCGCAAAGCGGTCGGCCAGCCGAACCTCGGTAGAGTCGTCTCCAGGAGCCGAGGCGGTCGCGCCTGCAGTCGCCGGTTGGGCCGCAGGCCTGCTGCGGGCGTTGCCGCTCGCGATCCTTCTGGCTCTCGCGAGCCTGCGCTTCCTGCCGCGGCCGGGGCCGCCGGTGGACGTCGCCGTGCTCGACGAGCGGGCCTCGCGCGCCTTCGCCGAGGAGCGCTGGGAGGCGGCCGCCGAGTACGCGCGCCACGCGATCGACCTGGTCGGGGCCGACGACACGCGTCGGAACGAGTGGCTCACGCTGCGCGGCGAGGCGCTGCTGCGGTCGGGGGAGGCCAGGCTCGCCGTGCTCGCGTTCGCGCCCGTGGTTGACGTGGGCTCGGGTCCCTACCGGGCCCAGGCGCTCTATTCCGGAGCCCTCGCTCGCGAGGCGACGGGCGACGCGGAGGGCGCGTCCGCCTGGCGGCGCAGCCTGCGCGCCGACCACCCGGGCACGCCCTGGGCCGAGCGCCTCGACGAGCCCGCGCGGCCGGCGAGCGCGCGTTAGCCCGTGGCGCGCTCCATCTCGCGAACGATCGCGTCCGCCGCGGCCCCGGGGTCCTTCGCTTCCGTGATCGGACGGCCGACCACCAGGTAGTCGGCGCCCGCGGAGAGCGCGGCCGCGGGCGTCGCCGCGCGCGCCTGGTCGCCGCTCGCCGCTCCCGCCGGGCGGATACCGGGTGTCACGATCAGGAAGCCGGGGCCGCAGGCCTCGCGGACGAGCGCGACCTCGTGGGGGGACGCCACGACGCCGTCCATGCCCGCGTCCTTCGCGAGGAGCGCGAGCCGCCTGACGGAGTCGCTGACGCCGCCGCCGACGCCGATCTCCCCGAGCGTCGCCTCGTCGTGGCTGGTGAGGATCGTGATCGCCAGCAGCTTCGTGCCCAACGCCGGCAGCGCGCCCACCGCCGCCTCCAGCATGGCGCGCCCGCCGAGGCCGTGGAGGGTGGCGAGCGACACGCCGAGCTGTGCGGCGCTCGCGACAGCTCCGGCCACGGTGTTGGGGATGTCGTGGAACTTCAGGTCGAGGAACACGCGCTCGCCGCGCCCGACGACCTCGCGCACGAGCTCGGGTCCCGCGGCGGTGAAGGCCTGGCTGCCCAGCTTGAAGAGGCCCACCCGGCCCGCGAGGCGGTCCACGAGCTCGCTCGCGGCGTCGGCCTTCGGCACGTCGAGAGCGACGATGAGTCGCTCGCGAGGCGTCATCCCTGGCCTCCGGTCTTGCACTCGACCACCTCGCCCGGGTACTGGAGCGTCCCCACCACGTCGCCGACGTCCTCGAGCCGGTGCCGCTCGAGATAGCCGCGCAGCTCGTCGAGCACGCGCGGGTAGAGGCCGGGGTCCACGAAGTTCGCCGTGCCGATCTGCACCGCGCGGCAGCCCGCGATCAGGAACTCGAGCGCGTCCTGGGCGGTCGTGATCCCGCCGATCCCGATCACCGGGATCTTCACTGCCCGGGCGGCCTGCCACGCCATGCGCACCGCGACCGGCCGTATCGCCGGCCCCGAGAGCCCCCCGGTGCCGAAGCCGAGCCGCGGCCGCCGCGTCTCGACGTCGATCGCGAGGCCGATGAGCGTGTTGATGCAGGAGAGCGCGTCGGCGCCCGCCTCGGCCGCGGCGCGCGCGAAGACCGAGATGTCGGCGACGTTCGGCGACAGCTTGGGGATCACGGGCAGGCGCGTGGCGCCGCGCACCGCCGCCACCACCGCGTGGGTCATGCGCGGGTCGCCGCCGAAGGCCATCCCGCCCTGCTTCACGTTGGGGCAGGAGATGTTGATCTCGAGGCCCGCGATCCCGGGCGCGCCGTCGCAGACGCGCGCCACCTCCGCGTACTCCTCGACGCTGTCGCCGCACACGTTCACGAGCAGGGCGGTGTCGTGGGCGCGCAGCCGTGGCAGCACGTCCCTCACGAACGCGTGGATCCCGATCCCCTGGAGCCCGATCGCGTTGAGCAGGCCCGAGGGGGTCTCGGCGATGCGCGGAACCGGCGCGCCGTCGCGCGGCTCGAGGTACAGGCCTTTCGACACGATCCCGCCGAGCGTCGCGAGGTCGATCACGCCCTCGTACTCGACGCCGTAGCCGAAGGTGCCCGAGGCGGCGATCAGCGGGTTCTTGAGCCGGATCCCGGCGAGCTCGACCGCGAGCCTCACGCGCGCTCTCCTTCGCGCGTCGGGGCGGCAACGGCCATCGCGCGGGCGCGCGACTCGCTCTCACCCGGCCACACGACGCGCGCCGCGTCGAACACGGGCCCCTCGGTGCAGGCGCAGCGGTACTTCCAGCGCGCGTCGCTCTCGCCCTGCACCTTCACGACGCAGCCGAGGCAGGTGCCGACCCCGCAGCCCATCCACGGGTCGAGGCTGACCTCGGCCGCGAGGCCGCGCGCCGCGGCGATGCGCGCGACCGCGTGCATCATCGCTTCGGGGCCGCAGGCGTAGAGGCGCTGCGGGCGGCGCACCGCGTCCATGTGCGCCTCGAGCGGGAGCGTGACGCGGCCGTGGACACCCAGGCTCCCGTCCTCGGTCGCCGCGACCACGTCCTGGCCCTGGGCGCGCAGCCGGCCGAGGAGCGGCAGGTCGGCCTTCGCCCGCCCGCCGTAGAAGACGCGTGCGGCCGAGCCTCGGCCCCGAAGCTCGGCGCCGAGGAAGCTGAAGGGGGCGATGCCGTAGCCTCCGCCCACGAGCAGCGCCTCGGTTCCCTCGGGCGGAGCGGAGAACGGGCGGCCGAGCGGGCCCAGGCACTGCGCGACGCCCCCGAGTGGCAGCGTGCAGAGTGCGCTCGAGCCGGGGCCGATCGCCTTGACGAACAGCGTGAACGTCTCGCGCCCGGGGCTGGCCTCCAGGATCGAGAAGGGCCGGCGCAGCGGCGGCTCCGCCGACAGGCCGGCCTTGATCATCACGAACTGGCCGGGCCGCGCGTCGCGCGCGATCTCCGGGTGCAGGAAGGTCAGCAGGAAGTACGGCCCGCCGAGGCCCTCGCGGCCGACCAGCGACGAGGTCCGGTTGGCGGGCATCCGGCCGATCCTAGCGCGGCGTCACGGGCGCAGCCAAGCGCGCCCTCTCTTCGCCCCGACACGTCTGTTCGGATACGCTTCGTGCGTGCCCGGCCCGCTGATCCTGAGTGCTTTGCTCGCGTCCTCGATCGGCGCGTTGGCGCTCGCGACGCTCGCGCTCTACCTCAACCCGTCGCTGGTGCTGCGCCACGAAGCCCAGGCCCTCGCCCTGTGCCTGTTCCTCCCCTGGGCGGTGGCCGGCACGCTCGCGCTCGCGGCGGTAGCGGGGGTGACGAGTGCCGTGCGCGTGTGGGGTCCGCGCCGCTCGGTGCTGCCGGGCCGCCCGTTCTTCGCCGCGTTCGCCTTCCTCACGCTGTCGGTGGTCGCCGTCCTCTACTGGTCGAACCTGCTCGCGTATCGCCACGCGCTCCCGGTCGAGACGCTGCGGGCGCTCGCGCTCTCCGGGGTCGTGGTGAGCGGCGCCGTGGCCGTGCTCGTGGCGATCGGCCTCGACTTCTGGCTCTACCCGGACCGCGAGCGGCCGCTCGCGGGAATGCTCCTGATCCTCGCGCCGGCGGCCGCGATCGCCGTGCCGCTCGCGCTGCGCCCCGAGCCCGCGCCCCCGCCCAGGGCCGTGCCGGTCCAGCTCGACCCGGCGCAGCCCGCGCGACGGGTGTTCGTGGTCGGGATCGACGGCCTCGGCGTGCGCGACGTGACGAGGCGCCCGGAGGCCTCGCCAGTGCTCGCCCGCCTGGCACGGCGCGGCGCCGTGGGCCCGCTCGCCACGCTGCGTCCGACGGAAGCGCCGCCGCTTTGGACGACGCTCATGACCGGTCACTTCCCGCGCGACCACGGCGTCTTGAGCGCGACCACGTACCAGCTGCGGGGCTCGCGGAGCGAGTGGCGGCTGCTGCCGAAGGGCGCGGGAATTGGGCTCATCGAGCGATTGGGCCTCGTCGCGCGGCGGCCCGTGCACTCGACCGCACGAAGGAGGCGCGCGCTCTGGAACGTGCTCGACGCGTTCGGCCTGCCCGCGGGCCTCGTGAGCGTCTGGGGCACGCAGCCGCCCGAGGCGATCCACGGCTTCGTCGTCTCGCCCTACTTCCACCTGCTGAGCCGCGAGCCGGCCAGGGCGCGGGCCGCGATGCACCCGACGGATCTCCTGAACGAGGTGGCCGCGCGCACGGTCTGGGCCGGCGACATCGACCCGAAGCTGCTCGCCGAGCTGGCCGATCCGCCGCGGCCGGGAGCGCCGCTCGAGGACCCGCGGCTGCGCGCGCTGGCCGAGCAGGCGCTCGGCCCGGACCTGAGCGACGCTCGGGCGGCCGAGGTGCTGCTGGACGCCTATCGCCCGGTGATGTTCGTGATCGACTTCCACGGCTACGACGTCGGCGGCCACAGCTTCTACCGCGAGGCGCATCCCGAGGCATTCGGCAACGTCAAGCCCGACGACGCCCGCCGCTACGGGCGCGTGCTCGAGCGCTACGTGTCGCTGCTGGGCCGCTTCGTGAGCGAGCTCGAGCGGCGCATGGAGGCTGGCGACGTGCTGCTGGTCGTCTCCTCGCACGGCCTCGAGCCCACTCCGCTGTGGCGGCGGCTGATCGGCGTGCTGAGCGGGACCGACGTCGGCGGCGCCACGCACGCCTCCGCGCCGCCGGGGCTGATCCTGGCCTACGGCACGGCGATCCGGCCGGGCATCGTGCTCTCGGGCGCCTCGGTCCTGGACGTGGCGCCGACGCTGCTCTACCTGCTGGGCCTGCCCGTGGCCCGCGACATGGAAGGACGCGTGCTCACCGAGATGCTCGAGCCGGCACACGCGCGCGAGCACCCGGTCACGTTCATACCGAGCTACGAAGGCCTCGCCGTGTCGCCCGCGGTCACCGGCGCTCCCGTCGACGAGCTGCCGCCCCTGCCGGAGGAGAAGCCGTAGCGGGGACTCGCTTGTCGGTCGCGCCTCGCCCGGGGTAGCATGCGCGCGGCGTGGCGAGCGTGACCCTCATGGATGCGGCCCGGATGGCCCGCACCCTTTCCCGGATGGCCCACGAGATCCTGGAGCGGCATCCGGACCCGCAGAAGCTCGCGTTCGTGGGCGTGCGCAGCCGGGGCGTGCCGCTCGCGCGGCGGCTCGCGCGCATGGTGCGCGAGGCAGCCGGGGCCGAGCCCGCGGTGGGCGCCCTCGATATCTCGCTCTATCGCGACGACTTCACGAGCCTGGCGGCGCAGCCGATCACCAAGGGGACCGACATCCTGTTCTCGATCGACGGCCGCACCGTGGTGCTGGTGGACGACGTGCTCTATACCGGCCGCACTGTGCGCGCCGCGCTCGACCAGCTGATCGACTTCGGCCGGCCCGCGCGCATCGAGCTCGCGGTGCTCGTCGACCGCGGCCACCGCGAGCTGCCGATCCGCGCCGACTACGTCGGCCGCACGGTCGCCACGTCGCGTGACGAGGCCGTGCAGGTGCTGGTGAAGGAGGAGGACGGGAAGGACGAGGTCCAGCTGCTGCGCCAGGCACCGACGCCCGTGCCCGGGAACAAGGGGGCCGGGCCGAAAGGAGGCGCCGCAAGGGCGCCGAGCGGGAAGAGGGAAGTCCCCAAGGGGCGTCAGGCGGGCCAGAAACGGCCAACTCGCACGGCCAGGGCCCGCCGCACTGTCGTGCGGCGGGGACATCGATGAGCTTCCCGCACCGGCACCTGCTGGGGATCGAGCCGCTCGAGCCGGCCGAGATCGTGACGATCCTGGACACCGCGGAGGCGATGCGCGAGATCCTCGACCGGCCGATCAAGAAGGTGCCGGCGCTGCGCGGCAAGACGGTGGTCAACCTCTTCTACGAGGCTTCGACGCGGACGCGCTCCTCGTTCGAGATCGCCGAGCGCGTGCTCTCGGCCGACAGCCTGTCGATCGCGGCCGCGGCCTCGAGCGTCGCGAAAGGCGAGACGCTGCTCGACACGGCGCGCAACCTCGAGGCCATGAACCCGGACATGGTGATCGTGCGCCACGCGAGCTCGGGCGCTCCGCACCTGCTGGCGCGCCATTGCCGCTTCTCGGTGGTGAACGCCGGCGACGGCGCCCACGAGCACCCGACGCAGGCTCTGCTCGACGCGCTCACCATGCGCCAGAAGAAGGGCCGGATCGCCGGGCTGCGCGTCGCGATCGTCGGCGACATCCTGCACAGCCGCGTCGCGCGCTCGAACCTCTGGTTGTTGAAGAAGCTGGGCGCCTCGGTGACGGTCGCCGGCCCTCCCACGCTGATCCCGCCCGGGCTCGAGCGGCTCGCGAAGGTGAGCTACAAGATCGACGAGGCCGTGGAGGGGGCGGACGTGGTGATGATGCTGCGCATCCAGCTCGAGCGCATGGCGGGCGGCTTCTTCCCGACCACGCGCGAGTACCACCGCCAGTTCGGCCTGACCGCGGAGCGCCTGAAGCGCGCCGGAAAGGACGTGCTCGTGATGCACCCGGGCCCGATGAACCGCGGCGTCGAGATCGCGAGCGAGGTCGCCGACGGGCCGTACTCGGTGATCCTCGACCAGGTCACGAACGGTGTCGCGGTCCGGATGGCCGTGCTCTACCTGCTGCTCGGCGGCAGCGCGGAGGCGGCGTCGTGAGCCGGCTGCTGCTGAAGGGCGGGCGCGTCGTCGACCCGTCGCGGGGCAAGGACGCCGTCCTCGACGTGCTGCTCGACGGCGGCAAGGTCGAGGCCGTGGGCACGCGAGTTGCCGCGCGCGGCGCCGAGGTCGTCGACGCGAAGGGCCTCGTCGTCTGCCCGGGCTTCATCGACATTCACACGCACCTGCGCGAGCCGGGCCGCGAGGACAAGGAGACGATCGCGAGCGGCACGCGCGCGGCCGCCGCGGGCGGCTTCACCGCCGTGTGCGCGATGCCCAACACAGACCCGGTCAACGACAGCGCCGGAATCACGCGCGCGATCCTCGACAGGGCGCGCGCGGAAGGCGCCGTGCGCGTCTACCCGATCGGCGCGATCACCCGCGGCCAGAAGGGCGAGGAGCTCGCCGAGCTCGGCGACCTGCGCGAGGCCGGCTGCGTCGCGGTCTCCGACGACGGCAAGCCCGTCGCGAGCGCGCGCATGATGCGGCGCGCGCTCGAGTACGCGAAGGGCTTCGGCCTGGTGGTGATCGACCACTGCGAGGAGCCGACGCTGGCCGAGGCCGCCTGCATGAACGAGGGCCCGGTGGCGACGCTGCTCGGGCTGCGCGGCGCGCCCGCTGCCGGCGAAGCGATCATGGTCGAGCGCGACGTGCTGCTCGCCGAGCTGACCGGCGGCCGCGTGCACATCGCCCACCTCTCGGCCGCGGCGTCGCTCGACGCCGTGCGGCGCGGCAAGGCGCGCGGCGTGAAGGTGACGGCCGAGGTCACGCCGCACCACCTGCTGCTGACCGACGCCGCCGTGCGCGACAAGGGCTACGACACCAGCACCAAGATGAACCCGCCGCTGCGCGGCGAGGCCGATCGCGCCGCGATGCTGGAGGGGCTGCGCGACGGGACGATCGACTGCATCGCCACCGACCACGCGCCCCACACGGAGGACGACAAGAACGTCGAGTACGACCAGGCGGCGTTCGGCATCGTGGGGCTCGAGACGGCCGTTCCGCTGTGCTTGGACCGGCTGGTAGCAGCCAAGATCGTGGGACTGGCGCGGCTCGTGGAGCTCCTGTCGACCAACCCCGCGCGCGTGCTGGGTCTGCCGGGGGGCACGCTCGCGCCGGGCTCGCCGGCCGACGTGACGGTGCTGGACCTGAAGGCGCGCCGTGGCGTGGATCCAGCGCGCTTCGCGAGCAAGAGCCGGAACACACCGTTTGGGGGGCTGACCCTGCGAGGGTGGCCGGCGCTGACGATCGTGGGCGGGCGCGTGGTGTGGAAGGCGAGCTAGGCGCCTAGCAGTCGACCAGCACCTTCAGTGCTCCCGGCCTTGCGGCGTGCTCGAAGGCCGCGAGCGCCTCCGACAGCGGATAGCGGGCCTCCAGCAGCGCGCGCGGGTCGACACGGCCGGCTGCGAGGAGCTCGAGCGCGGGAGCGAACGGCCCGCAGCGGGAGCCGACGAGGGTGATCTCGTCGACGACGAAGCGCGAGAGGTCGACCAACGCCGGGCCGTGGTAGGTGCTCTTGAGCACGATCGTGCCGCGGGGCCGGACGGCGCGGCGCGCGAGCTCGAGGCCGTCGGGCTGGCCGGTGCACTCGACGGCGAGGTCGGCCGAGCGCGGCTCGATCGCGTCGGCCGTCGCGACGGCGATGCCGCGCGCGGCCAGGAGCTCGAGCGGGCGGGGGCTGCGGCCGACGACCTGGAGCCGGCAACCTGTGAGCGCCAGGGTCTGGGCCACGAGGTGACCGAGCTTGCCTGCGCCGATCACCACGACGCGATCGTCCGGCGCCACGGGCAGCTGCTCCTGGATCTCGAGGGCCGCCGCAAGCGGCTCGGTGAAGACGGCGACCTCGTCGGGAAGCTCGTCCGGCACCGCGAGCAGGTTCGCGAGCGGCAGCGAGAGGTGCGTGGCAAAGGCCCCGTCGCGACCGACGATACCGAGCACGTTGCGGCGCTCGCAGTGGCTGCGGCGTCCGACCCGGCAGGTCGCGCACGCGCCGCAGGCGGCATTGATCTCGCCGACGACGCGGCGGCCGACCCACTCGGGGCCGCCCGGGGCCTCTTCGACGCGGCCGACGAACTCGTGCCCGGGCACGCCGGCGTAGGGGTAGTAGCCCTGCGCCAGCTCCAGGTCCGTGTTGCAGATGCCCGCGAGGCTCACGCGCACGAGCGCCTCGAAAGGGGCGGGCGCCGGAGCGGGGAGGTCGTCGCGCAGGCGCAGCGCCTGCGCCTCGAGCCACAGGCCGCGCATGCCGCTAGCGCCCGAGCTCCGCCAGCGCTCTCTTGCGCGCGGCCTCGAACTCGTCGCCTGGGCGCCACGCGGGCGCCAGCGGCGCGTCGGCGACCTTGGCCCCGAGCAGGAACAGCAGCTGCGCGTCCTCCACCGCTCCCTCGAAGTTCCAGTCCGGCGTGAGGTCGTCCGAGGGCTGGTGGTAATGCGCGTCTTCCCAGGCCTGCTGCTGCTGGCGCCCCCAGCCGGCGGGCTGGCCCAGCACCTCGGTGCCCGCGTCGAGGAACGCCGAGGGCACGCCGAGCCTCGCGAAACTCAGGTGGTCGGAGCGGTAGTAGGAGCCCTTGTCGGGGAACGCCTCCGGCACGACCGTTCGCCCCTGCATCTCGGCGATCGCGCGGATCCAGTCGTCGAGCGAGGACTTGCCGAGCCCGATCACCGGGACGTCCTTCGTGCGCCCCCAGACGTTCACGCCGTCGATGTTGACGTTGGCGGCGACGAGGCCCGGCGCGAGCGGCAGGTGCCGAGCCAGGTGCAGCGAGCCGAGCAGGCCCTGCTCCTCGCCCGTCACGGACGCGAACAGGATCGAGCGGCGCGGACGCTCCGGCAGCGCCGCGAACGCCTCGGCGACGGCGAGCATCGCCGCGACGCCGGCCGCGTTGTCGAGCGCGCCGTTGTACACGGCCGGCTCGCCGGAGGCCGAAGCCTTGATCCCGTAGTGGTCGTGGTGGGCGGTGTACAGCACGGCCTCCTTCGCGAGTGCTTGGTCGCGGCCCGGGAGGCGGCCGATCACGTTCGCGCTCTGGCGGCGTACGAGCTCGTTCCGCAGCACGACGTCCAGGCTCACGCCCAGCGGGACTGGCCGGAACTCGCGCGTCTCGGCGCGCGCGCGCAGCGCGTCGAGGTCCTGGCCGGCGAGCCGCGCAATCCTCCGGCAGGCGTCCTCGGTGGCCCAAGCCTTGAGATCGAGTGTCGCCTGGCCCGCTTCCGGCAGGCTCAGGATCTCGCCCGACCACGAGTTCTGCACGACCGACCAGCCGTAGCCGGCCGACGCGTCCGTGTGGATCACGATCGCGCCCGCGGCGCCGCGCTCGGCGGCCATCTGGTACTTGTAGTCCCAGCGCCCGTAGTAGAGCCGCCTCTTGCCGGCGAAGAGCGCAGGATCGCGCTCGGGGTCGTTGTTCATGAAGAGCAGGACCTTGTCGTGCAGGTCCGCGCCCTTGTAGTCGTCCCAGCCGTGCTCGGGCGCCACGATGCCGTAGCCCACGAAGACGATCTCGGCACCCTTGATCTCGACCTCGCCCGCGTGACGGCCGCTCCAGGCGATGAAGTCCTCGCGCTGGCGCAGGACCGCGCTCTCTGCGCCGCGCGTCACCCGCACGGTGTCCGGAGCCTTCGCCGTCGCTCCCACGAGCTCGACGGGCTGCTCCCATGCACCCAGGACTCCGGGCTCGAGGCCGATTGCTTCGAAGCGCGCCGCGACGTACGCGCGCGCCAGGAGGTCGCCTCGCGTCCCGGGCGCGCGCCCTTCGAGGAGGTCGCTCGAAAGGAAGCGGACGTCCGCACGCATCCTCCGCTCGCGAATCGCTCGGGACGCCTGGCGCTCGTCGTCGGTCACGACGGCGGGACGGATCACGGCCAGGGAGGTGGCCGTCACCATCGCCACGGCTGCGGCAAGCCCGAGTCTCAACGCCCCCTCGCTTTCAGTTTTTTCTGGACGAATCTAAAGTGACGTGTCATATTATGCGATGTAAGCGCGCTTAACGACAAGATTCTCGAAACGGGCGCGACTGGCGATCCTCAACGACGTATGCGAATTCTGTATAGGGAGTAGACCATGGGAGTTGCTGCGCCTCTCGCGGGTCGACACTCGGTCGCCGCGCCATCGACGCTGTTCGTTCCGGGTGGACGCTTTCAGATGGGCTGCGAGGACGGACGCGCCGACGAGCGTCCCGCGCACGAAGTCGACGTGCGGCCGCTTCGCTTCGGCCGCACGCCCGTCAGCAACATGGAGTACGCGTGGTTCCTCTCGTCCAACCGCGTCCCCGAGCCTCCGTGGTGGAAGGACCCGGTCTTCTGGGGGCCCGATCAGCCCGTAGTCGGCGTGACGTGGTTCGAGGCGGCGGACTATTGCATCTGGCTGTCGGAGACGCTGGGCGGCCACTGGCGGCTGCCGACCGAAGCCGAGTGGGAACACGCGGCGCGCGGCGGCCTGGACGAGGCGCGCACCTCGTGGGGCGACGAGATCCCGCGCGGAGAGATCCCCGAGCCGCCGCTCTCCGGCCCCTGGCCGGTGGGCCGCGGCACCGCCAACGGCTACGGGCTTCTCGACGTCGGCACCGTGGTCCACGAGTGGTGCTACGACTGGTACTGCGCCGACGCCTATCGGCGGATGCGGCGCTACGATCCGCGCGGCCCGGAGTCTGGAGAGGCCCGCGTCAGCCGCGGAGGATCGTGGCGCCAGCCCGCTCGAGAGCTGAACCCGGGCTCGCGCGCGTGCCGCGAGCCGCAGGCGCGCGCCGCCGACTGCGGCTTCCGGGTCGTGCGCGAGGTCCCGTGAGCGCCCGACGCGCCGACGAGCCCGAGCGCCGCGAGGCCCCGCGCCTCGAGCCGGCCGAGCTGGCCGAGCCCGTGCTCGTCGTGGGCTCGCGGCTCCTCAACATCGGACCGGGCGGCCTGATGCTGGAGGCGCCCGTCCCGCTCGCACCGGACTCGCCGCTGCACCTGCACCTTCTCGTCGGCGGCGAGCGCACCGACCTCGACGCTCGCGTGCGCGGCTGCGTGCAGCGCGGCGTCGGCCGCCGCAGCGCCTGGGGCGTCGGCGTGCAGTTCGAGACGGTCGACGCCGCTTCGCGCGAACGCCTGGAACGCGCGCTCGGTCTCGGCCCGCGCACCCGCGGGCGCGCGTAGGGTCAGGCCGCGGGCCGCGGCCAGCCCGCCGGCCAGTCGCGCGGCGCGGGACGCGGCGCCCGTCGCGCGCGCTCGAACACGTCGTTCCACGCGGCGGCGACGCGCTCCGGCGCGTGCTCGCGGGCGACGTACGCGGCGGCGTTTCGCGCCAGCGAATCGCGGCGCCCGGAGTCCTGGAGCAGGAGGCGCAGCGCCGACTCGAGCCCGGCGTCCTCGTCCGCGACGTCGACGCGCAGCACCGCGTCCTTCGGCAACTCGGCCTGGTGCTCGAGGTCGGACACGATCGTCGGGCGACCCTGCGCCAGCACGCGCAGCAGGGCCGCCGAGGTCTCGCGCGCGGTGGGGTAGCGCAGGTGGGCGACGACGTCCGCCGCCTCGATGAACGACGGCAGCTCGGCGAGAGCGACGCGGCCCACGAGGCGGGTGCGGTCGTGCACGCCGATGCGCTCGAGCTGTCTCGCGAGCCGCTCCCGGTCGGGCACCGGTCCCACCAGCATCAGCCGCAGGCCCGCGTACGCCGCGGCGACGCGCGCCAGGGCCCGCGCCACGCTCAGCGGCCGTTTCTCGTCCGTCAGCAGGCCGAACACTCCGACCACGACGTGGCTGTCGTCGAAGCCGAGGCGCGCGCGCAGCTCGCGCACCGCGGGCGGCTCGACGGCGACGCGGCTCACCGGCATCGGCGCGCACGCGACAGGCGTCTGCGGCACCTCTTCGCGGACCGCCGCTTCCATGAAACGGTTGTGGACGGCCACGAAGCGCGAGGCCTCGACGGGAATCCGGAAGAGAGGGTAGGCGTAGGGCAGCAGGTTTCCGACGCTGCCGAGCTGCGCCGCGAACAGCCGCGCGCCCTCGCGCGGGTAGCTGTACGCGAGCTCCGCTCGCAAGGCGTCGAGCACTCCCCGCGCGCCGTCGCGCGCGGCGACGCTTTCGGGGGCGGCGCGCCAGGCACGGACGAGTTCGGCCTCGAGGAACTGCGCGGCCCGCGAATGGTGCAGCACGAGGTCATGGAGCACCAGCAGGCCGGGCACGCGCGAGACGAGGCCGTAGAGGAAGTCGTGCGCGCGGCCGTTGCCCATCTGGTAGACCGCCAGGTCGAAAGGGGCCGCGCCGTGGCGCTGCGGCAGGCTCGCCGCGGGGTAGAGCGCGAGTCCCGCGGGTAGGCGCGCCTCGTCGACCGTTTCCTGGGCGTGGAACAGCTCGATCTCGTGATGGTCCGCCACGAGCGCGAGCAGGTCGGCCGCGTAATCCGCGACGCCGCTCGGCGCGGGCGGCAGCGGGGAAGCGAACGCGAGCCGCACGCGCCCGGGCTACTCGCGCTTCGACCCGGCGAGGGCGTCGAGCCGCCGCGACAGCGACTCGAGCCGGCGGTCGAAGGCCTCGAGCAGCAGCTCGGAGCGCGTCGTGGCGAAACCGGTCGCGACCCGGTCGCGCGCGTCCACCACGGGCTCCACGCGCTGCGCGTAGCGGACGAGCGCCGAGGCGAGCTCGCGCAGGCGGCCGTGGAGCGCCTCGGCCTGCGTCACGTAGGCGTTCAGCAGCTGCACGAGCGCCGCGTTGAAGGCCTGCTGCCGCTCGAGCGCGGGCTGAAGCGCGCGCAGCGCCTGCTGCTGGACGACACCCCCGAGTCCGCTGCTCGCGTCGGGCGGCGCGGAGGGCCACAGCGTGTTGAGCTCGGCGAGCCGCTCGTGAACCTCGGGCGCGGCCTCGGTCGGAAGCGTGAGTGCCGACAGGCGGTCGAGCGCGGCGAGCGCTTCGGCGTAGACTCTCTCCTCTTCTGCCAGCCGGGCCTGCAGCGCCTCGAGTGCGGGGTGCTCGGGCTCGGGCACGGGCGGCGTCAGGCGTGCTTCCCGGCGCGCGCGGCCAGGTAGGTGAGCACGATCTCGTCGAGCGAGAGGTCTTCCTTGGCCCGCTCCTCGGGTGGCGCGAAGCGGCCGCGCTTCACCTCGAGGATCATCGCCTTGTGCTGCTCTTCCATCAGGCCGCTGATCGCCTTCTCGGCGTCCCGGTCGCGGACGAGCTCGGAGTAGGGGAGCCGGCGCGAGGCGAGGATCTCGCCACCCTTGTAGATGAGGGTCTCGATCAGCGGGTTGTCCTTGCCCTTGTCCTCGGTCTGCACGTGGTAGACGAGGCCGCGATGCTTGACGTCGGTGTTGAACCCGGTGATCACGGGCGGATTGTCGCACAACGGCCGCTCACTCTTCGCGAAAACGCGAGTGCTCCGGGGGTCCGGTGAGCTCCTGCATCGGGCACTGGCGGCGCGGTGGCCGGATGCTGTACACTACCGCGGGAAGTTGAAAATGGATTTCAATATCGACGCAGGCGGCGCCGCCGCCGTCCCGCGTCGGATCGTCCTGCTGGGCAACCCAAACGTGGGCAAGAGCGCGCTGTTCAACGCTCTCACCGGGCTGCGCGCGACGGTCTCCAACTATCCCGGCACCACGGTCGAGGTCTACCGCGGCCGGCTCGCGGGCGGCACTGCCGAGGTGATCGACTCGCCCGGCCTCAACTCGCTCATGCCGCTGAGCGAGGACGAGCGCGTCACCTCGGAGCTGGTGCGCTCGGTGCGCGGCGAGCCGGGCTCGGTGGTGGTGCAGGTGGCGGACGCGAAGAACCTGCGCCGCGCCCTGCTGTTGACGCTGCAGCTCGGGCAGCTCGAGGTGCCGACGGTGCTCGTGCTCAACATGCACGACGAAGCCCAGGCGCGCGGCATCCGGCTCGACCTCGCGGGGATCGCAGCGGCGCTCGGCGTCCCGGTGCTCGCGACCGTGGCGACGCGCGCGCTGGGTATCGACGGCGTGAAGCGAGCGCTCGGCGAGGCGCGTGTCCCGAAGAACCACCTGCCGATTCCCGAGGACGTGGCGGAGCCGGCGCTTCTCCTGCTCTCGGGCCGCGGCGAGCCGCCGCAGCAGCCTCCCGCGTTCCTCTCGCGCTACCACGAGGCGCTGCTCGGCCACGCCGACACGATCGCGCGGCGCTACGCGAGCGACGGCAACACGGCGGGCAAGGCGTTCTCGCGCCGGCTCGGCCGGCTGGCGGTGCACCCGGTGTGGGGCTGGCCGATCCTCGCGGGTGTCCTCTACGCGCTCTACGAGTTCGTTGGCGTCTTCGGCGCGGGGACGCTCGTCGATCTGCTCGAGGACGGCTTGTTCCACGGCTACCTGAACCCCTGGGCGGTCACGCTGTTCTCGTACGTGCCGATCGCCCTGGTGCGGGACCTGTTCGTCGGGGAGTACGGCCTCGTCACGATGGGCCTGTCGTACGGACTCGCGATCGTGCTGCCGATCATCGTGACCTTCTTCACCGTCTTCGCGCTGCTCGAGGACTCGGGCTACCTGCCGCGGCTCGCCGTGATGACCGACCGCGTGTTCCGGCTGATGGGCCTGAACGGCAAGGCGGTGCTGCCGATGGTGCTCGGCCTGGGTTGCGACACGATGGCGACGCTCACCACGCGGATTCTGCCCACGCGCAAGGAGCGCCTGCTGGCGATGCTGCTCTTGGCGCTCGGCGTCCCGTGCTCGGCGCAGCTCGGCGTGATCCTGGCGATGCTGGCGGTGGTGCCGGCCTCGGCGGCTCTCGTCTGGTTCGCGGCGGTGGCGGGCGTGATGCTCGCCGTGGGATGGCTCGCGGCCCGCGTGCTGCCGGGCGAGCGAGCGGCCTTCGTCGTGGAGCTGCCGCCGATGCGCATGCCCGCGCTCGCCAACGTGCTCTCGAAGACCGCGGCGCGCGTCGAGTGGTACCTGAAGGAGGCGCTGCCCCTCTTCCTGGTCGGCACGTTCGTGCTGTTCCTGCTCGAGCGCCTGCGCCTGCTCGACGGCATCATCCGCTTCGGCGAGCCGGTGGTGACGGGGATCCTGGGCCTGCCGGCCGAGGCTTCGGCGGCGTTCCTGATCGGCTTCCTGCGCCGCGACTTCGCGGCGACGCGGCTGTTCGACATGTCCCGCGGCGGCGGGCTCGACGCCGTCCAGATCGTCGTGGCGATGGTGACGATCACGCTCTTCATTCCCTGCATCGCCAACGTATTCATGATCGCGAAGGAGCGCGGCTGGCGCACCGCGGCGGCGATGGCCGCATTCATCTTCCCGCTCGCCTTCGCCACCGGGGGCCTCGTGCGCGTGTTCATGCGCGCGACCGGCCTCGGAGTTGCGCCGTGACCACGCTGCCGCTCGCCGGCGTTCCGGCTGCCGCTGCGGTGACCTGCCCGCTCTGCGGCCTCGAGTACCAGCCCGGTGGCGACACGTGCAAGGACCACGGCTGCCCGATCGCGATCGGCGGCTGCGCCACCCAGCACTGCCCGCGCTGCGGCTACACCATGCCCGACGAATCGAGGAGCGGCGCCGCGCGCCTCATCCGCCGCCTGTTTCGGAAGCAACCTGCGGCCCCGCGCGTGGCCGGCAGCCTCGTCGACCTCCCGACGGGCAGCTCCGGCGTCGTCGACCGCCTCGAGGGCACGCCCGATCTCCTCGCCCGCCTCACCGCCCAGGGGCTCGCGCCCGGGGTGAGGATCCAGCTTCTCCAGCGTCTCCCCACGTACGTCATCGAAGTCGGAGAAACGACTTTGGGCCTGGAAGCGGAAGTGGCAGCGGGGATCGTGCTGAGGCAGTCCGCGGAATAGCCACCGCTACAGGGGGGCCTGGGGGGACAGAGTCCCCCCAGAATAAGGAAAGTCGACAACAGCCCTGGCCGATCGTCCCTCTTGAACCATCGTGCTTGAAGAGTCACGTGACGGTTCAGTCGTCCACCATCTTGGGACCAGCGACGCAACGAGGCTAACGGCCTGTTTCTGGCGTTCCTTGTTCTGGGGAATGCGAAGCACCCCCCAGACCCCCCGTGAACGGCGGCTCTAAATCGACGCCCCCGCGAGCGCCGTGACGTCGCCTACGGCCAGCGGCTCCTTCGTCACGAATCCTTCCCCGTAGCGCACCCCGATCTGCTGGCCGTGGCGCCGGCCCGAGAGCTCGACCGCTTCGCGGAAGCGGTCGAGCGGCAGCACGCCCGTCTCGCCCGGCGCCGACGTGAACTGGCTCGCAAAGGCGGCGATCGCGCGCAGCTTCGTGTCCCAGACCTCGGTCACGTCCACGACGAAGCTCGGCCGGATGTCGTTGGCTTCGGTCATCGTCACCGAGTACGCGAGCTTCGTCGGCCGGAAGGCAGCCCCCAGATCGGGGCGGTAGTTGCGGAGCCCCGCGAGGAACGACGCGTCGTAGACGATGCGGCTGGCCGCGGCGTGGTCGGGGTGCCGCTGCTCCCAGTGCTGCAGCAGCACGACGCGCGGGCGCAGCCGACGCAGTACCGC
>DATBSL010000199.1:0-12817 GCA_036559805.1 Vicinamibacteria bacterium
CCGACCGACGCCTCGTCGGTCAGGCCCATGCCGCCCGACTCGACGGTGATCGCCGGCTTGCCGCGGCGCACCGCGGTGTTCGAGGTGTAGAGCGTCCGCTCCGGATCGCTCGGCCGCTCGCGGTCGATCACGATGTGGTCGAGGCCGAAGGCGAGCGCCAGCCGCTTGCCGGCCTCGTCGAGCGCCCGGTCGCCGGTCACCTGCCAGTAGGAGTACGGGCGCAGCGACTCGTTGCCGTCTCCGCAGTGCATGTCGACGACGTGCGTGGCGCGCGCGATCACCTCGCTCGTGATCGCGTGGGCGATCCTCTGGCTGAGCGTGCCGTCCGCGCGGCCCGGGTACACGCGGTTCAGGTTCTTGCCGTCCGGCGAGAAGTAGATGCGCCGCCCGTAGAAGGTCGTGGGGTTCGCCATGTGGACGAGGATCAGCGAGCCCGTGAGCGCACCCGGGTCGACGCGCTCGCGTAGTCGCTGCAGCGCGACGATCGACGTGTACTCGTAGCCGTGGGTGCCGGCGACGAGCGCCAGCACCGGCCCCGGCCGGACGCCGGCGAGAACGCTCACCGGAATCCGCGTGCCCGGATCGACGCCGTCCGGCACCGCCAGGTATCCCGAGGTCCGGCGCCCCGGCTCGGCGACGATGTCTCCGACCTTCAGCGCGTCGGCCGCGAAAGCTGCGGCTGCGGCGGCGCACGCGACGACAACGGTCAGCGCGACCAGGCGCAGACGCTTCATGCGAGCCTCCCCGGGGAGCCCTCGACCCTCAGGCGCGCACCAGCGACGCGCCCCAGGTCATGCCGGCCCCGAAAGCCACGAGCAGCACGAGGTCTCCCGGCTGCAGCCGGCCGTCCCGCACGCACTCGTCCCAGAGCAGCGGGATCGTGGCGGCCGTGGTGTTGCCGTACTTGTGGATGTTGGACGGCACCTGCTCCTCGCGCAGCCCGAGCGCCTTGGCGCAGTACTCGTTGATGCGCTTGTTGGCCTGGTGCATGAGCGCCAGCTTGAGGTCGCCGGGCGCCACGCCGTGCGCCTGGAGCAGCGATTGCGCGACCTCGACCATGCGCGTCGTCGCCATCTTGAAGACGAAGCGGCCGTCCATCACGGGGATGTGGTCGCCGCGCCGGAACTGCTCGGGGTCGGTGTAGGGCCGGTGCTTGAAGCCCGTTCCCGGCACATAGAGCTTCTCGTAGTCGGCGCCCGCCGCGTGGAGCTCGTGGGCGATCACCCCGCGCTCGCCATCCGGCACGGCCTTCAGCACCACGGCGGAGCCCGCGTCCCCGAACAACACCACCAGGTGGCGGAAGCGGGTAATCCAGTCGTACTCCTCTTTCGTGGGCGGCACGTCCGCCACGCCCCGGGCGTAGTCGAAGTTGCCCTGGGTCCAGGGCATGAAGCCGACGTGGACCTCGGCGCCGACGAGCAGCACCGTCTCGGCCATGCCCGCGCGGATCTGGGCGTCGGCCAGCTGCAGCCCGTAGAGGAAGCCCGAGCACTGCTGGCGGATGTCGAAGCACGGCACGCTCTTGAGCCCGAGCTTGTGCTGCAGCAGCGTGCCGCAGCCCGGGAAGTAGTGGTCCGGCGTCATGGTGGCGAACACCACCATGTCGACCTCGCCCTTGTCGACCCCGGCGTGCTCGAGCGCGCGCGCCGCGGCCTTCGTCCCGAGGTCGGAGGTGGCGAGCTCGGGGCTCGCGAAGTGGCGCTCTTCGACGCCGGAGCGCTCGCGGATCCACTCGTCGCTCGTGTCCATGATGCGGGCCATCTGCTCGTTGGTCAGGCGGACGGGTGCGATCTCGCTCCCGCTGCCCACGATCACGGCCCGCCTCATGGAGCTCCTCCGCGGGTGCGCCCGCTCACGGCGGGCTCCCGAATCGGGATGATACCCTCGAGGCCGGGCGTGGCGCCTTTTGGCCCCGGCTCGTCCCGCGTGCACAATGAGGCCAGGACGCATGCTCACCGACATCGCTCAGAGCCCGATCTCCGAGACGATCCGCAAGCTGTCGGCCGAGCGCCGCAGCGGCGACCTGCAGGTGCGCGCGGGCCGCATGGTCAAGATCGCGTTCTTCGACCACGGGCGGCTCGTGTTCGCGGCGAGCAACCTGCGCCGCGACCGGCTCGGCGAGGCGATGGTGGCGGACGGCCGCATCACCGAAGCCGACTTCGACCGCGTCTCGGCGCTGATGCGCAGCGACAAGCGGCGCTTCGGCGAGGCGCTGGTGCAGGCCGGCGTGATGGACCGCTACGAGGTCGGCTCGGCGGTCGCGCGCCAGGTGCGCCGCGTGGCGCTGTCGCTCTTCGAGCTGGTCGACGGCGCCGCCGTCTTCGAGGAGCGCGCCGCGCCCATCCCGCTCGAGTACATGGTGAGCCTGTCGATCCACCGCCTGCTCTACGACGGCATCCGAATCATGAAGAACCAGGAGCTGGTGCTGAAGGGCCTCGGCAACCTCGACCGCGGGCTGGTGCTCGCCGAGGTGCCGCCGTTCCCGTTCGAGCGCAAGGGTCGCTCGGCGGAGGAGCTCGAGATCCTCGACATGACCCAGCGCCGCGTCACGATCCGGCGCCTCGGCTGGGGCGAGGGCGGCCTGGCCTTCCCGCGGCTTCGCGCGGTGTACGCGCTCTGGGCCGCGGGCTTGCTGCGCGACGCGGACGTCGCCGCGCCCGCGCCGCAGCCCGTGCTGCAGACCGACACCGGCATGTTCCTGCTGTCGGCGCTGCAGAGCCGGCCCGACCCCTCGCTGCGCGAGGCGATCCAGAAGGAGGTCGTGCAGGAGCTCGAGCACTCGGCGCGCTTCGACCGCGACGCGTGGCTGAAGCTGGCGCGGGCGGCCGGTCGCGACGAGCTGGTGCGCGCGCTCGACGAGAAGATGGAGCGCTACCACGCGCTGCGCGACGGGGTCGCGGAGGACGACCCGCTGCGCACCGAGATCGACGTGATCCTCGGCCGCGCCTCGTCCGCGCTGCGGCTCGCGCGGCAGGCGCCGCCCTCGGCGGTCGCCGACGCCGTTCTCAAGCGCCACGCCGCGGAAGCGGCGGCGGCGCTCCGGGCCGCGCCTGCCCCGGCGCCGCCACCGCGCCCGACGCCCGTGCCGCCCCCCGACGCCGTGCGCGCCCCGGCGCCGCCGCGCCTGGCCCCGACCGACACTCCTCCGTCTCTCGCGCTGACGCCGCCCCCGGCCGCTGCTGCGCCCATGGTGGACTTGCCCGCCGAGACGCCGCCGCTCGGGACGAAGGCGCCGGTCGCGCCGCCGCCCCCGCATGAGCAGACGAATCCGCCGCTGCGGCCCGACGACTCGCTCAACACCGGCACCGGCGCCGGCGCCAGCGGCTTCGAGGGCCGGGCGCAGCTCGAGCACCTGCTGATGGAGGGCGAGGTGCGCATGACCGTCGCGGACTACGCCAACGCGGTCAAGGTCTACGACAAGCTGGTGAGCCTCGCGCCGAGGGTGGCGGCGTTCCATCTCCGGCTCGCTGTCGCGATGGCGTGCTACCCGCGCACGGCGAAGCTCGCCGAGCGCGAGTTCTACGAGGCCGCCCGGCTCGAGCCCGACAACGCCGAGGTCCACTACCAGTGGGGCCTCTACTACAAGGTCATGAAGATCAGGAGCCGCGCCGTCGCCGAGATGCGCACGGCCGTCCGCTGCAACCCCAAGCACAAGGCGGCCCGCGCCGAGCTCGAGCAGCTCTCGCCCAAAGACTCTGCTCTGACCAGCCTGAAGAAGCTGTTCAAGTAGGGCTCACCAGGGCCGAACCGCGAGCTCGTAGAGAAACGCCACCGTCACGAACACGACGACGAGCTGCGCCTCGCGCGGCGCGCGCTGCTTGGCCGTGCGCCAGAGCCACGCCGCGGCGACGAGCAGCGGCAGCATCGCGACGAGGACGCCCGTGGCGCCGGCGAAGCCGAGCCGTCCGTGCCAGGCGGTGAGCGGCGAGGGGCCGAAGACGCCGCCGAACAGCAGCGTGAGGTGCAGCACGTAGACGAGCAGCGTCTCGCGGCCGAGGAGCGCGAGCGCGCGGCTGCCGGGGAGCCCTCGGGCCGCCACGAGCTCGACCACGCGCAGCAGCAGCAGCAGCGCGCCCAGCCGCAGCAGCACGTATGCCGGCGACGGGCCCCAGAACTCCACACGGCCGCGGTACACGAGCGCCAGCACGGCGCCCACTGCGACGAGGCCCGTTCCGGTCAGCGTCTCGAGCGCGTGCCGCCTTCGCGGCGGGGCGTGGCCGACGAGCGCGCCCGCGAGCGTCCCGGCGAGCACGAAAGCCGAGAACGGGAACACCGGGAACTGCGAGCCGGTCGCAGCGTCGAGCCAGGGCGCGAGCGCCTCGGGCAGCCGCGCGGCGACCCCCGAGGCCCAGACGAAGGGCGTGGCCGCGACGACCAAGAGCGCGAGCGCCCCCGCCCAGCGCGTCCAGCCGCGGCCGGCGAGATACTGCAGCCCCAGCACGAATAGCTGCGTGGCCGCGATCACCTGCAGCGCGTCGCAGGCGAAGAAGAGGGCGCGCTCGGCCGCCGTCGACGCGCCGAGCGTCTTCCAGAGCGAGAAGTAGGGCAGGTGCAGGTAGTAGCCCACCGCCAGGACGAACAGCAATCGCCGCGCGCGGCGCAGGCCGGCGCGCAGCGACAGGGGCGCTCGCGGGAGGCCAGCGACGAAACCCGACGCGAACAGGAAGCCGGGCGCGGTCGACCCGTGCAGCATCTGCTGGAGGACGTACCAGGGCTCGGCCAGCGCGGCTTTCGTGAGCAGTGCGTCCATCACGTGGCCCTGGACCATCGCCAGCGCCATGAGGCCGCGGAACGCGTCGAGATAGAGAGCCCGCTCGCCACGCCAGAGCGAGCCGGGCTCCGCTCGCAGTCCGTTGCTCATCGCGCCTGGTAGACGCCAGTGAGTGGCGTCATGAGGCGGGTGAGTCCCACTCCCGCGTCGGGCTCAGCCGGCGACGACGCCGCCTCCGCGGCGGGCGGCTTCCTGCAGGTGCGACAGCAGCATCGTCTCCGGGCCCGCGCCCACGAACTCGACGCCGTCGTCGCCCACGACCGTCTTCGGGACCGAGGAGACGCGGTAGCGGCGCGCGAGCTCCGGGTAGCCCGTGACCTCGATCGCGTCCACGCGCACGCGCGGGCTCTCGATGGCGAACTGGATGGCCAGGCGGACCGCCCGGGGGCAGAACGGTCAGGTCGGCGTCGAGAACACGCGCACGCGCACGTCGCGCTCGAGCTCCGCCAGCGCGCTCTTGGTCGCCTCGCCGAGCCCGCTCGTGCCGCGCGACACGTCCAGGATCGAATCGACGAGGCTTCCGAACTCGTAGCCGGTCGGCAGCCCGTAGAGCCGCACGCCGTGGTCGGTGTCCTGGCCCAGCACGGCGATCGCGGGGATGCGCTCGATCCCCAGCTCGTCGACGCGCGCCTGGTCCAGCACGAAGTTGCGCGGCTCGGCCGTGAGCCGCGGGTCCAGGGCCGCGAGCTCCTCCACCAGGCGCCGCACCTCCTCTGAGACGGGGTCGGCGAGCGCCTGCGAGAAGACCGCGAGCCGCACGGGGTTCTCCAGCTCCGCGAACGCGCTGCGCAGGTCCGCCGTCACCTCGTCGGTGAGCAGGGCCACGCCGGAAGTATGCCACGCGCGCGCGGCAGCTCCGCGCTAGATCCAGCTCGGGAACCAGGTCCAGATCCCGGCGCCGGTGGGGAAGCGGAAGCTCCAGAGCGGGGTCGGGATCGGGATCGCCGTCAGGAACGGCAGGAAGACCAGGAAGAGGGCCACGGCGAGCACGAGGTAGCCGCGCGCGAGGAGCGCCTGCCCGCGGTCCCAGCGCCGGTCGAGCCAGATCCCGAGCGCCAGGCAGGCGTACGGGATCGCCTCGAACAGATAGTGCGAGAAGTTGAGCGTGCGGGGCGAAAGGCCCCACGGCACGTAGAGCAGGAAGAAGCCCGCGCCGCAGAAGAGGCGGGCCTCGTCGCGCCAGCGGATCCCGGTCACGAGCGCCCACAGCGAGACGGGCACCGACGCCCACCAGATCGCCGGGTTGCCGAGCGCGACGATGCCGCGCACGAAGCCCTCGCCCGAGAACCAGAAGTACCAGGTGGGCCGGTAGAGCCACGGCCACGTCCACCACGGGCTGAAGTAGGTGTGGGTGGCGGTGAGGTTGGCGTGGTAGGCCCACACGTCGCGCTGCGTGCGGAGCACGTCGGCCACGGTGTGTCCCTGCCGCATCCACGGCACGTAGCTGAGCAGGTAGACCGCCGCGGGAAGCGCCAGGAACGCGAGCGCGCCGAGCAGTAGTTCGCGGGGGCTGAACGCGCGGCGCCCGCGCTTCGCGAGGAACACGAGCCCGAGGAAGCCCCAGGCCCAGAGGCTCGTCCAGCGCGTCGCGAGCGCGAGCCCGAGCGCGAGCCCGGCCGCGGCCATCGACCCGGGCAAAAGCCGAGCCTGGGAGAGCGCCCGCAGCATCAGGAGCGCCGCGAGCAGCTGGAACAGCACCGCGAACACGTTGGTCATGGCGATCCGGCTCTGCACCAGGTACACGCCGTCGACGAGCAAGAGCGCGGTGGCGAAGAGCGCCGCCCGCTCGGTCGCGAGCACGCGCAGCGCCAGCAGCAGGAACACGGGCGCGAGCAGGATGCCGGCGAGTGCGGGCGCGAGCCTGAAGCTCCAAGGCTCGTAGCCGAAGACGAGCACACCCCCGGCGATCAGCAGCTTCGCGAGCGGCGGGTGCACCCACTCGGTGGGCGGCTCGCCGCGCAGGTACTGCAGCGCCGTCTTCGCGTGGTACACCTCGTCGAAGTACTCCTCGGTCGGGTAGCCGAGGCCGGGGAGCCGGACGAGCGCGGCGACGAACGCCACCAGCAGCAGCAGGCGTGTCGTCCGGCTCACGGCGCGGCACCGCGGGCGGGCGCGCTCCTGGCGGGCTGCGGGCTCAAGAGCGGCAGCGCGCGCCGCACCGGGACCGCGAACGAGTTGCCGCCGAAGCGCGAGAGCACGGCGTAGGCCACCCCGATCACGTGCCCGTTGCGGTTGAGCAGGGGCCCGCCGCTGCCGCCCTGCGTCGTCGGCGCGTCGAAGACCACGTCGGTGTCGGTGATGTCCGCGATGTGGCCCTGCGTCGTCGACGGCCGCACCAGGCCGCGCGCGGCGAGCGCCTCGCTGATCTTGCCGGTGCTCATGCCGGCGCCGGTCACGATCTCGCGCGCCTCGGCGGCGTCGATCTTGGCCAGCATCGCCTCGATCCCGGCGGGGAAGCCGACCAGCACGACCGGCTGGCCCGTGACGGCGCCCTTTCCGGTGCGGTCGAGCGGCAGCGGCGGCAGCCGGATGCCCGCCAGGTCGCAGCGCAGCAGCGACACGTCCGCGCGCTCGGCGTGGCGCTCCACGCGCAGCCCGAACGGCCGCTTCTCGCTCGGGAAGAACGCGCGCAGCACGGTCTGCGTCGGCGTGAAGCCGCGCTCGCGCATCGAGCTCGCGAAGTCGTCGTTCCACCAGGGCTCCGCGACGTGGCGGTTGGAGAGCACGAGGCCGCGCCGCTCCACCAGGAAGCCGGTGCCCACGTACTCGACCTCGTGCACCGGGCCCTGGCCCTCGGGGTCGAGCTGCGGGTTGCCGTCGGCGTCCTTGAGCGAGTTGCCCTGCTCGTCGAGCTTGTAGCGCAGGGGCCGGTCCTCGGCGTCCTTGAAGATCCAGGTGCCCTGGATCAGGCACACGCCGGGGCCGTACTCGCGCACGATGCGCTCGCCCACCGCGCGCTCGCTCTCGAGCGTCGCGAGCCGCGTGCGCGTCGCGTCCAGCTCCCCGCGCAGGGCGCCGGACTCGGCCGTGTGCGCGTCGCGCAGCTGTGCGTAGAGCGCCTCCTCGCGCTCGCGAAGCTCCTCGAGGCGTGTCGCGAGCGCGCTGCGGGCGGTCTCGGCGCGTTCGCGCTCATCGGCGATCCGCGCGGCGAAGGCTTCGCGCTCGCGCTCCGACTCCCGAAGCGCCTCGCGCAGCCGCTCCACCTCCTGGCGCAGCCTGCGGTCCTGGAGCTGGCTGTAGCCGAGCGCCGCCAGGCTCAGCACCAGCGCAAGCCCGAGGATCCAGCGCATCGGCGGGCTGATCTGCCCGAGGCTGCGCGCGACGAAAGCGCGCCGCGACGCGACCGAGCCGGTGCCCGCCCAGGGCGCGGCCACGAGCATCTCCCCGCCCTCTTCGTCGGCGGACTCGAGCCGCAGCCGGGGCCCGTGGGAGCCAAGCTCGATCACGTCCCCCTCGCGTAGCGGCGCCTCGCGCACGCGCTCGCCGGAGAGCCGCAGCGCCAGTCCGGCCTCGACCGCCTGCAGCACGATCTCTCCGTCGCGCTCGAAGACGCGGGCGTGGTGCAGGGCGGCGCCCTCGGCGCGCACGTCGGCCTCGGGCGCCGAGCCCAGGAGCGCCGGCAGGCGCACGTCGTCGATCCGGTCCTTCTCCGGTCCGGCGAGGTGGCGGAAGCGAACCCGGACGCTCATCCGCGATGGCTCAGGGCGCCTGCAGCGGCGGCATTCCCGGCGCACCGATCCGCCGCTCGACCTCGGCCCGGGCCAAAAGCGCCCACTCGGAGGCGCCGATGCGAACGAACAGCTCGACCTTGGGGTCCTTGAAGCCCGGCGAGCGCAGGATGTCCTCGGGATCGGCGGGCGAGTGGTAGCGGCCCGCGGAGCGCACCGTAACGAGGGTGTCGTGGCCCGCTTCGAGCGGGCGGCGCCAGGTGCTCACCTGCTCCTGGATCGAGCCCCACGGCTCCTCCTGGCCGGGCGTCGGGAACTTGGCGCGCGCCTGGACCGAGCCCAGCGGCTGGCTCGAGACGTTCCTCAGCCGGAAGCGCACCACCGGCGCTATGTAGTTCTGTCCCTGCTGCGGGCTGTCGACGATCCAGTAGGTCTCGACGGCGCTCACCGCGAGCTCGCGCGCGGCGTCGTGGCGGCGGCACGCGCAGACGGCGAGAGCCAGCGCGAGCCCGGCGAGCGTCGGCGCGCGCCTCCTGCCCATGCTGCGATTCTAGCGTGGCCGCTCTTCGGAAGACCCGAGCGGCAGCGCGATCCGGAAGCGCGCGCCGCTCTGGCCGGGATCGGCGACGAGCTCGAGCCGGCCGCCGTGGTCCTCGACGAAGCGCCGTGCCACCGCCAGGCCCAGGCCGGTGCCGCGCTTCTTGCCGTGGGTGACGAAGGGGTCGAACACCCGCTCGCGGATCGCGGCGGGGACGCCCGGGCCGTCGTCGCCGAGCACCAGCACCAGCTGGTCGCGCGGCCCGTCCGCGCCGGCGATCGCCTCGACGCGCGCCCGCAGCCGCAGCCGCCCGGCTCCGCCCATCGCGTCGCGGGCGTTGGCCGCGATGTTGGTGACGGCGCGGCGGATCTTGTCCACGTCGAGCGGGCCGCGGCGGCCGGCCGGCAGCTCCACGTCGCGCTCGAGCGTGAGCCCCGGCAGCTCCTGCTCGAGCCCGGCCGCCAGGTCCGCCACGAACACGCCGAGCGGCACCGAGCGCAGCACGAGCCGCTCGGCGCCGCGCGCGAAGTCGAGCGTCTCGCCGGTCATGCGCTCGAGCCGGTCGACCGCGTCCACGATCGCCTGCGCCCGGGTCGCCACCTCGCCGGGCTCGACGCCGCCGATGGCGAGCGTCTCGGCCCAGCCGCGGATGAGCGTCATCGGGCCGCGGAAGTCGTGGACCAGCATGCCGGCCATCGTCCCGAGCGCCGCGAGCCGCTCGATCTCGATCAGCTCCTTCTGGTACGCGAGGTTCTCGAAGGCGAGCGCGGCGCGCGCCGCGATCACAGAGACGAGCCGCGCTTCCGCGTCGCTCACGGGCGGGCGGCGCCGCGGCAACGGCCCGAGCACCAGCATGCCGGCGAGCCCGCTGCGCGCGAGCAAGGGCACGAGCGTCTCGTTGGCGGCGTCTTTCGACGTCTCGACGAGCTGGCCCTCGGAGAGCAGGAAGCGCGTGCGCGGGGCCGACGCGCTCGCGCCGCGCACCCGCTGCCGCTGCAGCCCGCCCGCATCGTCGAGTGCGATCGCCTCGAAGCTCTCGAGGCGCCGGTCCCACAGCAGCAGGCTCGCGCTCTCCGCCCCGAGAGCGCGGCGGAGCGCGACCGTCAGCAGTCGCACGAGGCCAGCGAGGTCGGGGGCCTCGAGCACGCGCTCGGCGAGCGCCTCGAGCGACGCCTTGCGCTTCACGGTCCGGGAGTGTACGGGCACCTGGGCGTCCTCGTTTGACACTCGAAAAAAGCCATCGCTATGATACTGGGGCCGATGCCGGAAGCCGCGCCGAGCGCGGTATCCGGCGGCGAGAGGGCGCAACAAGCGACGCGCCCGCTGCCCAAGGCACCAGAGGATCTCGCAGGTCCCGCTTGCCGGCGGAGGTTGCGACCGGCGGCGGAGCCTGCGCGTCACAGGAAACACGGGAGACCAGGCACTCATGATCGAGGTCGAAGGCCTCACCAAGAGGTACGGCCGTGCGACGGCGGTGGACGGCGTCTCGTTCAAGGTCGAGAAGGGCGAGATCCTCGGCTTCCTCGGCCCGAACGGGGCCGGAAAGACGACCACCATGCGCATCCTCACCTGCTACCTGCCGCCCACCGAGGGAGCGGCGCGCGTCGCGGGCCACGACGTCTTCTCCCAGCCGATGGAGGTCAAGAAGCGCGTCGGCTACCTGCCCGAGACACCCCCGCTCTACCCGGACATGGAAGTCCGCGACTACCTCGACTTCTGCGCGAAGATCAAGGGCGTCCCGGCCAAGGAAAGGCGTACGCGCGTCTCGGACGCGATCGAGAAGTGCCGCGTCGGCGACGTGCGCGACAAGCTGATCGCCAAGCTCTCGAAGGGCTACCGCCAGCGCGTCGGGCTCGCCCAGGCGATCCTTCACAACCCGGACGTGCTGATCCTCGACGAGCCGACCGCGGGCCTCGACCCCAAGCAGATCATCGAGACGCGCGACCTGATCCGGGGGCTGGGGGGCAGCCACACCGTCGTGCTCTCGACGCACATCCTGCCCGAGGTCTCGATGACCTGTGGGCGCGTCGTGATCATCAACAAGGGGCGCGTCGTCGCCGAGGACACACCCGACAACCTGACGCGGCGCCTGAAGGGGGCCGGCGTCACGCGGATCGAGGTACGCGGCGACCAGGCGGCGGTGCTCGAGGCGGTGCGCGCGGTGCCGGGCGTGCTGGCGGCGCAGGCTCGCGGCGGCCACGACGGGATCGCCGTGGTCGACGTCGAGGCCGAGGCGGGTCGCGACATCCGCGCCGAGCTCTCCTGGGCCGTCGTCACCAAGGGTTTCGGGCTCGTCGGGCTGCAGCAGCTCGGCATGAGCCTGGAGGAGATCTTCCTCCACCTCACCACTACCGACGCCGAAGTGCCGGCGTCCGCCGCCTGAGGAGGATCGAGACTTGACCGCGCTACGCAACATCGCCGCCATCTTCGGCAAGGAGTGGCGCCACTACTTCGGGAGTCCCATCGCCTGGGTGGGGCTCTTCGTCTGGACGCTCCTGTTCGGGATCTTTTTCTACTTCTCGCTCTCCTTCTTCCTCGAGCAGTCGATGCGCATCGCGCAGCAGGGGATGGAGTACGGCGGCGGGATGAAGATCTCGCTCAACGAGTACCTGATCCGCCCGCTGTTCCAGAACCTCGCGGTCGTGGCCCTCTTCGTGGCGCCGATGCTGACGATGCGGCTCTTCGCCGAGGAGAAGCGGCAGGGCACGATCGAGCTCCTGGCGACCTCGCCTCTCACCGACTGGCAGGTGGTGCTCGGCAAGTTCCTGGCCGCGAGCGCCCTCTACGCGCTCATGATCCTGGCGGGGCTCGTGAACGTCGCCCTCATCTGGACCTACGCGACGAGCGCTCCCGAGTGGCGCCCGGTCCTGACAGGTGCCCTCGGGCTCTTCCTGCTCGGCGCCTGCTTCCTGGCCATGGGCACCTTCGTCTCGACCTTGACCCGCAACCAGATCGTCGCGGGCATACTTTCCTTCTGCCTGTTCCTCGGGATGTGGACGCTCGGCTGGGCGGACAACCCGACCGCGGGGCCGGTGATGAAGGCATTCGCGTACCTCAGCGTCACGAGCCATTTAGAGGACCTGGTGAAGGGGGTCGTCGACCTGAAGGACGTCGTGTTCTACCTGAGCGTCATCACCTTCGGCCTGTTCCTGGCCCACCAGTCGGTGCAGAGCCAGCGCTGGAGGGCGTGAGGAGATGGGCATCTTGAAACGACTCGTCGACTTCCTGGCGCCGCTCGGGTTCATCCTCGCCGTGGGTGCCCTCGGCTGGTCGAGGATCACCCCGATGGGCAAGGCGCTGCCGGGCGGCCTGCGCCCCTACCTGATCGCGGCGCTCGCCCTGGTGCTCGTCCACCTGGTGCTGCGCTTCGAGGACGTGATGCGCGTCGTCGGGCGGCGCCAGCTCAAGTACGGCGGCAACACGCTGGTGCTGGTGCTGAGCGTCCTGGGCCTGCTGGGCGGCCTCAACTACGTGGTCTCGCGCAACACCAAGCGCTTCGACCTCACCAAGGACCAGCGCTACAGCCTCTCGGACCAGACGCGCAAGGTGGTGGCGGGCCTGCAGCAGGACGTCAAGATCACCTACTTCCAGCGCGGGCGCGACGTGGCGCGCGGCCAGGACCGCCTGAAGGAGTACCAGGCCCTATCGTCGCGGCTCAAGACCGAGTTCGTCGACCCGGTGCAGAGCCCGGCCAAGGCGCAGGCCTACGACGTGCGCGGCCCGTGGCCGATCCTGGTGGTCGAGCAGGGCGACAAGCGCGAGCGCATCTCGAACGACGGCGAGCAGGACATCACGAACGCGCTCATCAAGATCACGCGCGAGGGCAAGAAGACGGTCTGC
>DATBSL010000200.1:0-5886 GCA_036559805.1 Vicinamibacteria bacterium
GGGCGCTGTCGTTACGTCGACGAGACGAATCGTCGCTGCCCGGAGCGCCACAGGCTCGAGTATCACCACATCCACCCCTTCGGCCTGGGCGGCGGGCACACGCCCGAGAACCTGCGCCTGATGTGCCGAACCCACAACTTCTACCTGGCCGAGCACGACTACGGACCCAAGGCGATGGCTATGTACCGGACCGGGTGAGTACTACCGGCGCCTCAAGTCCGAGCTGTCAACACACACCCCGAACAAGACACCCTAGGACCCCCGGGTTGGCATCGGTCGTTTTTCCACGAGCCTCCAGAACTGCTGTTCGTTCAATAGCGTGATGCGCTGGCCCTTGGCGCGCAGCCGCTTGATCTCCATCAGCTTGAGCCCCGCGTCCCGGCCCGCGGCCTGACGCGGGTTGGGGCGCCCGCGCACGACGACGGTCGTCTGGGCCGAGGGGCCGCCGTGCACGCGCGCCCCGGCGCGACGGGCGGCCTGGGCGGCCTGCTTGCGCGGGCGGCTCAGGATCCCGGTGAACGCCAGGTGGACGCCCTTCAAGCCGAGCAGGCGGCCCGCCTTCAGCGACGCGGGCGGGCTCTTGAGCGCTTCGATCAACTCGTCGGCCGTCTCGTAGCGCTTGCGCCTTTCGCCGATGCAGCGATAGACGATCTCCTTCAGTTGGTCGCTGCACGGCAGCGTGCGGATCTCCCCGGGCCGGATGCGCGCCCGCGCGTCGCCGCGCACCAGCATTCCCAGCAGCTGCCCCACCTGGTACACGTCGTCGCGCGACTGCCACTTGGGTACCGTCCCCGCCACGATGTCGCTCGGAGCCAGCATCGGGTTGAGCGCGTCGACCCGCGCGCCGCGCCTGTCGCTCTGCTGGCGCACGAGGCCGAAGTCGCCGAGCTTGAGGCTGCGGCCCTCGCAGACGAAGACGTTCATCGGCGTGAGGTCGCGGTGCAGCACCTGGCCGCGGTGCAGCCGGCCGAGCACCTGCAGGATGCCGGCGATCTCGCGGCGCGTGGTCGCCTCGGACCAGCCCGTGCCGCTCCCGTGCAGGAAGGCGCGCAGGTCGCCGTGGCGCGCGTACTCGAGCGCGAGACAGTAGAGCGTCCGCCCGTCGGGTCGCGCGAGCGCGAACGCGTCGAAGACCCGGATCGCGCGCGGGTGGCCTTCGAGCAGCTGCCCGAAGTAGGCTTCGCGCACCCAGCCGTCCATGCGCGCGCTCACCTCGACGCAGAGCCGCGCCGGGACGCTCGACGAGCGCCCGAGCCGCCGCGCCAGGAACACCTGGCCGAAGCCGCCCGCCCCGACGAGGCTCGCGATGCGGTATTGCAGGCCGCTCTCGGGGCTCGTGATCACCTGCGCGGGGGCGAGCAGGTGGCGCGGATCGGGCGGTAACAGCCGGACCGGCCGCGTGCGCGTGGGCGCCGCGGAGATCAGGCTGTCCGCCACGGGCCGGACCGTTTTCGAGGCGCTCGCCACGGCCCACACGTTAGCAGAGCGCCGGGACGGCCGAGGTCCGAGCGTCAGTCGTGACGCAGCGCGCGCACGGGGTCGATGCGGGCCGCCCGCCACGCCGGGCCGGCGCCGGCGGCCAGGCACGCGGCGAGCAGCACCGCGGCGCTCGCGGCGAACACGAGCGGGTCGCGCGCCTCGACGCCGAAGAGCTGGCTCTCGACGACGCGCGCGCCGGCGACGGCGGTCGCGACGCCGGCGGCGATCCCGAAGCCGACGAGCGCCACGGTCTCGCGCAGCACCAGGCGCACGACGCGGCCGCGCTCCGCCCCGAGCGCCATCCGGATCCCGATCTCGCGCGTGCGGCGCGTGACCACGAACTCGAGCACGCCGTAGAGGCCGACCACCGCCAGGAGCGTCGCGAGCAACGCGAAGAGCGTGGACAGGAAGAACAGCATCCGCTCGGCGCTCAGGCGCCGGTCGAGGTGGTCGCGGAGCGTGCGCATGCCGGTAATCACGAAGTTCGGGTCGACGCGCTGCGCTTCGCGCCGCAGCAGCGGCATCACCTGGCGGGGATCGCGATCCGTCCGCGCGTGGACGTGGACCCAGGCGACGGTGCGCATGCGAGCGCCGCCGAGCGACACGAAGGTCTGGCGCGGAATCGTTCCGCGCACGTTCTCGTAGTGGGCGTTCGCGAGCACCCCGATGATCTCCATGTCCGGGGTGACCCCGCGTCCCTGGCCCATCATCCGCCCCACTGGGATCTGGCCATTCAGGTACTCGCTCACCAGGGCCTCGTTCACCAGGCAGCGCTCCCGGGCGCTGCCCCAGTCGTCCCAGGTGAAGTCGCGGCCCGCCTTGACGGGAATCCCGAGCGCCTCGAAGTATCCCGGCGTGACGGCGTTGAAGTAGCTCCAGGGGTTCTCGTCGTTCACCCGACCGACCCCCGGGATCGTGATGCCGCTGTCCCAGCGTCCTCCCGTGAGCAGCCGCGTCCGGCTGGCGCCGACAGCCTTCACCCCGGGAACGCCTGCAAGGCGCTCGACGAGGGCGCGAAAGACCTGGCGCTTGCGGCCTTCGTCGTAGACCGTGGCCGGCTCTACCGCGAACGTCACGACGTCGTCCGTGCGGAAGCCGAGGTCGACGCTGCGCAGGTTCTGGAGCGTGCGCACGAAGAGCAGAGCCCCCACGAGCAGCACCGTCGACAGGGTGACCTGCAGCCCGATCAGCGTCTTGCGCAGCCGCACGTGGCCGTGGCCCGAGGCCACGGTCTCGTCCTTGAGCGTGAGGCCCGGCGAGACGTTCGAGCCCGAGAGCGCCGGGACGACACCGAAGACGAGCGCCGCGAGCAGCGTGACGCCCAGGGTGAACGCCAGGATCCGCACGTCGGGAGCGGTCGTGAGCGACAGGTCCGCCGTGTCGTAGGGCAGGAAGCCCACGAGCGTGCGTCCGAGCCACGTGCTGACCGCGAGCCCGGCCACGCCCCCGGCGCCGGCGAGGATCAGGCTCTCGAGCAGAAGCTGGCGCACGAGGCGCCCGCGCGGCGCTCCGAGCGCCGCGCGGATCGCGATCTCCTTGCGGCGCGCCGCCGCACGGGCCAGCAGCAGGCTCGCGACGTTGGCGCACGCGATCAGCAGCACGAGCCCCACCAGCCCCTGGAGCACGACGAGCGGCTGCTCGAAACGGCTGCGCAGCGCGGACCTGCCGCGCGAGGCCGGCTCGAGTGCTACGCTCTGCTTCGAGAAGCGCTCCCGCTCGTCGGGGAACTGCTGGAAGTACTGGCCCTGGAGCTCCTCGTCTTGCCGCTGCCGATAGAGCACCCGCAGCGAAGCCTGGGCCGCGTCGAGCGTGACCCCCGGTTTCAGGCGACCGAACAGGTAGAACCAGGAGTAGCGCTCGTTGTCGAGCTCGTCCCAGGTGGGCGTGATCGTGGGCTTCATCGTCACGGGGACCCACGCTTCGGTGGGCAGTCCGGTATCCGTCCCCTCGAAGCGCTCGTCGGCGACGCCGATCACCGTGAATGGCGTGCCGTTGAGGCGGATCGTCGAGCCCACGACGGCGTCGCTTCCGGCGAAGCGGTTGCGCCAGAAGTGGTACTGCAGCACGACCACCGGGTGGCCGTTGCGGACACGGTCGTCGTCCGGCACCAGCAGCCGGCCGCGGTGGGGCCGCACGCCCAGCACGTCGAAGTAGTTGCCGGCGACCATCCCGACGCTGATCGACTCGTTGCGGTCGTCGCCGACGAGGCTCGCCGGCTGGACGAGCTCGCCCGTAAGTCCTGCGAGGACCGTGTTCCGGTCGCGAAGCGCGAGGTAGAGCGGGTGCGAGAACGTGTGCACCCCGTCCCCGGAGTTCGACCCGAAGCGCCCGCCGTCGATGCGAAGCAGCACGAGCTCGCGCGGGTTGTGCACGGGAAGCAGGCGCAGCAGGACCTGGTCGGCCAGGCCGAACATCGCGCCGTTGGCGCCGATCCCGAGCGCGAGCGACACCACCACGACCGCCGTGAAGACCCTGGCCCTGCCCAGGGAGCGCAGCGCCAGGCGCAGCTCGGTCATGCCGGTGGGACGCCGCCCGCGGCCGAAGGGTTGCATGTCAAGATACAAGACCTGACCCCTTCCGGAGGGCTGTCGTGAGGATCGTTTCGCTGCTGCCGAGCGCGACGGAGATCGTCTGCAGCCTGGGGCTGGGCGACCAGCTCGTCGCGGTCACGCACGAGTGCGACTTCCCCGATTTCGTGCGCGGCCTGCCGAAGGCGACGCGCACGCTCGTCCCGAAGGACGCTCCGAGCGGAGAGATCGACCGCCTGGTCCGCGAACGCCTGGCCGGGCAAACGGCGCTCTACTCGCTGGACCTCGAGACGCTCGAAGCGCTGCGGCCGGACCTGATCGTGACGCAGGCGCTCTGCGACGTGTGCGCGGTCGCGGAGCGGGAGGTGCAGGACGCGGCCTGCGCGCTGCCGGGGCGGCCGCCGGTCGTCAACCTCGAGCCCGAGACGCTCGCCCAGGTCTACGGCGCGATCCGGCTCGTGGCCGAGGCGGCCGGCATCCCGGCCCGGGGAGACGAGACCGTGCGGGGGCTCGAGGCGCGCGTCGAGGCGGTGGCCGCGCGGTCCGCACGCCTCGAGCACCGCCCGCGCGTCGCGCTCCTGGAGTGGCTCGACCCGCCGTTCTCGTGCGGCCACTGGAACCCCGAGCTGGTGCGCCTCGCCGGGGGCATGGAGACGCTCGGCCGCGAGGGCCAGCGCTCGCGCACGCTGACCTGGGACGAGGTGGCGGCGGCTGCGCCTGAGGTCGTGTTCGTCGCCTGCTGCGGGTTCGACGTGGAGCGGACGCTCGTGGACACGGACGCGCTCAGGGACGCTGCTGCGTGGCGCGCGCTGCCAGCGGTGCGCGCCGGCCGCGTTTACGTGGCAAACGGCTCGCACTACTTCAGCCGCCCCGGGCCGCGCCTGGTCGACAGCCTCGAGATCCTGGCGCACGCGCTCCACCCCGAGATCCACCCCCTCCCGGCCGGCCTTTCCGCGTCGCTCGTGCTCGCGGAGGCGAAGCACCGCTAGCCGGACCGCGTCCTTGACAACTCTTGACGCGAGTTGGCGAACCCTGGCAGCGGGTCGCGAAAACGTCGTGCGATACTCCTCGGACTCGTCGCGCTGTCGCGCGTCAGGAGGGGACAGTTGAGGAAGCTCGAAGTGGCCGCCGGCGCAACGCTGGCCTTGGTCTTGGCGTTCGGTGCAGGCCCGGCTCGCAGCCAGAGCCTGGATGTCCCCTTCGAGCCGCAGACCCTCGAGACACAGAGCCTCGAGACACCCCAGCCGCTCGACCTCTCGAGCGTCGCCGAGCCGCGGCCGTTCGACGCGAGCATGCTCGACGTTCCCCGCGACGACCGGCGCACGATGCGAGCCTTCCCGAAGAACCTGGGCCGCAACTTCGTGGGCGTCTTCTCGGGCCAGAACCTGTTCCCGTTCGCGGTCGGCCTCGGCGTCACGACGCTCGCCTCCGCGTTCGACGGCCACAGCGAGACCATGCTCAAGGGAGCCTGCAACGCTTGCGGCAAGACCGGCGCGACGATGGGCGGCAGCGCGATCGTCCCGATGGTGGGGGCGCTCTTCGTGGCAGGCCGCTTCGCGCCGCAAGGCCGGTTCCGCTCCATGAGCTACGACTTCGCGCAGGCGCTCGTCGTGAACGGCGCCTACACAGGGCTGCTGAAGAAAACCGTCAGCCGCACGCGGCCCGACGGCAGCGACACGCTGTCTTTCCCCTCGGGTCACACCTCCACAGCCTTCAGCCTCGCCGGCATCGCCACGCACCACTACGGCTGGAAAGTGGGCGTGCCTGCCTACGCGCTCGCCTCCTGCATCGGCCTCACCCGCATCGAGCAGGACCGCCACCACCTGAGCGACGTGCTCGCGGGCGCGACGCTCGGCTTCATCGTGGGGCGGACCGTGAC
>DATBSL010000201.1:0-11847 GCA_036559805.1 Vicinamibacteria bacterium
TCAGCAGACCGACATCGTGATGACGCTGACGCCGCACATCATACGGCGCAGCGACATCGCCGAGCGCGACCTGCGCTCCTTCCTCGTCGGCGGCGAGGCCTCGCCCTTCCTGTTCGAAGTGCCGGCGCAGGGCCCCGGCGCCCCGGCGCCGCGCCCCGACGCGCCGCGGATCGAGCCGATCCGCCCGCCGACGACACAGCCCCAGCAGCCTCCGCCGAACGACTAGGCAGGCCCTGGGTTGCTAGCGGAGGCCGTGCGCGGTGGCGCCTTTTCGATCTTCACCTTGCTGATGCGGTTTTTTTCGACGTCTACGACGGTGAAGCGGTGGCTGCCGTCCTGCACGACTTCCCCTCCCTTGGGGACCCGGCCCAGCTTTTCGAGCATGTAGCCTGCGACCGTCTCGAACCCGCCTTCCGGAAGCGGAATCCCGTGAACGTCGCGCAGCTCCGAGGCGGGGACGGTGCCTTCCACGACGATCGAGCCGTCGCGCAGCCTCTCGACCGGGCGCTCCTCCCAGTCGTACTCGTCCTGGATCTCGCCCACGATCTGCTCGATCAGGTCCTCGAGCGTGACGAGGCCCGAGACCGAGCCGTGCTCGTCGACGACCATCGCCAGGTGGGTGCGCCGCTTCTGCAGCTCCTTCAGCAGCTCGCCCACCTTCTTCGTCTCCGGCACGAGGTGCACCGGATGCAGGATCTTGCGGATCACGACGGGCTGGCGCTTCTCCAGCAGCCGCAGCGCGTCCTTCACGTAGACGACGCCCGCCACGTTGTCGAGCGACCCCTCGTACGCCGGAATCCGCGAGAAGCCGCTCTCCACGATCAGCCCGCCCACCTCGGAGGGCGGCGTGTCGGCGTCGAGCGCGAACACCTTGGGCCGCGGCACCATCACCTTGCGCACCGGCATGTCGTTGAACTCGAAGACGCTGTGGATGATCTCCATCTCGGTCTGGTCGAGGACGCCCTGCTGGCGGCCCTCCTTGACCAGGTGCTTGATCTCCTCCTCCGAGACGAAGGTGCGCGGGCCGGTGTCGCGAACGCCGAAGAGGCGTAGCACGACGCGCGTCGAGGCCGCGAGGAACTCGACCAGCCAGCGCGACGCGCGGAACATCATCAAGAACGGCGCCGACACGATGAGCGCGATGCGCTCGCTGTAGCGCAGCGCGAGCGCCTTGGGCACGAGCTCTCCGAGCACCAGCTCGACGTAGACGATGCCGATGCCCACCAGGCCGCTCGCCACGAGCGCCGGCGGCAGGAAGCGCGCGAGCGCCCCGCCGGCGAGCTGCGGCTCGAAGTAGCGGGAGGCGAGCACGCCGCCCAGCACGCCGGCCAGCGTTCCGAACACCGTGACGCCGATCTGGACCGTTGCCAGGAAGCGGTCCATGTTGTCCTGCAGCTCGCGGACCCGCGAGGCGGCCCGGCTGCCGTGCTCGGCCAGCCGGTCGATCTTGCTCCTGCGCGACGAGATGATCGCGATCTCGCTGCCCGAGAACAAGCCGTTGCCGAGCAGCATGACCACGATCGCGATGACGATCAGCAGCGGCTCTGACATGGAGGGAGCCCGATCTTACCCCGCCGGAGCGATGCCGGGGCTTCCGGGAGCGCGCGTCGCCTTGTCAGGCCCCGGTCGGTCTGGTAGCGTGCCCTGTTGCGGCGCGCGGCCTCGCGCGGGGCGCCCGCGCGACTCTAGGAGGAGACCTTGGCCAACGGCGAGATCTTCGACGTCACCGTGATCGGCAGCGGCCCCGGAGGCTACGTCGCGGCGGTCCGCGCCTCGCAGATGGGCCTGAAGGCCGCGGTGGTGGAGCGCGACCCCGGGGGCCCCGGCGGCACGTGCCTGCTCCGCGGCTGCATCCCGACGAAGGCGCTGCTGCACACCGCCGACCTCTACGAGGACTTCCTGAACCGCAAGGAGTTCGGGATCACGGCCGACAACGTCGCGCTCGACTTCCCCGCCGTGATGGGCCGCAAGGACCGCATCGTCAACCGGCTCAGCAAGGGGATCGAGACCTACCTGTTCAAGAAGAACAAGATCACGCTCTTCAAGGGCCACGGCCGGCTCGAGGGCGCCAAGACGGTCGTGGTCAAGTCGGACGCGGGCGAGACGAAGGTCAGCACCAAGAACGTGCTGATCGCGACGGGCTCGAAGCCGAAGAGCCTGCCCGGGATGGCGCCCGACGGCAAGCAGATCCTCACCTCCGACGACATGCTGCAGCTCAAGGAGATCCCGAAAACCCTGATCGTGATCGGCGCCGGGGCGGTGGGGATGGAGTTCGCGTCGGTCTTCGCCCGCTTCGGCTCGAGCGTGACGGTGCTCGAGATGCTGCCGCGGATCCTGCCGCTCGAGGACGAGGAGATCTCGGCCGAGGCGCACAAGGTGCTCGCCAAGCAGATGACGATCCACGTGGGCGCGCGCACCGAGGCGGCGCTCAAGACACCGAGCGGCGTCGAGGTCGGCTTCCGCACGGCGCAGGGCGAGTCGAAGACCGTGACGGCCGACGTGCTGCTGGTCGCTGTGGGCCGCGGACCCGTGACGGACGGGCTGAACCTCGAGTCGACGCAGGTGCAGCTCGACCGCGGCAACATCAAGACCAACCACCTGATGGCGACCGACGAGCCGGGGGTCTTCGCGATCGGCGATGTGGTGGCGCTGCCCGACCGGCCGCACCCGCAGCTCGCGCACGTCGCGTCGTTCGAGGGCATCGGCGTCGCCGAACGCCTCGCCGGTCACGCCGTCGAGCCGCTCAACTACGACCGCGTCCCGTCGGCGACCTACTGCCGGCCGGAGGTGGCCGGCGTGGGCCTCAGCGAGGCCGAGGCGAAGAAGCGCGGCTACGACGTGCGCGTGGGCCGCTTCAGCTTCGGCAACCTGGCCAAGCCGCGCATCGTCGGCCATCCCGAGGGGCTGGTGAAGGTCGTCTCGGAGGCGAAGTACGACGAGGTGCTGGGCGTGCACATCGTCGGCCCGCACGCGACCGACCTCATCTCGGAGGCGGCCGTGGCGCTGCGGCTCGAGAGCACCACCGAGGAGATCTTCCGCACCATCCACCCGCACCCGACGCTGCCCGAGGCGCTGATGCAGGCCGCCGAGGCCGTCTACGGCCACGCGATCGACGCCTAGGGCGACGAGCGAGCGAGGAGAGCCATGGCCGACGTCATCATGCCCCAGATGGGGGAATCGATCGCCGAGGGCACCGTCACGAAGTGGCTCAAGAACGTCGGCGACAAGGTCGAGCGCGACGAGCCGCTGTTCGAGATCTCGACCGACAAGGTGGACGCGGAGATCCCCTCGCCGGCCGCCGGCGTCCTGAAGGAGATCCGCGTCGCGCCCGGCACGACGGTTCCGATCAACACCGTCGTGGGCGTGATCGCCGCCGCGGGCGAGGCCCACGCGTCGCCGCCGCTGGTCGCGAGCGCACAGCCGCCCCAGCCGCCTTCGGCAGCGGCTGGCGTCGTGACGCTGCCGCCCATCCCGATGCCTGCTCCGGTGGCCCCCGCTCCGGTGGCCCCCGCCCCGCCGCCTCCCGCAGCGCCCACGCCCGTCGCAGCTCCTGCGGCGGCCGAAGCACCCGCTCATCCGGCGGCGCCGGGCCCACCGCGGCCCGCGCCTCCACTCGCCTTCGCGCCGCTCGCGCCGCCTCCTCCCGTCGAGTACCACATCGAGGGCGAGCGCCAGGCACCGCAGCCCCCCGCCGACAGCGCTCGCGACGAGATGACCGCCGACGAGCTGCGCCTCACCCGCTCGTCCCCGGTCGTGCGCAAGATCGCCGCGGAGCACCAGGTCGACATCAGCGGCGTGCCGGGCACGGGCATCGGCGGGCGGGTGACCAAGCAGGACATCCTGAGCCACATCGAGGGCCGCCCCGCGCCTGCGGCGCCCGCCGCGCCGCAGCCCGCGGCCGCCCCGCCTGCGGCGGCCCCGGGACCCGCGCCCGCTCCCGTGCCACGGACGCCGGGATCGCGCGTCCAGGTCGTGCCGATGTCGCCGATCCGCAAGAAGACGGCCGAGCACATGGTGCTGTCGAAGCGCACCTCGGCGCACGTCTCGACCGTTTTCGAGATCGACTTCACGCGCCTCGACCAGCTGCGCCACAAGCACCGCGCGTCGTTCGAGGAGCGCGGCGTGAAGCTCACCTACCTGCCGTTCGTGCTGAAGGCGGTGGTGGACGGGCTCGAGGCGTTTCCCGTCCTGAACGCCAGCATCGACGGCGACAACGTCGTCTACCGCAAGGACGTCAACCTGGGCATCGCGGTCGCGCTCGAGTGGGGCCTGATCGTTCCGGTGATCCACAACGCCGACGAGAAGAACGTGCTCGGCCTCGCCCGTTCGGTGCAGGACCTCGCCGAGCGCGCGCGGGCCAAGAAGCTGAAGGTCGAGGAGGTCCAGGGCGGCACGTTCACCGTCACCAACCCCGGCGTCTTCGGCAGCCTCTTCGGCACGCCGATCATCAACCAGCCGCAGGTGGCGATCCTCGGCCTGGGCACGATCGAGAAGCGGCCCGTCGTGCGCGACGACGCGATCGCGATCCGCACCATGGCCTACGTGGCGCTCACCTTCGACCACCGGCTCGTGGACGGCGCGGACGCCGACCGCTTCATGGCCCACATGAAGAAGACACTGCAGGAGTTCGACGAATCGTCGCTTTAGTGTTCTGGGGGGTGCTGAGTCGCACCCCCCAGACCCCCCCGCCGCTCCGCCGAAGTGAATTCGGCTCCGCGGGCGCGTCCGTTACTTGTAGGCCTTCAGCGTGAACGGAACACTGGTCGTCAGGAGGTTGGGGCGTGTGGCGTACGCGCGGGCACTCGAGCTGCAGGCCGAGCTCGTGGCCGAGCGGCAGGCGGGCCGCATTCCCGACCAGCTGCTGCTGCTCGAGCACGACCCGGTCTTCACGCTCGGCCGCAACGCCCGCCAGGAGAACGTGCTCCTCCCCGCCGAGGCGCTGCGCGCCCGGGGCTTCGAGGTCTTCGAGACCGGTCGCGGCGGCGACGTCACCTACCACGGTCCCGGCCAGCTGGTCGGCTACCCGATCCTCGAGCTGCCGCCGGAGCGTCGCGACGTGCACCGCTACGTGCGCGACCTCGAGGAGCTGATGATCCGGACCTGCGCCGACTACGGGCTCGCCGCACGCCGCGTGGAGGGTCTCACCGGCGCGTGGCTCGGCGAGCAGAAGGTGGGCGCGATCGGCGTGCGCATCGCGCGCTGGGTCACGTCGCACGGCTTCGCGCTGAACGTCGGCACCGACCTCTCCGCGTTCGACCTGATCGTGCCCTGCGGCATCCGCGGCCGCGGCGTCACCAGCCTCGAGCGCGCCGTCGGCCGTCCGCTGCCGATCGAGGACGTGATGGACCGGCTGACCGTGCACTTCGCGGCTTTGTTCGGGCAGCCGGCCCTCGACTCGCGGCGCGGCTGAGCTCTGGGCCGCGAGCCCGGCTACAACAGCAGCGCTTCGATCCTGTGGGCGCGCACCAGCCCCTCGCGCGCCGACCACGCGAACACCGTGAAGCGGCCGTCCTGTGATGCGACCAGCGCGACGGCGTCCTGCTGGTCCTGGGCGAACTGCGCCGCCGAGATGTGGCGCGTGCCACCGAGCTGCAAGGGAGCCAGGATCACCGGCGTGCCGCCCTCGACCGGCTCGCTGAACGAAACCCGCTCGGCCCGCAGGCGTCCGTCGGGCCGGCCGATCTTGACTCCGAACGCCAGAAGCTCGAAGCGATCGGTGATCACCGTCGCTCCGTCGACGGCCGTGAGGCCCGCGAGCGCGTCCACCACGCGGCCGAGCCGGATCGGGTCGGGCTCGGCGTCGACCGGTCCGCTCGCGAGCTCGGCGAGCTCGGTGAATGGCGGCTCGACGGCGTAGCGGATCGGGCGCACGATCGACTCGAGCCACGCATCGCTGCCGGCGGGCACCACCAGCAGCGTACCGCCGCGCTTGTGAGCGCGCATCGAGACCGCGAGGCGCAGCACGACGTCGCCGGCGAGCTCGTTGCCCGTGCTCCGCACCTCCGCCCCGACGAGCGCACGCAGCACGACGGGCAGATCGGCGGCCTCCGCCGTTGCGCGGTTGAGCACCTTGACCTGGTCGCCTTCGAACACCGCGAGGTTGCGGAACTTCGGGGAGTCTTCGCGCTCCCGGTGCTTCACGACCAGCAAGCCCGGTCCGACGACCTCGAGCACGAAGCAGCCCACGGGGACGGTGCGCGTGGTGCCCCACACGACGAGCTCACCATTCTCGCGCCACACCCCGAGGTGGATGCCCGGGCGCTCGACGGCCGGCGCCAGCTGCGCGAGCGCACGCGGCCCGAGCGGCAGCGGCGGCGCGAGCAGCAGCGGGCTCTCGGCGCGCAACCTGGGCAGGAACGCGAGCGAGATCTCCGGAGTGTAGCCCTCTTCGCGCTGCAGGCTTGCCCAGAACCCGGCGTCGATCAGCGCCTCGATCGACGCCGCGTCGGCCGCGGGCGCGAAGTGCGCCTCCAGGCGGCGCGCGAACAGCCGCGCCGCCGGGTACCTCGACGGATCCGGGCCCGCTCCGCTTCCGTCCATCGCACCATTCTCGCCTGTTTCAAACGGTCTGCCCGCGCCCGCCGTCTCAACGCACCGAAGGCCCGCGCGAGGCCTCGAGGAGGGCTCGATGGACGGCTGGTGGAGCGATCTGCGGTACGCCTTTCGGTTCCTCGCACGCAACCGGGGCACGACGATCGTCGCGGTCCTGGCCCTGAGCCTCGGAATCGGCGCCGCGACCGCGATCTACGGCGTCGCCTACGACGTCCTGCTGCGGCCGCTGCCCTACCCGGGCAGCGAACGGATCGTGGCGGTGTTCCAGGTCCGCCCCGACGGCCACCGCATGTCGCAGATGTCCGAGCCGAACTTCGAGGACCTGGAGGCCCAGAACCGGTCGCTCGCGGCCTTCGCGGTCTACGGCTCGGGTGTCGTGTCCGTCGTCGGCGGCGGCGAGCCGGTGCGCGCGCACGTCACCGCGGTCTCCCCGGCATTCTTCCGGGCGCTCGGCGTTCGTCCCGAAAGGGGTGGCGCCTTTCCCGAGCAGACGTCCGAGAACGCCGACCCGGCCGCGGTCGTGAGCTACGGCTTCTGGCGCCGCTCGCTCGCTTCGGAGACGGACCTCTCACGCTTGAGGCTCCGCTTCTCCGGCCGGGTCCATCCCGTGATCGGTGTCCTTCCGCCGAAGGCTGCCTTCCCGGCGGACACCGACGTCTACGTCCCCAAGGCCCTCGAGCCGCGCAACCCCCACCGCACGGGCCACAACTGGCGGGCGATCGGACGCCTCCGTGACGGCGTCTCGCTCGAGGCAGCGCGCGCGGACCTCGGCACGATCGCGCGACGCCTGCGGCAGCAGTACGGCGACGACACGCGGATGGCCGACACGGCGGTCCTGCCGCTGCGCGAGGCGCTGAGCGGCCGCGCCCGGGGCACGCTCCTGGTGCTGCTCGGCAGCGTCGGCTTCCTGCTGCTGGCCGCCTGCGCCAACGTCGCCAACCTGCTGCTGGCGCAGTCCGCGGCGCGCCGCCGCGAGCTCGCGATGCGCACGGCGCTCGGCGCGGGACGGCTGCGCCTCGTGCGCCAGCTGGTGACGGAGGCGCTCGTGCTCTGCGCCGCCGGCGCGGGCCTGGGCCTCCTGCTCGCGCTCGCGATCGTGCGCGCCGTGGCTCGCATCGACCCGGCGAAGCTGCCGCGGGCGGCCGAGGTGAGCGTGAGCGGGCACGCGCTCGCCTGCGCGATCGCCCTCACGGCATTCACCGCGGTGGCGCTGGGCCTCCTGACGGCGTTCCGCGCCACGCGCGAATCGGCACTCAAAGGACTCGCCGACGGCCAACGCGCGCCGGCGGGCGGCGCCAGCCGGCGGCTGCTCGACGCGCTCGTCGCCTCGCAGGTGGCGGCCACGATGGCCTTGCTAGTGGGCGGCGGCCTCCTCGGCCGGAGCCTGCAGAGGCTGCTCGACGTGGACCCCGGGTATCGGACCGAGAGCGTCGTCGCGATGGAGGTGGCGCTGCCCTTCGACTCGCCCTTGCCGGCGCGCGTGCGCTTCCAGGACGAGCTCCTCGAGCGCCTGCGCGCAGTGCCCGGCGTGCGCGCCGCGGGCCTCGTGAGCAACGAGATCCCGCTCGGGGCGGAGGGCGCGGACGGCATCTTCCTCGTCCAAGACCACGAGGTCAGCGACCCGAAGGAATTCGCGGTGCTCTACAAGGATCCCGAGCGGACCGGCGGCGCGATCTTCCGCGTCGCGAGCGAAGGCTACTTCGCGGCGCTCGGGATTCCGCTCGCGGCCGGCCGGCTGTTCGAGCCTCAGGACGGCCCGGACACGCCCCACGTGGCGGTCGTCAGCCAGAGCTTCGCGAAGCAGCGCTTCTTCGCGAACGGCGGCGCGATCGGCCGGCGCATCCAGTTCGGCAACATGGACGGGGACCGGCGGGTGTTCACGATCGTCGGCGTGGTGGGCGACGTGCGCGAGGCAGGGCTCAACGTGCCGCCCAAGGCGACCCTGTACGCGAGCCACCGCCAAAGGCCGCGCACCGCAGCGCGCGTGAGCTTCGTCGTTCACGCCGAGGGCGACACCGCGGCGTTCGTCGCCGCCGCGCGCCGGGTGCTGCGCGAGCTCGATCCCGAGATTCCCCCGCGCTTCCGCACCGTGGCCGAGGTTCGAGCGGCCTCGGTGGCCGACCGCCGGCTGACGCTCGCGCTCGTCGCGGCGTTCGGCGCCTCGGCCCTGGCGCTCGCAGCGCTCGGCATCTATGGAGTCGCGAGCTATGCAGTGGCCCGGCGCACGCGCGAGGTCGGGATCCGGATGGCGATCGGAGCGCAGCCTGCACAGGTGCTGCGGATGGTCCTCGCCGAGAGCGGCCGGCCCGTGCTGCTCGGTGCTGTGGCCGGCCTGGGCCTGGCGCTGGCGCTCGGCCGCTTCCTCGCGACGCTGCTCTTCGAGGTTCGGCCGGTCGACCCGGCGACGATCCTCCTCGTCGCGCTCGTGCTGGGCGCGACCGCCCTCCTCGCGGGGCTCGTGCCTGCCCGGCGCGCGACGCGCGTCGACCCGGCCGTGGCGCTGCGTACCGACTGAAGCGCCGCGGCCGCAACTGCGCCTCAGGAGCGCAGCGCGATGATCGGAGCGACCCGCGTGGCGCGCCGCGCCGGGAAGTAGCAGGCCAGAAGACCCGCGAGGGCGACCACGCCGGCGACCGAGACCAGCGTCACGACGTCGTGCGGCGGGATCCCGAAGAGCTGGTTCGCCAGGACGCGCGCCGCCGCCAGGCTGGCCAGGGCTCCGGCGACGATGCCGATCCCGACCAGCCTGAAGCCCGTCCGCAGCACGAGTCCGAGCACGTCCCCGCGGTCGGCGCCGAGCGCCATGCGGATGCCGATCTCGTGGGTGCGGCGCGAGACCGTGTACGCCACCACGCTGAAGACGCCGAGCGCCACCAGCACCAGGCCCACGCCCGCGAAGATGCCGAGCACGACGAGGCTGAAGCGCGGCTCCGCGTACGCGAAGCGCCGGAGCGAGCTCGCAATGCTGTCAGTCATGGTGAGCGCCACGTTCCGGTCGACGCCCCACACTTCGCGCTTCACGCTCTCGAGCAGCGCCATGGGCTCGGTGCTCGTCCGCACCAGGATCCCGCGCTCGAAGCTGCCCGTGATCGCGTGCGGGACGAACGCCTCCGGCATGACCGGGTCCTGCAGGCCCTGGTTCTTGGCGTCCGCCACCACGCCGATGACCTCGAACACCGGGCTCGCGACCGGCGAGTTCGCGAGCGTCGCCAGGTGCTTGAGCTCGATCGTGCGGCCGATCGGGTCGTCTTCGCCGAAGAACCGGCCGACGAGCGCCTGGTTCACGACGGCCACGCGCCGCGAGTCCGCGAGGTCCGCCGGGGAGAGCAGGCGCCCGCGCCGCAGCCGCAGCCCCATCGTCTGGAAGTAGCCTTCGCTGCAGAGCGTGTAGATCGCCTCCCAGCGCTCGGTGTGCGCCTTGCCCGCGACCTCGACCTCGCTGCGGATCCCGCCGAAGGACGGCAGCGAGCTCGTCACGGTCGCGCTCACGACACCGGGAAGCGCCTCCACGCGGTCGAGCACCTGCCGGAAGAAGACACGCTTCTCCTCCGCCTCGCGATACTGGCCCCGCGGCAGCGGGATGCGGGCGTGCAGCATGCCCTCCGGGTTGAAGCCCAGCTCCTGCGTCTGGAGCTTGACGAAGCTGCGCATCAACAGGCCCGCGCCCGCGAGCAGCACCAGCGACAGCGCCACCTCCAGGACTACCAGGCTGTCGTTGAGCCGCCGGCCGCGCGCACCGGCCGCGGTCGTGCCCTTGCCGGAGTCCTTGAGCGGAGAGGCGATGTCGCGGCCGGCCGCGCGCAGCGCCGGCAGCAGGCCGCAAACGAGCGACGTGACGAGCGCGACTCCCAGGCTGAACAGCAGCACCGGCAGGTTGAGCCGGATCACCGCCTCGCGTGGGATGAGGCCCTCGGGGATCGCCCTCACGAGCGCGGGGAGCCCGAGCCAGGCCATCAGGCAGCCGGTGACCGCGCCGAGCACTGCCACCAGCAGGCTCTCGACCAAAAGCTGGCGCACAAGCCGGCCGCGGCTCGCGCCGAGCGAGGCACGCACCGCCAGCTCGCGCTCGCGGACGGTCGCGCGCGTGAGCAGCATGTTGGCGACGTTCGCGCACGCGATCAGCAGCAGCAGCCCGACTGCGGCGGCGAGCGTGTAGAGCGTCTTGCGAAACTGGCCGATCACGTTGTCGAGCCAGCTCACGGCTTTGACCGTGAACTTCTCCGGGTAGTTGCGCGGGTAGACCTTCGCGAGTCTCTCGGCGACGATGCGAGCCTCGGCCTCGAGCTCGTCGAGCGTCACGCCTGGCTTGAGCCGTCCCTGGAACAGGAGGAAGCGCTCCCGGCCTTCCAGATCGGCGCGGTCGAGGACGACGGGCCGATAAAGGTCGGCCGCCTGCTTCGTGAAACGGGCTGGCATGATCCCGACCAGGGTCGTGGGCACGCCGTTGAGGACAAAGCTGCGACCCACGATCCCCGGGTCCGAGCCGAAGCGGGCGGCCCACAGCTTGTAGCTCATCGCGAATACGGGTGGCGCGCTCGGCCGCGCGTCGTCGGGCAGCAGCGTCCGACCGAGGAGCGCGGGGACGCCGAGGAACTCGAACGTGTTGCCCGTCATTAAAGCGCCGGCGAACTGCTCGGTGCCCTCGCCGGTCGAGTACAGCACGTCCTCGAAGCCCCCGCCGATCACGTCTTCAAACGACTGGAGCTGCTCGCGGTAGTCGAGCCATTCCGGCGTCTGGAAGAAGCTGCGTCCGCCCCCGCGCGGCCGGGCCGGATCGCGGATCTGGAGCGCCGCCACGCGATCCGGGTCCCTGTACGGGAACGGGTCCAGCAGGACGTTCTGGATCACGCTGAAGATCGTCGTACTGGCCGCGATCCCGAGCGCGAGCGTGAAGACCGCCAGAAAAGTGAACGCCGGCTCCTTCCAGAGCCCGCGCAGCCCGTAGCGCACGTCCTGCAGGACGGATTGCATGAAGCTATAGACGCTAGTTGCCGCCCATTTGTTGAATCCCGGGAGACCAGCTCGAATACTTCTCGACGTGGCGCCGTCAGTCGGCCCGCAGCGCCTTCACGGGATCCGTGGCCGCCGCCCGCCGCCCGGGCAGGTAGCCGGCCAGGAGCGCGGTCCCGAGCAGCACGGCGATCACGACCGCGTAGGTCAAGGGATCGTACGGCGAGACGCCGTACAGGAACGTGGAGAGCGTGCGCCCGAGCGTGAGCGCCGCGACGACGCCCACGCCGAGGCCGACCAGCACGAGCCGGACGCTCTGGCCGAGCACGAGCCCGAAGATGTCCC
>DATBSL010000202.1:0-4040 GCA_036559805.1 Vicinamibacteria bacterium
AGACGCTCGAGGTGCGCAAGTTCGAGGGCAACCCCGAGCACCCGGGCTCGCGCGGCCGCAACTGCGCCAAGGGCCCGGCGACGCTCAACCAGGTGCAGGACCCCGACCGCATCCTCTACCCGCTGAAGCGCGCGGGCCGCCGCGGCGAGAACCGCTGGCAGCGCGTCTCCTGGGACGAGGCGCTCACGGACATCGCGGGCCGCATCCGCAAGGCGATCGCGGAAGGACGCCACGACGAGGTGATGTACCACGTCGGACGCCCGGGCGAGGACGGCTACACCGAGCGCGTGCTCGCGGCCTGGGACGTGGACGGCCACAACTCGCACACCAACATCTGCTCGTCGAGCGGGCGCGCGGGCTACCAGTGGTGGATGGGCTACGACCGCCCCAGCCCCGACCACGCCAACGCCGAGCTGATCCTGCTGATCAGCGCGCACCTCGAGTCCGGCCACTACTTCAACCCGCACGCGCAGCGCGTGATGGAGGGCAAGGCGCGCGGCGCCAAGCTCGTGGTCTTCGACGTGCGGCTCTCGAACACCGCGACACACGCCGACCACTGGCTCGCGCCGTGGCCGGGCAGCGAGGCCGCGATCCTGCTCGCGATCGCGAACCACCTGATCCAAGAGCGGCTCTACGACCGCGAGTTCGTGCGGCGCTTCTGGAACTGGCGCGAGTTCATGGAGGCGGAGCGGCCGAAGCTCGAGCCGACGTTCGAGGCCTTCGAGGAGGTGCTGGGCCAGGTCTACGCCATGTACAGCTTCGCCTTCGCGGAGCGCGAGTCGGGTGTCGCGGCCTCGGTCGTCCAGGAAGTCGCGCGGCTGGTGGCGGCCGCCGGGCCGCGGCTCAGCACGCACAACTGGAGGAGCGCCGCGGCGGGGAACCTGGGCGGCTGGCAGGTGACACGCACGCTCTTCCTGCTGAACGCGCTGATGGGCGCCGTCGGCGTGCCCGGCGGCACCTTCCCGAACGCGTGGAACAAGTTCGTGCCGCGGCCGATCCACACGCCGCCCCACCCGCGCCGCTGGAACGAGCTGTCCTGGCCGCAGGAGTACCCGCTCGCGATGAACGAGATGTCGTTCCTGCTCCCGCACTTCCTGAAGGAGGGGCGCGGCCGGCTCGACGTCTACTTCTCGCGCGTCTACAACCCAGTCTGGACCAACCCCGACGGGCTCTCCTGGATCGAGGCGATCAGCGACGAGAGCAAGGTGGGCCTGCACGTGGCGCTGACGCCCACCTGGAGCGAGTCGGCGTACTTCGCCGACTACGTGCTGCCGGTGGGACTGGGATCGGAGCGCCACGACCTCCACTCGTACGAGACGCACGACGCCCAATGGATCGGCTTCCGCCAGCCGGTGCTCAAGGAGGCGCGGACCCGCCTCGGCGAGACGATCGCCGACACGCGCGAGGTCAACCCCGGCGAGGTCTGGGAGGAGAACGAGCTGTGGATCGATCTCTCCTGGCGCATCGACCCCGACGGTGCGATGGGGATCCGCCGCTACTTCGAGTCGAAGCGCGAGCCGGGCGCCAAGCTGGGCGTCGACGAGTACTACGGCTTCATCTTCGCGCAGTCCGTGCCGGGCCTGCCGGAGAAGGCGAAGGCCGAGGGCCTGTCGCCGCTCGAATACATGCGGCGCTACGGCGCCTTCGAAGTGGCCCGCGGCGTGGGTGCGCAGCACACGGCGAAGGTCCCAGCGTCGGAGCTCGAGGACGTCAGCCGGACGCCGCAGGGCCGCGTCTACACGCGCGCCGAGAAGGCCGCGTCGGACAACGTCGTCCCGGTGCCGTCGCCCGATCCGGACGCGTCCGGGCGCCGGCCCGTCGGCATCGACGTGGACGGCGAGGTGCTGCGCGGCTTCCCGACGCCGAGCGGCCGGCTCGAGTTCTACTCCTCGACGCTCAAGGCCTGGGGCTGGCCCGAGTACGCGCTGCCCACCTACATCCGCAGCCACGTGCACCCGCAGAGCCTCGCGGAAGACGAGGTGCCGCTCATCCCCACGTTCCGATTGCCCGTTCAGATCCACACACGCAGCGCGAACAGCAAGTGGCTCGACGAGATCGCGCACACGAACCCGCTCTGGATCCACCCGAGCCACGCAGCGACGCTCGGCCTCGCGACCGGGGACCTCGTCCGCGTCGAGACGCGCATCGGGCACTTCGTGGTGAAGGCGTGGGTCACCGAGGGGATCCGGCCGGGCGTCGTGGCCTGCAGCCACCACATGGGCCGCTGGAAGCTGGAGGGGCCCGGGCAGCGCCAGGCGATGGCGACCGTGAGCCTGAAGCGGGACGGCTCGCGCTGGCTGCTGCGGCGGGAGCGGGACATCAAGCCGTTCGAGTCCGACGACCCGGACACCTCGCGCATCTGGTGGACCGACGCGGGGGTCCACCAGAACCTGACGTTCCCGGTCCAGCCCGACCCGGTGTCGGGGATGCACTGCTGGCACCAGGCCGTGCGCGTGACGCGCGCGCAGCCCGGCGACCGCCCCGGCGACGTCTCGGTCGACACGGCGAAGGCGCGCGAGGCCTATACCGAGTGGCTCGCGCTCGCGAAGCCCGCCGCTCGCTTCTCTCCGGACGGCACGCGGCGGCCCTACTGGCTGCTGCGGCCGCTCAAGCCCGGCCGCGACGTCTACAGGCTTCCGGGCTCGGGCAAGGCCGCCGATGAGTGAACGCCCAGCCTGGCTGCGGGAGGCGCTTCCGGGAGACCTGCACGCGGGCTTGACCGTCGCTCTCGTGGGCCTTCCGCAGTGCCTCGCCTACGCGCTCCTCTCGGGGCTGCCGCCCGCCTACGGCCTCTCGACCGCCGTCGTCGCTGGCTTCATCGCGGCGCTTCTCGGCCAGAGCGCGCAGGTGGTGACGGGGCCGACGAACACGACAGGGCTCCTGATCCTCGCGGCGCTCGCGCCGTCGCTCGGCGCGAACGGTCTCCTCGGCCCCGAGGGGCTGCCGGCGCTCGCGACGCTCACGCTGCTCGTCGGCGCGATCCGCATCGCGGCAGCCGCGCTCGGAGGCGCCGAGCTGGTACGCTTCCTTCCCGAGTCGGTGCTGGTCGGCTTCACGGCCGGCGCCGGGATCCTGATCGCGGCGATGCAGCTCGACGAGGCGCTCGGCCTCGCGGTGCACGCGCACGGCCTGGCCTCCGAGCTCGCGGGCGTCGCACGCGCGCTGCCGACGCTCGGCTGGCCGGCCGTAGCCATGAGCACCGCGACCACGGCGCTGCTGCTCGCGAGCCGCAGGCTTTCGCCGAAGCTCCCGGTCGCGCTGCTGTGCGTGGTGGGGGCTGCGGGTGCTGCGGGGCTCTTCGGCTGGAGCAGCGCGATGGGCCTCCCGCTCGTCGGCGAGCGCGCCGCCGTCCCCGCGGGCTGGCCGCCGGGCGCGCTGCCGGCGCTCGACCCCGCTTTGCTGCGCCAGCAGCTGCTGCCAGCATGCGCGATCGTGCTGCTCGGCACGCTCGAGCTCGCGGTGACGGCGCGCGCGGGGGGAGCGCGGCCGAGCATGAAGCGCGAGATCACCGCACAGGGCTGGGCGAACGTCGCCGGGGCCTTCGCCGCCGCCTTTCCTGCGTCGGCCAGCCTCACGCGCTCGGCGCTCGTCCGCATGGCCGGCGCGCGCACGCGGCTGGCCGCGGCCGCGGCCGCGCTCCTGACGCTGCCGATCCTGCTCTTCGCCGGACGCTTCGTCGCCGACGTGCCGCAGGCTTGCATCGCGGGCGTGCTGTTCGCGACCGCGTTCCGCATGCTCGACAGGGGCGCGATGCTGCGGCTGTGGCGCGCGTCCGCGGAAACGCGGTTGCTGCTGCTGCTGACGCTCCTGGCCACCCTGGTTCTGCCGCTCGAGTGGGCGATCCTGCTCGGCTCGGGCACCGGGCTCGTGATCCACCTCGCGAACACCAGCGCGCCTCGGCTGCGGCTGCTGCGGCTGGCGGACCGTCGCCTCGTCCCGGTCGCGCCCGGCGAGTCGCCGCGCGAGGTGGTGCTGGAGGTGAGCGGCAACCTTCACTACGCGGCGGTGCCGCCATTCGTCTCCGAAGCCGAGCGGCTGAT